>NZ_JASHKU010000002.1:2500-169929 GCF_030056875.1 Rhodococcus sp. IEGM 1351 | reverse complement strand
GGTTGATGTAGTGCCCGTCGCAGTGGAGTCGCGCCGCGGCCGGCGCCCCACCCCCCGCCAGCCCCCCCCGCGGGGGTGGGGCGCCGCGGCGGTCGGCGGGGGGGCGGGGGGGGGGCGCGCGGGGGTCGGGCTCGGGGGCGGGGGGGGGGCGGGGGTGCGCGGCGGGGGGGGGGGGGGGGGGGGGGCGCGGCGGCCCCCCCCCGGGGGGGGGGGGGGGGGGCCCCCCCCCCCCGCCACTGCTGTGTCCGGGCGGTGCAGGGTCGCCTGGGTGCGGTAGGTCGGCGTCGATCCGGTGGGGCCAGTGAACGTTCCCGCCCACGAATCCCCACCCTCACCCACCCCGTTTCCCCACTTTCCCCCCTGTGCCCCGCGATGAACCGCGGGGTGGGGGCGTCGGCCCCTCGCGTTGTGCTTTCACCTGGGCTTTTACTGCTTTTTGGGCTGATGTGTGACCAAGCCCGATCGGCTCGGCTCGTGTCGGTGATCACGTCGGGAATTTTCCCCCACCTTCTGCAATAAGCGTTGACCAGCAAGTATTGGGCAAATTGGGCGACAACACGCTGTTATCCACCTTGTGAGTGGGGGAAAGTGGGGTACTGTGGTGCGCAGCGGGGAGCGAAGGTGAACCGCCCGGGCATACGGCGTTCGATACGAACGTGGTGGGAGGTGTCGAGTGTTTCTCGGTACCTACACGCCGAAGCTCGACGACAAGGGGCGGCTCACGTTGCCCGCAAAGTTCCGGGATGCGCTGGCGGGAGGGTTGATGGTCACCAAGGGTCAGGATCACAGCCTCGCGGTGTATCCCCGGGAAGAATTCACCGCTCTCGCACGCAAGGCCGCGGCCGCGTCGAGAAGCGATCCGGAGGCGCGAGCCTTCGTTCGCGGACTGGCGGCAGGTACCGATGAGCAGCACGCAGATGCCCAGGGGCGCATCACCCTCTCGGCAGATCACCGTCGTTACGCGGGTCTCTCCAAGGACTGCGTAGTGATCGGTTCGGTCGATTTCCTCGAAATCTGGGATGCGCAAGCCTGGCAGACCTACGTCGAGGCGAACGAGGAGAACTACTCGCAGGCAACAGGAGTCGCGCTCGGCGAGATCGTCTGAGCGTGACCGCGTCCCCGCGAATGCCGCGAGGCCTCTGTCCGACGGAACCCTGACGCACTTCCCCAGCGCCAGGTTTTCATTTCGGGCAGGGACCTCGAAGCATTCGCCACGGCAACTGGCCGACAAGAGAAGTTCGAGCAGTGAACCCCGGCTTCGGGCGCTTCACCCGCACCACAGAGCAGGAGCCGGAGGGATCATGGTGGATCACGAGGGGGAAGATTCCTCGCCCGCCGATGGTTTCGGTCACATCCCGGTTCTGCTTCACCGCGCAGACGAGCTGCTGGGCCCCGCCCTCACCGTGAACGACCCGCAGGGCGGGGGAGCCGTCATGATCGACGCGACCCTCGGTCTCGGTGGTCATTCCGAGCACTTCCTGCGGACCTACCCTCAGCTGAGGCTCATCGCCCTCGACCGTGATCCGCACGCGCTCGAGATCGCCGGTGGCCGGCTCGCTCCGTTCGCCGATCGCATCACGTTCGTGCACACCCGCTACGACGGCATCGAGGATGCGCTCGCCCAGGCGGGCCTCCCCGCGCAGGAGTCGGTGCACGGGATCCTCTTCGACCTCGGTGTCTCCTCGATGCAGCTCGACGAATCGGATCGGGGATTCGCGTACTCGATCGACGCTCCCCTCGACATGCGGATGGACCCGACCACCGGCATCACCGCGGCCGAGGTCCTCAACACGTACAGCCACGGAGACCTCGCTCGCATCCTCAGCACGTACGGCGAGGAGCGCTTCGCAGGCAAGATCGCGTCGGAGATCGTCCGGCAGCGCGCGAAGGAGCCGTTCACCACCAGCGCAGCGCTGGTCGAACTGCTGTATCGCTCCATTCCTGCGGCGACCCGCCGTACCGGGGGACATCCGGCCAAACGGACGTTCCAGGCCCTTCGAGTGGAGGTCAACGGCGAGCTCGATTCACTGCGCGCCGCGGTCCCGGCAGCACTCGACGCGTTGACCGTCGGGGGACGCGTCGTGTTCATGTCGTACCAATCCCTGGAAGACCGGGTCGTCAAGCAGGAAATCACTCCCAGGTCGAAGTCGAAGAGCCCCGAGGGGCTTCCTGTCGAACTGCCGGGGATGGGACCGGAGTTCCGGATCCTCACACGGGGGGCGGAGCGGGCGTCCGAGCAGGAAGTCGAAGAGAACCCACGATCAGCCCCGGTGCGTTTGCGCGCTGCAGAAAGAATTGCCAGGAGGTCGGCGGCATGACGGTTCAGGTGAGTTCCACCGAGATGCGGCCCGCGCGGGCGGCCGCCCGGACGGGCGCGGCTGAGCGGGCGTACAAGAAGCGCACCCAGCGCGCGGCCGTGCACAGTGGATCCGCGATCGCCGTCTCCGGTAAGAACCGCACCGGCACGCTCACCGCCCGCATCCCGTTCGTGGCAACGATCCTCGTTCTGCTCGCGATGGGCCTGGCCATGACATTGCTGCTGACCACCCGGTCCGCGGAGGACTCGTACCAGCTGAGCGCCGCCCGCGCTCACAACCAGTCGCTCGCGGAGGAGAAGGCGGCACTCGAGCGTGACGTCGAGACCGCCAACTCCGCCCCGAAACTGGCGGAGGAAGCAGCCAAGCTCGGCATGGTGCCCGCCAACGATCCCGCTCGCCTCGTCGTCCACCCCGACGGCAGCGTCGAGGTCGTCGGAAAGCCGGCCCCGGCGTCGGGTGCACCCGTGCCGCCGCTGGACGTCGCCCCGCCCACCCAGCGTGGCAACGCCGTCGCGACCGCCCCCAACCGCGGGACGACGACGCAGTCGCCGCGCGCCACGCCGCAGCCCGGCAATGGCACCGAGATCCAAGCGCAGGGTGAACAATTGGTTCCCGTGATCCCCTCGACCACCGCTCCGACGACTGCTCCACCGTCCGGCGGTCGCCGGTGAGTCGAAGCGCACCGAGAAGTCGTCCCCGGCGCCCCAAGGGCGCCGGTTCGGCGTCCTTTCCGTTCAGACAACGGTACGGACGCCTGGTGATGTTCTTGGCGCTCGGCCTCGCCGCAGTGCAACTTCTGTGGATCCAGGTTATCGACGCACCACAACTGTCCGCGGAGGCGGCGAACCAGCGCACCACCACCGAGGTGGATCCGGCGCTGCGCGGGTCGATCACCGACCGCAACTCCAACCCCATCGCATTCACGATGGAAGCGAAGGCCCTGACGTTCCAGCCCGCACGGGTGCGGAAGGAACTCGAGGAGGCGAAGGCCAAGAGCGACACCGCCCCCGACGTCGACTCCCGTCTCGACGCTATCGCGAAGGAGATCCACGACCGGCTCGGCGACGCCGCACCCGAGAAGGATCTGAAGGAGAAACTGCACGGCGACGACACGTTCGTCTATCTGGCGCGCAGCGTCGACCCCAACATCGCCGCGCAGATCAGTGACAAGTTCCCGGAGGTCGGACTCGAACGCCAGGACATCCGCGAGTACCCCGGCGGATCCCTCGCCGCCAACCTCGTCGGCGCCACCGGCTGGGACGGTCACGGACTGCTCGGCCTCGAGGACTCGCTCGACTCCACTCTTGCCGGCACCGACGGCTCCCAGACCTACGACCGAGGTTCCGACGGCGCGGTGATTCCCGGCAGCTGGCGCGACAAGCAACCGGCGGTGGACGGGTCGAGCGTCGAGCTCACCATCGACTCCGACCTGCAGTACTACGTCCAGCAGCAGGTGCAGATGGCGAAGGACAAGTCCGGTGCGAAGGACGCGTCGGCGGTCGTGCTCGACTCCCACACCGGTGAGGTGCTCGCGATGTCGAACGACAGCACGTTCAATCCGGCGATCGGGGTGGGCAACAATCCGCGGACCGTGGAGATGGGCAACCTGCCGGTGAGCACGCCGTTCGAACCGGGCTCGGTCAACAAGATCGTCACCGCGGCGGCCGCGATCGAGTACGGGCTCACCACACCGGACGAAGTTCTCGAGGTCCCCGGCAACATTCAGATGTCGGGTGTGTCGGTGAAGGACGCCTGGGACCACGGGGTCGCCCCGTACACGGCCACAGGCGTGTTCGGTAAGTCCTCCAACGTGGGCACTCTGATGCTCGCCCAGCGCGTGGGGGAGGACCGCTACGCGGACATGCTGTCCAGGTTCGGTCTCGGCCAGCGCACCGACGTCGGGCTCCCAGGTGAGAGCGCCGGCAGTGTCCCCAGCCGCGACCAGTGGTCGGGGGGCACGTTCGCGAACCTGCCGATCGGCCAGGGCCTGTCGATGACACTGCTGCAGATGACCGGCATGTACCAGGCGATCGCCAACGACGGCGTCCGCATCCCGCCGCGCATCGTGAAGGCGACGGTCGACGCGTCCGGGAACCGGACCGAGACCGAGACGCCCGAGGAGGTGACGGTCGTCAGCCCCCAGACCGCGTCCACCGTTCGCGACATGTTCCGGTCCGTCACCCAGGACGACACGGGCAACCAGCGGGGTACCGGGGTGCAGGCCGCCGTCGACGGATACCAGATCAGCGGCAAGACGGGCACCGCCCAGCAGGTCGATCCCGCCTGCAAGTGCTACTCGAACTCGAACTACTGGATTACGTTCGCGGGGATCGCCCCGGCCGACAACCCGCGGTACGTCGTCGGAATCATGCTCAACGCGCCGACACGCAGCGCGGACGGCTCCGGCGGGCAGTCCGCCGCACCGCTGTTCCACAACATCGCGTCCTGGATGCTGCAACGCGACAGCGTGCCGATGTCCCCGGACCCCGGACGCAGGCTGGTGCTGCAGGCCGATTGAGCGAAGGTCGGCCGAATCGGGTTCCGAGAGCTCTCGCGGTAATCTGACACGTCGGCCGTTCAGTGGACACGGACTTTTCCGTGGACGCAGGGAACTGCCGAGGTAGCACGCTGTATCGATCCGTGCACTACGCCGTTGTCAGTGAGAGTCGACATCCGAGAGGAGCCCGGTGCCTGTTCCGTCCCGCCCGCAGTCGGCGTCAGTGGAGGCGAAGGTCACAGACAGCCTTCGCCCCGCCCAGCCGGTCCGTACCACGGTGAGCGCTCTGGCAGCGCTCGCCGGAGCGAGGGTCGAGGCACCCACCGGAACCGCCGAGCACGTGATCGTCACCGGGGTGGATCTCCGCGCCCAGGGGATCATCGAGGGTGATCTGTTCGCGGCCCTTCCCGGGGCCCGCGCGCACGGCGCGGAATTCGCCGCCGACGCTCTCGCCCGCGGCGCGACCGCGATCCTCACCGACGAGGCCGGATTCGAGTTGGTGTCCGCACTGGGCTCCGACATGCCGGTGCTCGTCCACGACGACCCACGGGGTGTTCTCGGCGAGCTGTCGGCCACCATCTACGGCCGGCCCTCGGAGAAGATGCAGGTCATCGGTATCACCGGGACGTCGGGGAAGACCACGACCTCGTATCTCGTCGAGGCCGCGCTCACCGCCGCGGGGCGGACGACCGGTCTCGTGGGCACCATCGAGACCCGGATGAGTGGCCGCCGGGTGCCGAGCGCACTGACGACGCCCGAGGCGCCGCAGCTCCACGCCCTGTTCGCGGTGATGCTCGAGCAGGGCGTCGACACGGTGGTCATGGAGGTGTCCAGCCACGCGCTGTCGCTCGGCCGCGTCGACGGAGTCCGCTTCGACGTGGGCGCGTTCACGAACCTCTCCCAGGACCACCTGGACTTCCACCGCGACTTCGAGGACTACTTCGCCGCCAAGGCGCGGCTCTTCGCAGCCGATTCGTCCGTCCATGCACAGCACGCCGTCATCTGTGTCGACGACGTGTGGGGCCAGCGGATGGCCGACGTCGCGCGCGGCGCGCACTCGATGGTGACGACGGTGGGCACCACGCCGGAGAGTGAGGGCGCGGTGTGGACGGCGGGCCCGGCGACGGTGTCGTCCTCGGGCTCGCAGACCTTCGCGCTCACCACGGCCGAGGGCACCACACTCGACGTGGAGCTCCGTCTGCCGGGGCAGTACAACGTCGCCAACGCTTCCCTTGCCGTCGCGCTGTGCGCGGCGCTGGGTGTCGATCCGCGCGACGCCGTCGCGGGCATCGCCGGGGTCGACGTGCCGGGCCGGGTGCAGCGGATCGACCGAGGGCAGGACTTCCTCGCCGTCGTCGACTACGCGCACAAGCCCGCAGCGGTCGAGGCCGTGATCGCGACGCTGCGCGAGCAGGTGCACGGCCGCGTCGCCGTCGTCGTGGGTGCGGGCGGCGATCGCGACGCAGGCAAGCGGCCGCTGATGGGCGCCGCGGCCGCGCGCGGAGCCGACCTGCTGATCATCACGGACGACAACCCCCGCACCGAGGATCCGGCGAAGATCAGGGCCGCGGTCCGCGAGGGCGCTCTCGGAGTGCCCGAATCCGAGCGGGGACAGGTCTGGGAAGTAGCGGACCGAGCGAAGGCGATCGCCGACGCCGTCGGCTGGGCGCAGGCAGGCGACGTGGTTCTGGTCGCAGGCAAGGGACACGAGATCGGTCAGGAGATACACGGGGTGAAGTACCCATTTGACGACCGCGACGTACTGGGCGACGCGATCGAGCGACAGGTCGGAGGAGCGCGATGATCCCGATGACACTCGCTCGCGTCGCCGAGATCGTGGGCGGCGAACTGCACGACGTCGCCGATCCGTCGGCCGAGGTGACGGGAACGGTCGAGTTCGACTCGCGGAAGGTCACCGACGGGGGTCTGTTCCTCGCCCTGCCCGGCGCCCGAGTGGACGGCCACGATCACGCGGCCTCGGCGGTCGAGGCCGGTGCGGTCGCGGTCCTGGCGGCGCGCCCGGTCGGCGTCCCCGCGGTCGTCGTCACCCCGACACCGAGCGACATCCCGAGCAAGGCGATGGCACTCGAGCACGACACCGACGGATCGGGCGCCGCCGTGCTCTCGGCCCTCGCGAAGCTCGCGCGCGCATCCGTCGACGACCTCACCGCGAAGGGGCTCACCGTCGTCGGCGTCACCGGATCGGCGGGAAAGACGTCGACGAAGGATCTGCTCGCCGCCGTCCTGCGCCCCCTCGGCCCCGTCGTCGCGCCGCCCGGATCGTTCAACAACGAACTCGGCCACCCGTGGACCGCCCTCCGCGCGGACGCGGACACGGGATACCTGGTTCTGGAGATGTCGGCCCGCGGCCGCGGCCACATCGCCTCCCTCGCGACAATCGCACCCCCGAAGATCGGGGTCGTCCTCAACGTGGGTACGGCGCACCTCGGCGAATTCGGTTCGCGTGATGCGATCGCCGCCGCCAAGGGCGAACTCGCGGAGTCGCTGCCCTCGGCGGACGACGGTGGCGTCGCGATCCTCAACGCAGACGATCCGCTGGTGGCAGCCATGGCCCCGCGCACGTCGGCCCGGGTGGTCCTCGTCGGCCAGTCGGAGTCCGCGCACGTGCGGGCCACCGACATCGTGCTCGACGAGAAGGCAAGGGCGCGTTTCACTCTCACGGCGCCAGCGGGCAGTGTGCCCGTCGAGCTCGCCGTGCACGGCGAACACCAGGTCGGCAACGCGCTCGCCGCAGCGGCGGTGGCGCTCGAATGCGGGGCGGACCTCCAGCAGATCGCGCAGGCCCTCTCCGGTGCCGCCGCCGTCTCGGCGCGCCGGATGGACGTCCGCGACCGGCCGGACGGTGTGACCGTCGTCAACGATTCGTACAACGCGAACCCCGACTCGATGCGGGCGGCCCTGAAGGCGCTGGTGTCGATGGCCAGGACGGGCCGGGGTGCGGCGCGCCGGAGTTGGGCGGTGCTCGGAGAAATGGCCGAGCTGGGTCCAGAATCAGTGGTCGAACACGACGCCATCGGCAGATTCGCCGTCCGGCTGGACGTGAGCAGGCTGATCATCGTCGGAACCGGCAGGCCCGCCCGCGCCATGCACCAGGGTGCGGTCATGGAGGGTTCGTGGGGCGAGGAGTCGATGCTCGTCCCCGACATCGCCGGTGCGGTCGCCTTGCTCGAACAGGAACTGGCGCCGGGTGATCTGGTGCTGGTCAAGGCGTCGCAGTCCATCGGATTGTGGGAGGTTGCGGACACGGTGTTGGCGGGAAGCACGGGACAGAAGGGTTCGGAGGCTACGCGGTGAGACAGATCCTCTTCGCGGCGGGCATCGCGCTCGCCGTCTCGATTCTGCTGACCCCCGTTCTCATCAAAGCCTTCTCCCGTCAGGGATTCGGCCAGGAGATCCGTGTCGAAGGTCCGGCGAGCCACCAGTCGAAGCGCGGCACCCCGACGATGGGTGGCGTCGCCATCCTCGCCGGACTGTGGGCCGGCTACTGGGGTTCGCACCTGATCGGCATCGGCTACAACGCGGACGGGCCGTCGGCATCGGGACTGCTGGTTCTCGGTCTCACGACGGCGCTCGGCGGGGTCGGATTCCTCGACGACTTCATCAAGATCCGCAAGCAGCGCAACCTCGGTCTGAACAAGACAGCGAAGCTGGTCGGCCAGCTCATCGCGGCAGTGGCGTTCGGCATTCTCGCGCTGCAGTTCCGGGGCGCCAACGACCTCACGCCGGGCAGTGAACACCTGTCGTACGTGCGTGACATCGCGACGGTCACGATGGGCTCCGTCGTGTTCGTCGCGTTCTGCTACCTCCTGGTGAGCGCCTGGTCGAACGCGGTCAATCTCACCGACGGACTGGACGGTCTCGCTGCCGGTTCCATGAGCCTGGTGCTCGGCGCGTACGTGATCATCACGTTCTGGCAGTACCGCAACGCGTGCGAGACGAGTCCCGGCAAGGGCTGCTACGACGTCCGCGATCCGCTCGACCTGGCCCTGATCTGCGCGGCCGGTGCCGGTGCGTGCATCGGATTCCTGTGGTGGAACGCGGCGCCCGCCAAGATCTTTATGGGCGACACCGGTTCGCTGGCACTCGGCGGCATGCTCGCCGGACTGTCGATCACGACGCGCACCGAACTGCTGATGGTCGTGATCGGCGCGCTGTTCGTCGCCGAGGCGGCATCGGTCGTGATCCAGGTCGCGGTGTTCCGGTCGAGCCGAAGACGAGTGTTCCGGATGGCTCCGTTCCACCACCACTTCGAACTCGCCGGGTGGGCGGAAACCACGGTGATCATCCGGTTCTGGTTGCTGGCCGCCATCGCTTCCGCGATCGGGCTCGCGCTGTTCTACAGCGAGTACCTGGCAGCGATCGGGGGCTGACGACGTGGCAGAGGAACACGGCGGGCTCGACTGGTTGCGGGGTCGCAGCGTCCTCGTCGCCGGTGCGGGAGTCTCCGGCCGGGCCACCATCGAACCGCTTCGTGACCTCGGTGCGCTCGTCACCGTCACCGACGCGAACGTCGACGCCCTCGCCGAGTGCGCGCGTCTCGGCGCCGCGACCGTCCCGATCGACGATCTGCTCACCGAGCGGGACCGCGTCGCCGAGTTCGCGCTGGTCGTGACGAGCCCGGGGTTCCGTCCGGACGCGCCGCTGCTCTCGCTCGCCGCCGGGGACGGGGTGCCGATCTGGGGCGACATCGAGTTCTCCTGGCACGTCGACCGGGCCGGGCTCTACGGCCCGCCCCGGCGGTGGCTGGTGGTCACCGGAACCAACGGCAAGACCACGACGACCTCCATGCTGCAGTCCATCCTCGAGGCGGCCGAGCTGCCGAGTCTGGCCTGCGGCAACATCGGGCTTCCGGTACTCGACGCCCTGCGGCAGACCGAACCCCGGGCAGAGGTGCTGGCCGTCGAACTCTCATCGTTCCAGCTGCACTGGGCGCCGTCGGTCCGGCCGACCGCAGGCGCGATCCTCAACATCGCCGAAGATCATCTGGACTGGCACGGCGGGATGCAGCCGTACATCGATGCGAAGGCCCGCGCCCTGACCGGTGAGGTCGCGTTGCTGGGGCTCGACGACGAAGTCGCGTCCTCTCTCTTCTCCTCGTCCCTCGCAGACCGGACCCTGGGTTTCCGGCTCGGTGTGCCGGCGTCAGGCGAACTGGGTGTCGAGGACGGGTATCTCGTCGACCGCGCGTTCGCCGACGGCGAGCGGCTTGCCCCGGCCGAGGGGATCACCCCGCCCGGGCCTGCCGGACAGATGGATGCCCTGGCCGCGGCGGCTCTGGCCCGGGCGATCGGAGTTCCGCCGGACGCCGTCGCTGCAGGTCTGGCCGCCCACGTCGTGGGCCCGCACCGCGCGGCACACGTCGCCGACGTCGGGGGAGTGACATTCGTCGACGACTCCAAGGCCACCAACCCGCACGCCGCCCGCCCGTCGATCCTCGCCCACGAGCGGGTGGTGTGGATCGCCGGTGGTCTGCTGAAGGGTGCGCGGGTCGACGACCTCGTCCGCGAGGTGGCGGGTCGCCTCGCCGGCGCCGTCCTGCTCGGCCGCGATGCGAGGCAGATCGCAGAGTCCCTTGCGCGACACGCCCCCGAGGTTCCCGTGGTCACTGTCGAAACGGGAGACGATGCAGGTGTGAGTGCAGTCCCGCAGACCGCGACGCACCGGCTGGTGCTGCCGGCGGACACCGACAGCGACGCCGTGATGGGTGTCGTCGTGCGCGAAGCGGCTGCGCTGGCAACGGCGGGGGATTCCGTCGTCCTGGCGCCCGCGGCGGCCTCGCTCGACATGTTCGACAGTTACGGCCACCGGGGGCGCAGCTTCGCGGACGCCGTCGGCAGGCTCGACGAGTCGGACATCTCCAGGACGCTGCGATGACCTCCGCCGGAGCCCGCACCCGCCGCGTCCCCGAAGGACGGCGGTCCCCGCCCCGCACGGCGGCCGCCCCCGGGGTGGCGAAGCGTGCACCGTCGAGTCCCCGCACGCGCACGGCACCTCCGCGTGGCCCGCGCACCCGGATCGGGGCCTGGCTGTCGCGGCCTCTGGCGTCGTTCCACCTCGTGGTCACCATCGCGTTTCTGCTGACGGTCCTCGGCCTGGTGATGGTGCTGTCGTCCTCGAGCGTCGAGGCCTACGCCTCCGACGGTTCGGCATACACCCTCTTCACCCGGCAGGCGCTGTTCGCGGCTCTCGGGCTCGGCCTGTTCTACGCGGCGCTGCAGATCCCGGTCCGGGTGATGCGCGCCCTGTCGTTCCCGGCCTTCGCGGTCACGATCATCCTGCTGGTCCTGGTCCTCATACCCGGCATCGGCACCGTGTCCCAGGGCACCCGGGGTTGGTTCGTCGTGGCGGGATTCTCGTTGCAGCCCGCCGAGCTCACCAAGATCGCGCTGGCAGTGTGGGGTGCGCACATCCTGGCGTCGCGGCGCAGCGACATCTCCAGTATCCGGGACATGCTCGTTCCGCTGGTGCCGGCCGCGCTCGTCGCGTTCGTCCTGATCATCCTGCAGCCCGACCTCGGAACGACGGTCTCGCTGGCCATCATCCTGATGGCCCTGCTGTGGTTCGCGGGCCTGCCGCTGAAGCTGTTCATCGCGATCCTCGGGACCGGCTTCGGAGGAATCGTGATCCTCGCGCTCACCGCCGGCTACCGCTCCGCTCGCGTGCGCGAGTTCCTCAATCCCGGTTCCGACCCGCAGGGCATCGGGTACCAGTCGCGGCAGGCGATGTATTCGCTCGCCGACGGCGGCATCCTGGGGCGAGGGCTGGGGCAGAGCCGCGCGAAGTGGAGCTACCTGCCGAACGCCCACAACGACTTCATCTTCGCGATCATCGGCGAGGAGCTCGGATATCTGGGCGGCGCCGCCGTCCTCGGCTTGTTCGGACTGTTCGTGTACACGGGCCTGCGCATCGCGGCCCGATCCGCCGACCCCTTCCTACGCCTGCTCACCGGAACTGCGACGGTGTGGATCACCGGACAGGCATTCATCAACGTCGGATACGTGATCGGGCTGCTGCCCGTCACCGGCCTGCAGTTGCCGCTGGTGTCCGCCGGCGGAACGTCGACGGCCACCACACTGTTCATGTTCGGCCTCGTCGCCAACGCGGCGCGGCACGAACCGGAGGCGGTCGCGGCGCTGCACTCCGGACAGGACGGCCCGTTCGGTCGTCTCCTGCGGCTCCGCAAGCCGGAGGCGTATTCGCCGGTGCGGGCCGACGCGGCACGCGCCGAGGCGGTGCGCCGCGCCGAGGCCCGCCGGCGGGCCGGTCGGGAGATGGCCCCACGGACCCGCAGCGTCACATACGAGAAGGGCCGCCCCGAACGCGGCAAGGGCCGCACCCCCGAACGAGGTGCACGTCAACAGCGAAGCTCGGGTGGCCGAGCAGGAGAGCGAGGATTTCGTAGGTGAACGGCGACAAGTCCACCCTGTCGGTGATCGTGGCCGGTGGTGGTACCGCCGGGCACATCGAACCGGCTCTGGCAGTGGCCGATGCGATCAAGGCGATCGACGACACCGCGGTGGTGACCGCTCTCGGTACGGCGCGTGGCCTCGAAACCACCCTGGTTCCCGAGCGGGGCTACCCGCTCGAGCTCATACCGCCGGTGCCGCTGCCCCGTAAACCCACCCTCGACCTGCTGCGACTTCCCGGTCGGGTGCGCGCGTCGGTGCGCCGCACCCGCGAGGTGCTCGATGCGACCGGTGCCGACGTCGTCGTCGGATTCGGCGGGTACGTCGCGCTGCCGGCATATCTGGCGGCCGGCCCCGGACTGCTGCGCCGTCGGCGCCGCATTCCGATCGTGGTGCACGAGGCGAACGCCAGTGCCGGGATAGCGAACAAGATCGGTGCCCGCCGGGCCGCCCGGGTCCTGGCCGCGGTCGCCGGTTCCGGAGTCTCCGCACGCGGTCGCTCGGACGCGGAGATCCTCGGGATCCCGGTCCGGGCGTCGATCACCGGTCTCGACCGGGCGGCCCTGCGGGCGGAGGCGCGCGCACATTTCGGGCTCCCCGCCGACGGTCCCGTACTGCTCGTCTTCGGTGGTTCGCAGGGCGCGCGGTCGCTCAACGAGGCCGTGTCGGGCGCGGCCGAGTCGCTGGCAGCGGCCGGTGTGGCCGTCCTGCACGCGCACGGACCGAAGAACACCCTCGACGTTCCCGCGACACCGGGCGGCCCGCCGTACGTGGCCGTTCCCTACCTGTCGCGGATGGACCTCGCCTATTCGGCCGCGGACGCGGTGATCTGCCGGTCGGGTGCGATGACGGTGGCGGAGGTGTCGGCGGTGGGGCTTCCCGCGGTGTACGTGCCGCTGCCACACGGCAACGGGGAGCAGGAACTGAACGCGCGACCGGTGGTCGCCGCCGGAGGTGGAATGATTGTGGCCGACGGAGACCTGTCCGCCGGATTCGTCGCGGAGACCGTGATCCCTCTGCTGCGTGATCCCGCACAGCTCGAGGACATGGGGCGACGCGCGGCCGGCGCGGGTCACCGCAGCGCAGCCACCGAGGTTGCGCGCATCGTGCTCGACGTGGCCGCGCTGACAAGGGGAACCCGATGACCGACCTGCCCGCGGAGTTGGAACGTGTCCACATGGTCGGGATCGGCGGCGCCGGAATGTCCGGAATCGCGCGGATCCTGCTGGCCAGGGGTGGGCAGGTGTCCGGATCGGACGCCAAGGAGAGCCGCGGCGTCCTCGCGCTGCGTGCCCGCGGCGCGCACGTGCGGATCGGTCACGACGCCGGCGCGCTCGACCTGCTGCCCGGCGGCCCGACCGTCGTGGTCACCACGCACGCCGCCATCCCGAAGGACAACCCGGAACTCGTGGAGGCGGCCCGGCGCGGCATACCGGTGATCCTGCGACCCGCGGTGCTGGCCTCGCTGATGCAGGGGCACCGTACCCTGCTGGTGTCGGGCACCCACGGTAAGACGTCGACCACGTCGATGCTGGTGGTGGCGCTGCAACACTGTGGTTTCGATCCGTCGTTCGCAGTTGGCGGCGAACTCAACGAGGCCGGAACCAACGCCCACCACGGCAGCGGCGACGTGTTCGTCGCGGAGGCCGACGAGAGCGACGGTTCGCTGCTCCAGTACGAACCGGACGTCGTCGTCGTCACCAACGTCGAAGCCGACCACCTCGACTACTTCGGCAGCACCGAGGCGTACATCCAGGTGTTCGACGATTTCGCGGCGCGTCTGTCGCCCGGCGGTCTGCTCGTCTCCTGTCTCGACGATCCGGGGTCCGCGGCGCTCGCGCAGCGGGTGGCGGCGCGGGGACTGCCCGGTGTGCGGGTGCTGGGATACGGCAGCGCCGAGAACACCGACGGGGCCTTCGCACCCGTCGACGGCGTCGAGGTCGGCGCGCGGTTGCTGAGTTTCGAGGCCCGGGACGTCGGCGGAGTGCTGCAGTTCCGGCTGGCCGGCGAACAGTCGCCGAGGACGGTCCGGATGGGTGTGCCCGGCAGGCACATGGCGCTCAACGCTCTGGCCGCTCTCCTCGCCGCCCGGGAAGCCGGTGCCGACGTGGACGAGATCCTCGAAGGCATTGCCGGATTCGGGGGAGTGCACCGCCGGTTCCAGTTCACCGGCCGCGAGCACGGGGTCCGCGTGTTCGACGACTACGCGCATCACCCCACGGAGGTGCGTGCCGTGCTCGGCGCCGCCGCCGATCTGGTGCGCCAGCCCCACGAGGCCGACCGTCGCGAATCCGAGGACTCGGTGCGCAGCGGCAAGGTCATCGTGGTGTTCCAGCCCCACCTGTACTCCCGCACAGCAACATTCGCGGAAGAATTCGGGCACGCGCTCGACCTCGCCGACGAGGTCGTGGTCCTCGACGTGTACGGCGCGCGGGAAGAACCGCTCCCGGGTGTCAGTGGCGCCCTGGTCGCGCTGTCGGTGTCGAAGCCGGTGCACTACCAGCCCGACCTGTCGCAGGCGCCGCGGCAGGTCGCGGCCCTCGCGACCCCCGGGGACGTGGTGATCACCATGGGTGCCGGTGACGTGACGATGCTCGGCAACCAGATCCTCGACGCTCTGCGTGCGGCTCCGCACCACCACCCGTCGCGATGACGCGGGAGCGTCGGGGCCGGTCGGAGCGGCCGGACCGCCCTGTCCGCCGCGACGTCCAGCGCAGTCCGAGGCCGGGGCGTGAGGCCGGTGCCCGCGCGACGGCGAGCGATCGGACGTCCTCGCGTCGGCGCACCTCGACGGTCACCGACCCCGGAACGCGGCGCACCCGCGAATCGGCTTCGGCGGCACGGAAGCCCGCGGCGGCGGAGACGTCGCAGCGACCGTGGTACCGGCGGCCCGCGGTGATGGGCGTCGTCGGTGTCGTCGTGGTCGTGGCGCTCGGCCTCGTCGCCTGGTTCACGCCGCTGCTGTCGGTGCGGGAGACGGACGTCGCGGGGGCGACGTCCGTCTCCGAGGAGCAGATTCGCCAGGTGCTGGCGGTGCCGCAGGGGCAGCCGTTGCTGCGTGTCGACACGGAGGGCGCGGCTCAGCGGGTCGCCGCGATCCCGAAGGTGGCGTCCGCGCGCGTCCAGCGGGTGTACCCGTCCACCATCCGGGTCACGGTAACCGAGCGGGTGCCCGTCGTGTTCGTCGACAACCCTGGCGGTACCCATCTTCTCGACGCGGAGGCCGTGGACTACGAGATCGCACCGCCGCCGCCGGGGGTGCCGCGTCTGGTGACGGAGACGCCGGGGTGGGGCGACCCGTCGACGGAGGCTGCGATCGAGGTGCTGGAGTCGATGCCGCCTCAGCTCCGCGGTCAGGTGGGACAGATTGTGGCGAAGTCGATTTCGGATATCGCGGTGACGTTGCTCGACGGCCGGACCGTGGTGTGGGGCGGCACGGAGAAGTCCGAGCGCAAGGCTGCGGTCACCCTGCCGCTGCTCACCCAGCCCGGGCAGACGTACGACGTGTCGAGTCCCGACCTGCCGACGGTGCGGTGAGGGGTCGTGACCCGGATGCGAAAGAGTTGCGGGCGAGTTCGTCAAATAACTCGGCGCGTCTCGGCGCGCCTAATGGCGTATCCGTATGGCGGTGCATAGCGTTTCGCTCTAGTCGGGCAGCACTTGACATAACCGTAACCCTATGGTTGAGGTTGAGGGTTCAGGCTGGACTGATCTGTACGAAAGCGTGATACACACTCATGGAAGGCGAGAGCCGATGACGCCCCCGCACAACTACCTCGCCGTAATAAAGGTCGTCGGCATCGGCGGCGGCGGCGTGAACGCAGTCAACCGGATGATCGAGCAGGGACTCAAGGGAGTCGAGTTCATTGCCGTCAACACCGACGCGCAAGCGCTGCTGATGAGTGACGCCGACGTCAAGCTCGACGTCGGCCGGGAGCTCACCCGCGGGCTCGGAGCCGGCGCGGATCCCGAAGTCGGCCGCAAGGCCGCAGAAGACCACAAGGACGAGATCGAGGAAGTCCTCAAGGGCGCCGACATGGTGTTCGTGACCGCAGGCGAGGGCGGCGGCACGGGTACCGGCGGCGCACCGGTCGTGGCGAGTATCGCGCGCAAGCTCGGGGCCCTCACCGTCGGTGTCGTCACCCGCCCCTTCTCCTTCGAGGGCAAGCGCCGCGGCGGCCAGGCCGACACCGGCATCCAGTCGCTGCGTGAATCGTGCGACACCCTCATCGTGATCCCGAACGACCGCCTCCTGCAGCTCGGTGACGCCGCAGTCAGCCTCATGGACGCGTTCCGCAGCGCCGACGAGGTCCTGCTCAACGGTGTCCAGGGCATCACCGACCTCATCACCACCCCCGGTCTGATCAACGTCGACTTCGCCGACGTCAAGGGCGTCATGTCCGGCGCGGGTAGCGCGCTGATGGGCATCGGATCCTCGCGCGGCGAGGGCCGGGCCATCAAGGCCGCGGAATCGGCGATCAACTCTCCGCTGCTCGAGGCGTCGATGGAGGGTGCGCGCGGCGTGCTGCTCTCGATCGCCGGTGGCAGCGACCTCGGCCTGTTCGAGATCAACGAGGCGGCGTCGCTGGTGCAGGAAGCTGCCCATATCGACGCGAACATCATCTTCGGCACCGTCATCGATGATTCGCTCGGCGACGAGGTGCGGGTCACCGTCATCGCCGCCGGGTTCGACGGCGGCGCCCCCGCCCGTCGGCCGGTCGAGTCGGGCGCCGCCGGTCGCAGTGCCATCGGTGCCGGGCGGGCGGGCGAGGTCGGACAGCAGGCCGAGCAGCAGCACAGCGAGCCGATGTCGGTGACCCGAGAGACGATCAGCTCCCACCAGAGCCCGAGCAGTCTGCCGCCGCTTCCGGGAAACGGTCAGTCCCGTGCGGTGCCGGTGTCCGACGAGGAGGGTGAAGACGAAGTCGACGTGCCCTCCTTCATGCGTCGTTGAGTTCGTCGTCAGCCCCCGATTTCAGGGTTCGCCGGGTCGTCACCACCCGTGCCGGCGGGCAGTCCGTCGCACCGTACGACACGTTCAACCTCGGTGATCGCGTCGGCGACGATCCGGCCGCGGTGGAGGCGAACCGGCGTCGGCTGGCCGACAACATCGGCGTGGCCTTCGACCACTTGGTCTGGATGGAGCAGATCCACAGTCGCAACGTGACCGTGGTCGACGGGCCCACCGACGTGCCGGTGCCCGCCACGGACGCGCTGGTGACGACGGTGCCGGGGCTCGCACTCGCGACCCTCAGCGCCGACTGCGTCCCGGTGCTGCTGTCCGACGACGAGGCCGGGGTGATCGCCGCCGTCCACGCCGGCCGGATCGGCGCCCGCATCGGCATCGTTCCGCGGGTGCTCGACGTCATGGTCGAGCAGGGGGCGCGGGTCGACCGGATCGGCGCGTTCCTGGGTCCGGCGGCGAGCGGCCGACAGTACGAGGTTCCCGCGGCGATGCAGGCGGACGTCGAGAAATTCCTTCCCGGCAGCGCCACCCGCACCGTCAAGGGGACCCCCGGCCTCGACCTGCGGGCCGGCCTGCGGAAGCAACTGCTCGACGCGGGTGTCTCGGGGGTGGCGGAGGATCCGCGCTGCACCATCGAGGACCAGACACTGTTCAGTCATCGCCGGCAGGCCCCGACCGGTCGCCTCGCGGCGGTGATCTGGATGGATACTGGGCAAGACAGCGTGTGACGACGGCCGCCGGCGGCGGCGAGGATTCGGTGTGGGAGTGGACAACGTGGGCAGGGTCGGGGAGATCGAGGCTGCGCTGGGCGCCGTGCGCGCACGGCTCGACGCGGCGTGCCGGGACGCCGGCCGC
This sequence comes from Rhodococcus sp. IEGM 1351, assembly GCF_030056875.1. Lineage (NCBI taxonomy): Bacteria > Bacillati > Actinomycetota > Actinomycetes > Mycobacteriales > Nocardiaceae > Rhodococcus > Rhodococcus sp. IEGM 1351. The sequence continues at coordinate 151,866 of NZ_JASHKU010000002.1, read as the reverse complement.
GACCCCGCGGAGGTGTCGCTGCTGCCCGTCACCAAGTTCTTCCCCGAATCCGACGCGCGAATCCTGTACGACCTCGGGTGCCGCGAGTTCGGGGAGTCACGTGAGCAGGAGGCCACCGCCAAGATCGCGGAGTTCCGGGCCGCGGTGACGGACCCGTCGGTGCGGTGGCACATGATCGGGCACCTCCAGCGCAACAAGGCGAAGGCCGTCGCGCACTGGGCGTACGCCATCCACTCGGTGGACAGCGAACGACTCGTCGGCGCCCTCGGCCGCGCGGCGACCGCGGCTCTCGAGGCGGGGGAGCGGCCCGAGCCTCTGCGGGTGCTGCTCCAAGTCAGTCTGGACGGCGATCCGCAGCGCGGCGGTGCCGGGATCGCCGACCTCGAACACCTTGCCGCGCAGGTGCAGTCGTCGCCGGGACTCGAATACCGCGGGCTGATGGCGGTTCCGCCGATCGACGCCGACCCGGACGCGGCGTTCGAGGAACTGGAGAAGATACACGCGCGGCTCAGGCGCGACCATCCGGATGCGACGGACCTCTCAGCAGGCATGACGAATGATCTCGAGCACGCTGTCCGGCACGGGTCGACGTGCGTGCGTGTCGGAACCGCGCTGTTGGGTTCGAGGCCTATAACCTCGAAGTAGATCGCCCAGGTGATCGCCAACCCGTCCACACCGCTGCGACCGGTCGCAGTTGGATCCTGTCCGCCGCGCCAAGGAAGGTCGATCAATGAGCAGTCTGCACAAGTTCAAGGCTTACTTCGGCATGGTTCCCCTCGACGACTACGAGGACGAGTACCTGGACGAGCCGGAACCTGCGCGCAGGCCCGCTCGACCGGCGCGTGACAGTGGACGTGACCCGTATCTCGACCGCGACGACCGTGACTTCGCGGAGCCGGCCTTCAGTAAGGCTGCCTACGCTCCCGGCCGCCGGGACGACCTCGACGACGACTTCGACCGGTACGACGGACCGCGGCACTCGTCCCGGGTCGAACCCGTGGCCGTCCGGTCGGCCCGTCCCAGTGCGAGCGGTGCCGTGCGCGGCAGCACCCGTGGCGCGCTGGCCGTCGACACGCGGTCCGAGCGGGTGGAGAGTCGTCGCGGACCCCTCTTCGACGAAGGGGGCCCGCTGTCCAAGATCACCACGCTGCGTCCCCGCGACTACGGGGAGGCCCGGACCATCGGCGAGCGGTTCCGTGACGGCACCCCCGTCATCATGGACCTCGTCGAGATGAGCAACGCCGACGCCAAGCGCCTCGTCGATTTCGCCGCCGGACTGGCATTCGCGCTGCGCGGGTCCTTCGACAAGGTGGCCACGAAGGTGTTCTTGCTCTCACCCGCAGACATCGACGTCTCCGCCGAGGAGCGTCGCCGCATCGCGGAAACCGGCTTCTACAGCCAGAAGTAAACCGGGGAGCGGGGGAAACGACCATCGGGATCCGAACGTCCGAAACGACGCGGGCCGCGGCGGCTGTGGCGGAGAAAGCCCTGGCCACGCGGCTCGTTTTGATCGGCCGGACATTCTCAGGCAGAGTGAAGGTGTGGCCTTGTTCTCGGTGATCTACTTGATACTGTTTGTCTTTTGGCTGCTACTCATCGGCAGAATCATTGTCGAGTTCGTACGGACCTTCGCACGAGACTGGCGGCCAACCGGCGTCGTGGTCGTCATCCTCGAAGCGATTTTTACGGTCACCGATCCTCCGGTCAAACTGCTCCGGCGGTTGATCCCCCCGATCAATCTCGGGGGGGTGCGGTTGGATCTATCCATCATGGTCTTGCTGTTCATCGTCTTCATCCTGATGTCGATCGTTCAGGGACAAGCGCGTGCTACGGGTCTGGTGTGACAGAATGGACCCCATTGATCCAGTCTTGTTTCACCGTTACGTAGACTGCGCTGTAACTGAATGCTTGCTAGACCGCCAAATGACGCGTGAAGGGATCCTTCCATGCCGCTGACTCCCGCTGATGTGCACAATGTCGCGTTCAGCAAGCCACCGATCGGTAAGCGGGGCTACAACGAAGACGAAGTCGATGCGTTTCTCGACCTCGTCGAGCAAGAGTTGTCGCGCCTGATCGAGGAGAACGCCGACCTTCGGCAGCGAGTAGGGGAGCTCGACAAGGAGCTCGCCGATGCGAAGAAGGCTCCACGCTCCGCGTCCGCAGCACAGACTCCCGCCCCCAAGGCGGAGCCGGCTCGTGTCGTCGAGCAGCCCAAGGCTCCCGCGCCGGCACCGGCTCCCGCCGCTGCGGCTGCGGCCGCTCCTGCACAGGGCGCCGACGCACACATGCAGGCCGCCAAGGTTCTGGGTCTCGCCCAGGAGATGGCGGACCGCCTCACGAGTGACGCGAAGACGGAGTCCGAGCAGCTGCTCGGCAACGCGCGCACCAACTCGGAGCAGCTGGTCAGCGATGCACGGACCCGTTCCGAGACGATGATCGCGGACGCCCGCCAGAAGTCGGAAGCGCTGATTACCGACGCTCAGACCCGGTCCGAGACCCAGCTGCGCCAGGCCAAGGAGAAGGCCGACGCGCTGCAGGCGGACGCGGAGAAGAAGCACACCGAGATCATGGCGACGATCAACCAGCAGCGTTCCGTGCTGGAGGGTCGTATCGAGCAGCTCAAGACATTCGAGCGCGAATACCGTGTGCGCCTGAAGTCGTACCTGGAGTCGCAGCTCGAGGAACTGGAGCAGCGGGGATCCGCGGTTCCGGTGGACGGCGGTCAGGATTCGTTCGCGCAGGGTGGATCGCAGTCCAATTACAGCCAGTCCTACGCCAAGGGCAATAGCTGACTGAGCGCGCGGTAGTTGCCCAGCCAGCGGCCCGGATAGAGGTTGAGCCGTGCTGGTCGTGACACTCGCTCTTGCAGCGGTGGGGTTCGCTCTCCTGGTGGTGGCTCTGATGACCGGTTCGGTCGTGTGGGCCTGGGGATGCATCGTAGTGTGCGTCGCCGGAGCGGTCCTGCTGCTCGTCAGCGCCCTCGCGGGCAAGAAGGCGGCGACCGTGCCGGGGCAACCCGCGAGCGGTGTCCCCGGTGAACGCGGTCCCGCTCGGGACGCGGATACGACGCCCGGTTCCGACGAGGGCGACTGAGCTGCCGCACGCCGGTGGCGGCTAGACTGCATTCAGCGAATAATTCAGTAACCGAGTTTCGCGGCGACGATCCGGCCATCACCGGGGAGCCTTCGGAAGAACGGCCGGCACGCCGGCTCAGTAGAACCGAACGGGTGGGCCCGTCACAGCCTGGCACCGAGAGGCGCCCTCCGGGGTGCAAGCGGGGTGGTACCGCGGTGGTGACGCAGGAGGCGTCTCCGTCGTCCCCGTGCCGAGTACGTCAGGCACGAGGAGATCGCGGTGACCGACACCAGCAACGTGACCAGCAGCAACGAGTCCTACCCCAAGGTCGACTACGGCGTCTCCCAGGATGCGGGTGTCCGGTTCCCCCAGATCGAGCAGCGTGTGCTGGCCGGCTGGGACGAGGACGACACCTTCCGGGCATCGGTCGCCCAGCGCGACGACGCCCCCGAATTCGTGTTCTACGACGGTCCGCCGTTCGCGAACGGTCTCCCGCACTACGGCCACCTCCTGACGGGGTACGTCAAGGACCTGATCCCGCGGTTCCAGACCATGCGCGGCAACAAGGTCGAGCGCCGATTCGGCTGGGACTGCCACGGACTGCCCGCCGAACTCGAGGCGGAGAAGCAACTCGGGATCAAGGACAAGTCCGAGATCGACGTCATGGGTCTCGAGAAGTTCAACGAGTACTGCAAATCCTCCGTGCTGCGGTACACGGACGAGTGGCGCGACTACGTCACCCGGCAGGCCCGGTGGGTCGACTTCGACAACGATTACAAGACCCTGGACCTCGACTTCATGGAGTCGGTCATGTGGGCGTTCAAGGAACTGTTCGACAAGGGCCTGATCTACCAGGGCTTCCGTGTGCTGCCGTACAGCTGGTACGAGCAGACGCCGCTGTCGAACCAGGAGACCCGGCTCGACGACGCGTACAAGATGCGCCAGGATCCCGCCGTCACGGTCGACATGCCGCTGCACGGTGAGGGCCCGCTCGACGGCGCCAACGCGATCATCTGGACCACCACGCCGTGGACGCTGCCGTCCAACCTCGCTGTCGCGGTGCACCCGGACATCGACTACGTCCAGGTGACGGGCGCCGACGGCAAGCGCTACGTGCTCGCCAAGGATCGGCTGGGTCACTATGCCCGCGAACTCGGCGAGGCACCCGAGGTGCTGTCGGAGCACAAGGGTTCGGACCTCGTCGGGCTCCGCTACGACCCGCCGTTCGACTTCTTCGTCGGACACGAGAACGCGCACCGCGTCATCTCCGCCGACTATGTCACCACCGAGTCCGGTACCGGAATCGTCCACCTCGCACCGGCTTTCGGTGAAGAGGACATGGAGTACTGCACGGCGAACGGAATCGAGATCGTGCAGCCGCTCGACCCGGGCGGCAAGTTCACGGCGATGGTGCCGCCCTACGAGGGTCTCCAGGTGTTCGACGCGAACCCCGTGATCATCAAGGACCTCAAGGCTGCTGGAAAGTTGCTGCGGCACGAGACGATCGAGCACTCGTACCCGCACAGCTGGCGCAGCGGGCAGCCGCTGATCTACATGGCGGTCCCGTCGTGGTTCGTCGCGGTCACCAAGTTCCGCGACCGCATGGTCGAGCTGAACCAGGACATCACGTGGGTCCCCGAGCACATCCGCGACGGACAGTTCGGCAAGTGGCTCGAGGGCGCGCGCGACTGGAACATCAGCCGCAACCGATACTGGGGCAGCCCGATTCCGGTGTGGGTGTCCGACGACCCGGCGTACCCGCGCACGGACGTGTACGGCTCGCTCGACGAACTCGAGCGCGACTTCGGGGTGCGCCCGACGGATCTGCACCGGCCGATGATCGACGACCTGGTGCGTCCGAACCCCGACGACCCCAGCGGGAAGTCGATGATGCGGCGCGTGCCCGAGGTCCTCGACTGTTGGTTCGAGTCCGGGTCGATGCCGTACGCGCAGGTGCACTACCCGTTCGAGAACCGCGAATGGTTCGACAGCCACTTCCCGGGCGATTTCATCGTGGAGTACAACGGCCAGACCCGCGGCTGGTTCTACACGCTGCACGTGCTGGCGACGGCGCTGTTCGATCGTCCCGCCTTCAAGACCGTTGCGGCCCACGGCATCGTCCTGGGCGAAGACGGACTGAAGATGAGCAAGTCCAAGGGCAACTACCCGGACGTGAAGGAGGTGTTCGAGCGCGACGGCTCGGACGCCATGCGCTGGTTCCTCATGTCCTCGCCGATCCTGCGCGGGGGGAACCTCGTCGTCACCGAACAGGGCATCCGCGAGGGTGTCCGGCAGGCGCTGCTGCCGCTGTGGAACGCGTGGAGCTTCCTGCAGCTGTACGCGCCGACGTCCGGTGAATGGCGCACGGATTCGACGAATGTCCTGGACCGGTACATCCTCGCGAAGCTGGCCGGAACCCGGGACGCCATCACCGGCGCGCTCGAGACGAACGACATCGCCGGGGCGTGCGACGAACTGCGCACGTTCTGCGACGCGCTGACGAACTGGTATGTGCGGCGGTCGCGTTCGCGCTTCTGGGACGAGGACAAGGACGCCGTCGACACCCTCCACACGGTGCTCGAGGTGGTCACCCGGCTCGCCGCTCCGTTGCTGCCGCTGGTCAGTGAGGTGATCTGGCGGGGACTGACCGGCGGACGGTCCGTGCATCTCGCGGACTGGCCTGCCCAGGGTGAGCTGCCGGCTGATGCGGAGTTGGTGTCGGCGATGGACGAGGTGCGGTCGGTGTGCTCGACGGTGCTGGGCCTGCGCAAGGCGCAGAACCTCCGGGTGCGGCTGCCGCTGCCCGAGGTGACGGTCGCGTCCGACGACGCGGAGCGCCTGCGCCCGTATCTGGGTCTCATCGCCGACGAGGTCAACGTCAAGAAGGTCGACCTCACCACCGACGTGGACGTGCACGGCCGGTTCGAGCTCGTCGTCAACGCGCGCGCCGCGGGGCCGCGCCTGGGCAAGGACGTGCAGACCGTCATCAAGGCCGTCAAGGCCGGTGACTGGTCGGAGAACTCGGACGGCGTCGTCGTCGCGGCGGGGATCGAGTTGCTGCCGGAGGAGTACACGCAGCGGCTGGTCGCCGCCGAACCGGAGTCGACGGCAGCCCTGCCCGATGGGGCCGGTTTGGTCGTCCTGGACTCGGCGGTCACCGAGGAACTGGAAGCCGAGGGGTGGGCGAAGGACCGTATCCGCGAGTTGCAGGACGCGCGGCGCGCCGCCGGGCTCGAGGTGTCCGACCGGATCACCGTCGTCCTCGACGTGCCCGCGGAACGGCGGGACTGGGCGCTCGCGCACCGGGAGCTGATCGCGGGCGAGATCCTCGCCGTCGAGCTGGAACTGGCCGAGGCGCCGGGCGACGCCGTCGAACTCGGTGAGGGTGTGCGGGCGGCGATCGCCAAGGCATGACCTGTCGGACCGGGCGGGTATTTTGCACCAGGTGAGTCGTCGGTGGGTGTTGCACCTCGACATGGACGCGTTCTTCGCGTCGGTCGAGCAGCTCACCCGGCCGACGCTCCGCGGCCGCCCGGTTCTCGTCGGTGGTCTCGGCGGACGCGGTGTCGTCGCCGGGGCCAGCTACGAGGCGAGGGTCTTCGGCGCGCGTTCGGCCATGCCGATGCATCAGGCCCGCAGGCTGGTGGGTCCGGGCGCGGTGGTGCTGCCGCCGCGGGGCCGCCTCTACGGCATGTTGAGCAAGTCCGTGTTCGACGCTCTCCGCGGCCCGATGCCGGTGCTCGAGCAACTGTCGATGGACGAGGCGTTCGGCGAACCGACCGAGCTGGCCGGGGCGGATGCGGCCACGGTGCAACGCTATTGCGAGGGACTGCGCGCCCTCGTGCTCGAGGAGACGGGACTGGTCGCGTCCATCGGCGCCGGGTCGGGCAAGCAGGTGGCCAAGATCGCGTCCGGTCTGGCCAAACCCGACGGGATCACGGTGATCCCGCCGGACGAGCAGCATGCCGTGCTGGACGAGCTTCCGGTGCGGAAACTGTGGGGCATCGGCCCGGTCGCGGAGGAGAAGCTCAAGCGGCTCGGCATCGAGACCATCGGCGGTTTCGCGCGGACCCCGGAATCGGAGGTGGCGTCCATTCTGGGCACCACGGTCGGACCGGGCCTGCACCGGCTGGCGCAGGGCATCGACAATCGGCCGGTCGCCGAACGCGCCGAGTCCAAACAGGTCAGTGCGGAGACGACTTTCGCCACCGACATCGTCACGATGGCCGAGTTGCGGGGTGCCGTCGAGTCGAGCGCGGCGTCCGCGTTCGGGCGCCTGCAGAAGGACGGCCGGGCCGCGCGGACGGTGGTGCTGAAGCTGAAGAAGGCGGACATGAGCATCGTGACGCGCTCGGTCACGCTGCCCTACGCGACCCTCGACCGTCAGATCCTCGTCGCGGCGGCGCAGCGGCAGGTGATCGATCCGCTCGAACTCGGGCCGGTGCGTCTGGTCGGGGTGGGATTCGCCGGACTGTCGACGGTCCGCCAGGGTTCGCTGTTCCCCGAACTGGACCTGGACGTCCCGGGCTATCAGGAGTCGAAGATCACGGAGGCGGGCCCCGACGACGGCCTCTCCGCGCCCACTCCCGCACCCGCCCGGGCGATCGACACGCGGTGGCATCCCGGTCTGGACGTGACGCACCCGGACTTCGGTCACGGCTGGGTGCAGGGGGCCGGCCACGGTGTCGTGACCGTCCGATTCGAAACGCGCACAACGGGTCCGGGGAAGGCGCGGACCTTCAAGGAGGACGACGTGCAACTCGAACGGGCCGATGTGGAAGGCTCGCTCGAGTGACCGGACCCACCGCCCGGACGACGGAGTGGAGACCGGCTCCACGAGAAGGTAGCCTCGGGCGCTGATGCTTACCCTTGGGTAACGTTGGCCCGGGTAGCGATAGATGCTCAGATCGTCCGAGAACGAACACCGAGAATGAAGAGGTTATTGAGTTGAAGCTTCGTAAGATCACGGTTGCCGGAGTAGCAATCGCCGCAGCCCTCACGATGTCCGCGTGTGGCTCCGACGAGAGCGACACGGCGACCAAGACCACGACGACGACTTCCGCAGCTGCCGAGACCTCGGAAGCCATCGAGGTGCCCACCGCGGCCGATCTCAACGCGCTTCTGGTGCAGGGCCTCGATCCGGCCACGCCGCTCGAGGTCAAGTCCGCCATGGTCGAGGGTTCGGAGCAGGATCCGGAGCTCATCAACCAGGTCGCCGCCGCCGCGAAGGCCAACAACGCCGAGGTCACCGTTCTCGACCCGGTCATCGACAATGGTGACGGCACCGCCAGCGGCCAGCTGCAGCTGACCGTCAACGGCCAGGTCCAGCAGGGTGGCGTTCCGGCCATCTTCGTTCCCGGCGAGAACGGAACGTGGAAGCTGTCGAAGATCACCGCATGCCAGATCGTGTCGCTCGCGCAGCTGACCTCGCCTGCATGCCCTGCCTGATTCCAGGCCGAACCGTGCGGTCCTGACGGATCGCCGCGTTCCCGCACCGATGCCGGTGTCCCCTCGGGGACACCGGCATCGGTCGTTCGTGGCCGGTCGGTTCAGCCGGCAGGTGCGGGCGCGAGCTTCGATACGGCGGTGCTCGTCAGGTCGCCGAAGACGCCGGCGTCGATCGGGTCCTGGCCCGTCGCGACCAGTTGGGTGACGGTGCTCCCGACGACGACCACCACCACGTCCGAGACCAGACTGACGCCCTCGCTGGTGGTGACGAGCCGGAACGCCACCGACGCGTCACCGGCGGGCTGCTGCTCGCGGCCGCCGACCCGGTACTGCACCTGCACGCCGTCGGCGTCCGTGCCGGCGTACTCGGTGCATCCCGCCAGCCGGTCCTGCACCACCGCGAAGGCCTGGGATGCGTCGGCGCCGGTGCCGTAGCTCGCCGCGTCCTGGTCGATGGTGGCGAAGTCCGGGCCGGTGAACCAGCCGGACGCCGACGCCACCGCGCCCGCACGCTGATCCGCGACGGGCGACAGCACCGCGCCGCATTCCGCGGGATCCGTGCTCGACTTGTCGGAGTCCGCCGACTCCGACGCCGGAGGCAGCCCCAGATCGTCCTCGGGGTCGGGCACGGGGGTGAATCCGACAGGAAGGTCGCCGACGTCGAGGAGGGCCGCCTTCAGTGCGGCCGGATCGGCGAACGGTGTGCCCGCCGCGTCCGGTGCTGCGGTCACCACCGGTCCGAGCGGCACAAGTGAGGCGGTGCCGCCGGCGTCGCCGGACGCGTTCGACGAGCACGCCGACAGCGCGAGCACGGCGAACAGGGAGCACGAGGCGGCGACGGGTCCGCGGCGCATCAGGAACCCCACCGGACCGAGTTCGACGTGGTCTGGTGCAGGCGGGTGGCGCCGTCGGGGTCGCTGTACTCCTGGTCGCCGCCCACGGTCACCGTCCCGGCGACGGGCAGCGGCAGGCCGAGGTCGACGGTCATGGTGCCCGAACCGTGCATCACGTACTGGTCGACGTTCAGCGTGCCTGCCTCCCCGGGCAGCTCCCAGACGGGGGACTTCGGCTTCTGGTCGATCGTGTAGTCGACGGTGAGGCGGTTGCCGTCCCGGGCGGTCAGGGTGGCCACGGTGGTCTGGTCGAGGGCGATGCCGCTCATCACCTGCTGACGGATCGTCCACTGGGCGCCCACTCCGACGGGCTCCGCCGGAAACGGGACCGTGCGATACACGGCCTGGTAGAACGCCTGCTCGATCGCGGAGCGCGCGATGTCCTGGGCTTCGGCGTCCGGACGCAGTCGCAGCGCGGTGATCGCACCGGTGGGGTCGACCGTGAAGCCGGCGCCCGAACCGGCGCTGGCTTCGAGCGCGCTGCCGAGGCGGTCGTCGGGGCTGGTGACGTCACCGAGCGTGAGGTCGACGGTGGTGCCGCCATCCGTGTCGTCGGTGGCCTGCCCGACGGCGGCGGTGAGGGGGAGTGTGATCTCGGGTGAGGAGAAGTCCTGGGCGGGCTGGTCGTCGATCTGCTGGAACACCTGCGCGCCGGTGGTCAACTGCACCTGCTGCGTGACCCCCGCCGGCGGTCTGCGTTGGATCACCTCGCGCGGCTCCTCGCCGGGCTGGATCAGTTCGACGGTGGTGGCGGAGATCGGGACGGTCACTTCGGCGGGAGTGGACGTGGACCCTGCGGGGTTCGACTCCGAGGAGTCGCCGTCACCTCCGCACCCGGCGGTCAGAGCGACCAGGGAGAGGGTTGCGGCGAGTAGGCAGAATCCGGGTCGCAGAGCTTTCGAGAACAGTGGCACGCCCCCAGGTTAGTGCGCGCGGGAGCGCGTGAACGGAGGCTTGCCTCCGTAGTGGATGATGAACGGGTGAGTCAAGACCCCACGGCAGAGAACGAGACCGACGCAGAAGACCGAAACGACGGTGACACGTCCGGCACCGCAGCGCCCCGGCCGGTGAAGCATCAGCGCAGGCTGCTGCTGTTCGTGATCGCCGGTGCCGTCCTGGCCGCGGACCTGTTGACGAAGATCCTCGCCGTCGCCAACATCGAGCCCGGCCGGCCGGTCTGGCTGATCGGGGACATCGTCTCGCTGCGGCTCGTGCGCAACCCGGGTGCGGCGTTCTCCATGGCCACCGGCATGACGTGGCTGCTCACGCTCGTCGCCGTGGGTGTGGTGATCGGCGTCGTCCGTATCGGCCGCACGCTGCGGTCGCCGTGGTGGGCGCTCGGTCTGGGGCTGGTACTCGGAGGCGCCCTCGGCAACCTCGTCGACCGGTTCTTCCGGGCGCCGGGAGTGATGCAGGGTCACGTCGTCGATTTCGTGTCCGTCGGCTGGTGGCCGGTGTTCAACGTGGCGGATTCCGGCATCGTGTGCGGTGCGATCCTGCTCGTCGTGCTCACACTGATAGGGCTGGAACCGGACGGAACACGTAAGGGGGTAGAGAAGTGAGGGAGACACGGTCGATGCCGGTCCCGGACGGGCTCGAAGCGATGAGGGTCGACGCCGGCCTCGCTCGACTGCTCGGTCTGTCGCGCACCGCGGTGGCTCAGCTCACCGAGGAGGGTTCGGTGCTCGTCGACGGCGCACCCGTCGGCAAGTCCGATCGTCTGTCCGCAGGCACCTGGCTCGAGGTGGAACTGCCGGAACCGCCGCGGCCGCTGACCATCGAGGCGGAACCCGTCGAGGGCATGGAAATCTTGTACGCCGACGACGACGTGGTCGCCGTCGACAAACCGGTGGGTGTGGCCGCCCACGCCAGCGTGGGCTGGACCGGTCCGACGGTGATCGGCGGTCTCGCCGCCGCGGGCTTCCGGATCTCGACGTCCGGTGCGCACGAACGCCAGGGCATTGTGCACCGGCTGGACGTCGGCACGTCCGGGGTGATGGTGGTGGCCACGTCGGAACGCGCCTACACACTCCTCAAGCGCGCATTCAAGCAGCGGACCATCGACAAGCGGTACCACGCGCTGGTGCAGGGTCACCCGGACCCGAGCAGCGGAACCATCGACGCGCCGATCGGCAGGCACCGCAGCAACGACTGGAAGTTCGCCGTCACCGCGGACGGCAAGCCCAGCATCACGCACTACGACACGGTCGAGGCGTTCCAGGCGGCGAGCCTGCTGGACATCCACCTCGAAACGGGCCGGACCCATCAGATCCGCGTCCACTTCGCCGCACTGCGGCACCCGTGCTGCGGCGACCTCACATACGGGGCCGATCCGCGGCTGGCGGAACGTCTCGGGCTGGAACGGCAGTGGCTGCACGCCCGGTCGCTCGGTTTCGCGCATCCCGCGGACGGGCGGTGGGTCGAGATCACGTCCAAGTACCCGAAGGATCTCGAGGACGCTCTCGGGGTTCTGCGGGCGAGCTGAGGTGAGGCGCCCGTACCCGGGCGGTACCGCGGTGCCGGCAGTGCTCACCGCCGTCGCCCTGATCGCGGTGACGGTCGTGCTCGGAGTACTGCACCCTGTCCGGCGGGCGCCCGTGTCGACGGACACGCTGGGCCCGGACAACGGGGAAGTGGTGGCCGACTACCTGGCCCGGGCGGACCGGTCGCTCGACGCGGCGGACGCGCGCCGCGAGCAGTGGGCGCTGGTTTCGTTCACGCGTCCGGTGACGACGGACGTCGTCCGGGGCGCCGCGTCCGGCACCCGGGTGTCGCAGGTGCTCTTCCGTGTGCCCCTGGACCGGGTGCAGACCCCCCTCGTTCCCGTGTCCGTCGCGGCAGGCGATGCGGCGCTCGCACGGGCGAGCGTCCTGGCCGCCGGACGCGCCCAGGCGATGACGGGCGAAACGGAGCGACAGGCGCAGATCGCGGCGGTGTCGTCGGCGGAACTCGCCCGGAACTGCGCGTGCGTGATCGGTGTCGTCGTCCGCGGTGATCACGAAGCCCTCACCGCGCTGCGGTCCGCCGCGGACGTCCGGGCGGTCGAGGCACTCGGCGCCGACGCCGTCGCCGGGCGATTCGCCGTGCGCCCGCTGCTGCCGGAGCAGGTCGAGATCGTCCGGCCCGGCCCCGACGACGGCATCGTCCCGGGGAGCGGTTCGTGAAGGCGAGGAAGGCGGAAACCGTGGGCGCCGCCTGCGGAGTCGGCGCCTACGTGCTGTGGGGCGCGTTCCCGGCGTTCTTCGGATTGCTCGGCCCGGCCGGGTCGGTGGAGATCCTCGCGCACCGGGTGGTGTGGACGCTCGCGCTCATGTTCGTCGTCCTCGCGGTCTCGGGCCGGCTCCGGTCGCTGCGCGGGCTGAGTGTGCGCACCTGGCTCCTGGTCTCGGCCGCGTCGACGGCCATCGCGGTGAACTGGGGCACCTATATCTACGGGGTCACCTCGGACCGGGTGGTCGAGACCGCGCTCGGCTACTTCATCAACCCGTTGGTGAGCGTGCTACTCGGGGTCGTGATCTTCCGGGAACGGCTCGTCCCCGCCCAGATCGTCGCGCTCGCGCTCGCCGCAACCGCGGTGATCGTGATCACCGTCGACTACGGGCATCCGCCGTACATCGCGCTGACCCTGGCCGCGTCGTTCGCCCTGTACGGGCTGTGCAAGAAGGTGATGCCGCTCGACCCGCGGACGAGCCTGACCGCCGAGGGAATCGTGGCCGCGCCCGTCGCGATCGGTTACCTCGTGTTCCTCGCCCTCACCGGGGCAGGCACGTTCCTCGGGTTCGGGATCGGTCACACCCTGCTGCTGCTGGCCGCGGGACCGGTGACCGCGCTGCCGCTGTTGCTGTTCGGCGCGGCCGCGCAACGGGTGCCGTTGCGCACACTCGGCATGCTGCAGTACCTGACGCCTGCGCTGCAGATGGCGTGGGGCGTCGCCGTTCTCCACGAGGACATGCCCGCGTCGCGGTGGATCGGTTTCGCGCTGATCTGGGTGGCACTCGCGATCTTCAGTACCGATGCGCTGGTACGGGTCCGGCGCGAGCGGCGAAATACCGAACCGTCCCAGGCGCCCGTCCAGTAACTCGCGTCACGACTTCTCCGACATCCGCCGTCGGCGACCGGTGCTGTCGGTCCGAGGGCCTACACTCGTGAGGCTCCCAGACCTTCAGAGAGGCGCACGTGGCTGACTCGTTCGTACATCTGCACAATCACACCGAGTACTCGATGCTCGACGGTGCGGCCAAGGTCGGCCCCCTGTTCGAAGAGGCCGAGCGACTGGGGATGTCGGCGGTCGGCATGACCGACCACGGCAACATGTACGGCGCCAGCGAGTTCTACAACGTGGCGAAGAAGCAGGGCATCAAGCCGATCATCGGCATCGAGGCGTACATCGCGCCCGAGTCCCGCTTCAACACCAAGCGCGTGCTGTGGGGCGACCGCAGCCAGAAGTCCGACGACGTCTCCGGTAGCGGCGCGTACACCCACATGACGATGGTCGCGGAGAACGCGACCGGTCTGCGGAACCTGTTCAAGCTGTCCTCGCTCGCGTCGATCGAGGGCCAGCTCGGCAAGTGGGCGCGGATGGACGAAGAGCTCATCGCCACCCACCACGAGGGCATCATCGCGACCACGGGATGCCCGTCCGGTGAGATCCAGACCCGGCTGCGACTCGGCCACGACCGCGAGGCGCTCGAGGCCGCTGCCAAGTGGCAGGAGATCTGGGGCAAGGACAACTTCTTCCTCGAGCTGATGGACCACGGACTGTCGATCGAGCGACGAGTGCGTGAGGGCCTGCTCGAGATCAGCAAGAAGCTCGAGATTCCGCCGCTCGCCACCAACGACTGCCACTACGTCACCAAGGAAGCCGCGGAGAACCACGAGGCGCTCCTCTGCATCCAGACCGGTAAGACGTTGTCCGACCCCACCCGGTTCAAGTTCGACGGCGACGGCTACTACCTGAAGCCGGCCGCGGAGATGCGCGCGCTGTGGGACGACCAGGTGCCCGGCGCGTGCGACAACACACTGCTGATCGCCGAGCGGGTCCAGTCGTACGACGACGTGTGGGCGCACCACGACCGGATGCCGATCTTCCCGGTCCCCGAGGGCGAGACGCAGGGCACCTGGCTGCGCAAGGAGGTCATGCGCGGACTGGACCGCCGGTTCCCCGACGGACCGCCCGAGGAGTACCTCGCCCGCGCCGACTACGAGATCGGCGTCATCCTCGAAATGGGTTTCCCCGCCTACTTCCTCGTCGTCGGCGACCTCATCAACCACGCGCGGGAGGTCGGCATCCGCGTCGGCCCCGGCCGAGGCTCGGCGGCCGGTTCGCTCGTCGCCTACGCGATGGGCATCACCAACATCGACCCCATCCCGCACGGCCTGCTGTTCGAGCGGTTTTTGAACCCCGAACGCGTCTCCATGCCCGATATCGATATCGACTTCGACGATCGCCGTCGCGGCGAGATGGTGCGCTACGCGACGGACAAGTGGGGCAGCGACCGCGTCGCCCAGGTCATCACGTTCGGCACCATCAAGACGAAGGCGGCCATCAAGGACTCCGCCCGAGTCCAGTTCGGCCAGCCCGGTTTCGCGATCGCCGACCAGATCACGAAGGCGCTGCCGCCGCCGATCATGGCCAAGGACATCTCGGTGTCCGGCATCACCGACCCGAACCACGAGCGCTACAAGGAAGCGGTGGAGGTTCGCGCCCTCATCGACTCCAACCCGGACGTCGCGAAGATCTACCAGACGGCCAAGGGGCTCGAGGGCCTGATCCGTAACGCCGGCGTTCACGCCTGCGCGGTGATCATGTCGTCCGAACCGCTGATGGACGCGATTCCCGTGTGGAAGCGCGCCCAGGACGGTGCCATCATCACCGGCTGGGACTACCCGTCGTGCGAGGCCATCGGCCTGCTGAAGATGGACTTCCTCGGACTGCGGAACCTCACCGTCATCGGTGACGCCATCGACAACATCAAGGCGAACCGGGGGATCGACCTCGATCTCGACACCCTCGCGCTCGACGACCCGGCCACGTACGAACTGCTCTCCCGCGGAGACACTCTCGGCGTGTTCCAGCTCGACGGGAGCGCGATGCGCGACCTGCTGCGCCGCATGCAGCCCACCGGCTTCGAAGACATCGTCGCGGTGCTCGCTCTGTACCGGCCCGGTCCGATGGGCATGAACGCGCACAACGACTACGCCGACCGCAAGAACGGGCGGCAAGAGGTCAAACCCATCCACCCGGAGCTCGAGGAGCCCCTGAAGGAGATCCTGGCCGACACGTACGGCCTGATCGTCTACCAGGAGCAGATCATGCAGATCGCTCAGAAGGTGGCCGGGTATTCGCTCGGACAGGCCGACATTCTCCGCCGAGCCATGGGTAAGAAGAAGCTCTCGGTGCTGGAGGAGGCGTATGCCGGCTTCCGCGAGGGCATGCTCGCCAACGAATTCTCCGAGCCCGCCATCAAGGCGCTGTGGGACACCATCCTCCCGTTCGCCGGGTACGCGTTCAACAAGTCGCACGCCGCCGGGTACGGCCTGGTGTCGTTCTGGACCGGGTACCTCAAGGCCAACTATCCGGCCGAGTACATGGCCGGTCTGCTCACCTCGGTCGGTGACGACAAGGACAAGGCCGCCATCTACCTCGCGGACTGCCGCAAGATGGGGATCACCGTGCTGCCGCCGGACGTCAACGAATCCGAGGTCAACTTCGCCTCCGTCGGTGAGGACATCCGGTTCGGCATGGGCGCCGTCCGCAACGTCGGCGCCAACGTCGTGGGCTCGATCATCAAGGCGCGCAAGGAGAAGTCCAAGTTCGTCGACTTCTCCGACTACCTCAACAAGATCGACGCCGCCGCCTGCTCCAAGAAGGTCACCGAATCGCTGATCAAGGCAGGCGGATTCGACTCGCTGGGCCATCCGCGCAAGGGACTCATGCTCGTCCACGCCGACGCCATCGACGCGGTGATGGGCACCAAGAAGGCGGAGGCGATCGGACAGTTCGACCTCTTCGGCGGCGACGACGCCGACGAGTCGATCTCCTCGGTGTTCAACGTGAAGATCCCCGAGGAAGAGTGGGACTCGAAGCACCGGTTGGCGCTGGAACGGGAAATGCTGGGCCTGTACGTGTCCGGGCACCCGCTCAACGGCGTCGAACACGTGCTGTCGGCGCAGTCCGACACCGCGATCCCGACCATCCTCGAAGGCGACATCAAGGACGGCACCCAGGTCACCGTCGGCGGGATCCTCGCGTCGGTGAACCGGAGGATCAACAAGAACGGTCTCACCTGGGCGTCCGCGCAGCTCGAGGATCTGACCGGTGGTATCGAGGTGCTGTTCTTCCCGCAGGCCTACTCGGTCTACGGGATGGATGTCACGGAGGACTCCGTCGTGCTCGTCAAGGCGCGAGTGTCGATTCGTGACGATCGGATCTCACTCATCGCCAACGACCTTGCGGTGCCGGATCTCTCGGCAGTGGGGGTCGCGAAGCCGCTGGCGGTCAGTCTGCCGCTGCGTCAGTGCACCAAGGACAAGATCGGCGCGTTGCGTCAGGTGCTCACGCGCCATCCGGGCACGTCGGACGTCCACGTGCGGTTGATCGGCGGCACCGAGGTCACGTTGTGGAAGGTCGACGACGTGCTCCGGGTGGAACCGTCGTCGGCGTTGATGGGCGATCTCAAGGCGCTGCTCGGACCGAGCTGCCTGTCCGTGTGACGGCTAGGGGCGCGGCGGGAAGAGGCGCCGCGCCCACCACACCACGACGGCCACCGCGGCGGCGGTGAGTACGGCCGCCTGCAGCGTCTGGGTGACGACGAGGATCGTGACGAAGACCAGCAGAGCGACGGCCAGCGCTTCGAGCTTGTAGAGGGGCCATTCGGCGCCGGCGATGTCGACGGTCCGGGCGGGGCCGCGGCGGCGAACCTCGCGGCGCACCCATGCGTCGTGTGTCGTCATCGCAGGTCACCTCACTGGCGCGGGTCGGGGGAGCGGACGTCCCCCGCGTGGGATCAGGGTACTCGGAACCCGGAGTTCGGCGCAACGAACAATCGGATGCGGTTCTTCGCATGTGCGCTCGTTCGGTGGAATCGGTGGCGCGTTGTCGCGGATCAGGTGTTGACTGGACGCATGCCACTCACAGGTGAATACGAGCCCAGTCCGTCCAAGTGGGCAGCAGATCAGGCCGAGTTGATGGAATCCACCGATGGAGCCGAGGGCACGACGCTGGGCGGCAGGCCCGTCGTCCTGCTGACCACGCGCGGCGCGAAATCCGGCAAACTCCGCAAGACGCCGTTGATGCGTGTCGAACACGACGGGACGTACGCGATCGTCGCCTCGCTCGGCGGCGCACCCAAGAACCCGGTCTGGTACTACAACGTGAAGGCCGAGCCGCACGTCGAACTCCGCGACGGCTCGACCACACAGGACATGGTGGCCCGTGAGGTGACGGGCGAGGAGAAGACCGCTTGGTGGGACCGCGCCGTCGCCGCGTTCCCGGACTACGCCGAGTATCAGAAGAATACCGATCGGGAGATCCCGGTGTTCGTGCTCGAACCCGCCTGACGCCCGCACTGCCGCTGTCCTTCGCCGTTCGACCGTCCCCCGACCGGAGGCCCGATGAGAGCGAAAACCGTTGCCGATCAGCTGGTACGTCAATTACAGGACGCCGGCGTCCAGCGGATCTACGGAATCGTGGGCGACAGTCTCAATCCCGTCGTCGACGCGGTCCGGCGGTCGGGTGGCGCGGCGAAGGGTGGAATCGACTGGATCCACGTGCGTCACGAGGAGGCCGCCGCGTTCGCCGCGGCAGCGGAGGCGCAGGTCACCGGCAAACTGGCGGTGTGCGCCGGCTCGTGCGGTCCGGGAAATCTGCACCTGATCAACGGTCTCTACGACGCGGACCGCTCGGGGGCGCCCGTACTTGCGATCGCGGCGCAGATCCCGAGCGAGCAGATCGGTCTCGGCTTCTTCCAGGAGACCCACCCGGACCGCCTGTTCGTCGAATGCTCCCGGTACGCGGAGCTGATCGGCAGTCCCGCCCAGGCGCCGCGCGTGACGGCGTCCGCCATCGCGCACGCGACCGCGCTGTCCGGTGTCGCGGTGATCACCCTTCCGGGCGACATCGCGGACCGCCCCGCCGACGGGAAGGCGCCGTCGGTGCCGCACACCGGCGTACCGGCGATCGTGCCCGACCAGGCCGACGTGCAGGCGCTCGCCGACGCCGTGAACGGGGCGGGAAAGGTCGCGATCTTCGCCGGCGAGGGCGTGCGGGAGGCTCGCGAGGAGCTGCTGAGCCTGGCCGACGCGATCGGTGCGCCGATCGGCCACACGCTCCGCGGGAAGGAATGGATCCAGTACGACAACCCCTTCGACGTCGGTATGACGGGACTGCTGGGATACGGGGCGGCCCACGACGGCATGCACGGCGCCGACCTCCTGCTGCTCGTCGGAACCGACTTCCCGTACAACCAGTTCCTGCCCGACGGAGTCCGCACCGCGCAGATCGACTGGGCCGCACAGCGAATCGGCCGGAGAACGAACGTCGACCTGGCCGTGCACGGCGACGTGGCGAGCACGCTGCGTGCCCTCGCCCCGTTGATCCGGCGGAAGGACGATCGCCGATTCCTCGACGACATGCTCGAGAAGCACCGGACGCTGATGAACAAGGTGGTCGGTGCGTACACGAAACCCGCGAAGCAGCGCATCCCGATCCACCCGGAATATGCGGCGTCGATCCTCGACGACCTCGCCGCCGAGGACGCGATCTTCACCACCGACACGGGAATGTCGAACGTCTGGACGGCGCGCTACCTGACGCCGAACGGGTCGCGGCGTTTCCTGTCCTCGGCCCTGCACGGATCGATGGCGAACGCCCTGCCGCACGCGATCGGCGCCCAGGTGTGCGCGCCGGGCAGGCAGGTGGTCTCCGTGTCGGGCGACGGCGGGCTGTCGATGCTGCTGGGAGAACTGGTGACGGTCGCGATGTACCGGCTCCCGGTCAAGATCGTGGTGTTCAACAATTCCACTCTGGGCATGGTCAAGCTGGAAATGCTGGTGGACGGGCTGCCGGATTTCGGGGTGGACGTCGCGCCCGTCGACTACTCGGCGGTGGCGTCGGCACTGGGCATCTTCGCCCGCCGGATCGAGGATCCGGCCGACATCGAATCGGGTCTGCGGCAGGCGTTCGATCACGACGGACCGGCGCTCGTCGATCTGGTCACCGACCCGCTGGCGTTGTCGCTGCCGCCGACCATCACGGGCGGGCAGGTCACCGGTTTCGCGTTGGCGCTGTCGAAGATGGTGATGAACGGCGGTGTCGGCGAGGCCGTGAAGATGGCGAAGTCGAATGTCCGCAACGTGCCGCGACCGTCCCAGTTCGATCCGCGCGGCTGAACCCGACTGGTATCCCATGGCTGGAGAGTGGGAACATATCCGGGTGTCCACATCGCCCGATACCGCAGCCCAGAACATCACCTCGCCCCTGACAGTGGGCGACATCGACGCTGCCATCGAGCGAATTTCCCACGTGATCGACGCGACCCCGCTGCAGCGGAGCGAGCGCCTGTCGTCGCTGACCGGCGCGAACGTCTACCTCAAGCGCGAAGACCTGCAGGTCGTCCGCTCCTACAAGCTGCGCGGCGCCTACAACCTCATGGCCCAGCTCGATGCCGGCGAGCGTGCGGCCGGAGTGGTGACGGCCAGCGCGGGCAACCATGCGCAGGGCGTCGCTTTCGCCTGCCGGACAATGGAAATCACGGGCCGCATCTACGTTCCGTCGAACACCCCCAAGCAGAAGCGTGACCGCATCCGCGCGCACGGCGGCGAGTTCGTCGAGCTGATCCTGACGGGGGAGACGTACGACGCCGCTGCCGCTGCGGCCGCGGCCGATGTGCGGCGGACGGGCGCGACTATGGTGGCGCCGTTCGACGACGCCCGTACCGCGGCCGGACAGGGCACCATCGCCGCCGAGATCCTCGCGCAGCTCGGTGCGGCCCCCGATTCCGTGCTGGTCCCGGTCGGTGGCGGCGGATGCATCGCCGGCATCGCCACGTATCTGCGTGCGCACGCACCCAATGCGGCCATCGTGGGGGTGGAGCCGACGGGGGCGGCGTCGATGACGGCGGCCCTGGTGGCCGGTGGGCCCGTGACGTTGACGGAGATCGACCCGTTCGTCGACGGCGCGTCGGTGAAGCGGGTCGGCGACCTTCCCTACGCCGTGGTGTCCGCCCTCGGCGCCGAGGTCGCGACGCACACGTCGCTGGGCCAGTCCGACCGGTCGACCACGATCCGGCTCGATCCCGAGAGCTTCGTGATGGCCAACCTCGACGAAGGTGCGTTGTGCACCACGATGCTCGAGCTGTATCAGAACGAGGGCATCATCGCGGAGCCCGCGGGCGCCCTGTCGGTGGCTGCCCTCGGCAACATCACGTTCGAGCCGGGTTCCACGGTGGTGTGCCTGATCTCCGGGGGCAACAACGACGTCTCGCGGTACGGCGAGATCCTGGAACGCTCGCTGGTGAATCTCGGCCTGAAGCACTATTTCCTCGTCGATTTCCCGCAGGAGCCGGGCGCGCTGCGCCGCTTCCTGGACGAGGTGCTCGGGCCCGAGGACGACATCACCTTGTTCGAGTACGTGAAGCGCAACAACCGGGAGACCGGTGCCGCCCTGGTGGGTATCGAGCTGGGGAAGGCCGAGGGGCTCGGCGACCTGCTCGAGCGGATGGAGCAGTCCCGGATGCAGGTGGAACGCCTGGAGCCGGGGAGCCCCGCGTACCGCTACCTCACCTGAGCCGCTACTTCTGCAGCAGCCGCGCGACCACCTTGTTGTACAGCTCGGGCTCGGGCATGGGGAGCCCGAGCAGTGCGGACAGGTAGATCCCGTCGCCGACGAGCCGCACGATCTCGGCCTGCACGGGGTCGTCGATCTCGCTCTGGAGACCTTCGTCCCAGCCGCGCATCACCTCGGTGACGGCTTTCTGGATCTCGTCGTGCTGACCGTCGACGCTCCGTAGCGCGGCGATGGTCGAACGATAGAGGGCGAGTTCCTCGGTGGTGCTCGCGTCGGGAACCTGCAGATACCACTCGGACAGCGAGGTGCCGCCGGAGACGGCGTCGGCGAGCTGGGCGTCCGCCCGTTCGCCGAGCCGGCGCACCATGGCGGCGAGCAGCGCTTCCTTGCTGGGGAAGTGGTAGAGCAGTCCGCCTTTGGACACCCCGGCCTCCGTAGCGACCGCTTCGAGGGTCACCTGGGCTATCCCCACGTCGAGCAGCAGCTTCTCGAGGGCGTCGAGTATTCGATCGCGCGTACCGGCAGCCATGAAGAGGGACTGTACCCGGGAAATAACTTTACCGTCCGGACGGTTCACGGTAATGTAACGGAACTGTACCGGCTGGACGGTTCATCACCGTGTCAGTCTCTCGAATCGGAAAGTCGCAGGAAGATAAATGTCTGTCTCCACGGATCGCGGGATCAACGACGCCTAC
The DNA here is from genome assembly GCF_030056875.1 of Rhodococcus sp. IEGM 1351. Lineage (NCBI taxonomy): Bacteria > Bacillati > Actinomycetota > Actinomycetes > Mycobacteriales > Nocardiaceae > Rhodococcus > Rhodococcus sp. IEGM 1351. The sequence goes on along the minus strand of NZ_JASHKU010000002.1, from coordinate 129,970 downwards.
GGCGCGCCAGGTCAGTCCTCCGCATCACGCCGAGACTGGCTCGGATTGGTCGTCCTGGCCTTCGCCGTCCTCCTGATCGCCGTCGACGGCACCGTGCTCGACCTCGCACTGCCGTTCATCAGCGCCGACCTCGAACCCAGCAGCACGCAGCTGCTGTGGATCATCGACGTCTACTCGTTCGTCCTCGCCGGCCTGCTCATCACGATGGGCACGCTCGGCGACCGGATCGGGCGGCGTCGCCTGCTGCTCCTCGGCGCCGCCGGATTCGGCATCGCCTCGCTGATCGCGGCGTGGTCGCCGACACCCGAGATGCTGATCGCGGCCCGCGTTCTGCAGGGAATCTCGGGTGCGACGCTGATGCCCGCGACACTCGGTCTGATCCGCACGATCTTCGTCGACCCGCGCCAGCGGACCCTCGCCATCGGCGTGTGGGGTGCGATGGCCGGTGGCGGCACCGCGGCGGGCCCGCTGATCGGCGGCTGGCTGCTCGAGCACTTCTGGTGGGGCTCGGTGTTCCTGATCAACATCCCCGTGATGCTGGTTCTGATCGCCGTGGGACCGCTCGTGATCCCCGAGTCGAAGGACCCCGCCCCGGGACGCTTCGACCTGCTCAGCGCGGCGCTGTCGATGACGACGATGCTGCCGTTGGTGTACGCGGTCAAGGAGACCGTGGTGCACGGTGTCGACCCGGTGCTCCTCGTCGTCGGACTCGTCGGCGTCGTGTCCGGTGTGGTGTTCGTACGCAGGCAGAAGGCGATGAAGGACCCGATGATCGACATCGGCCTGTTCGCCAAGCCGGCGTTCTCGACCGCCGTCCTCACCAATCTGCTGTCCATCTTCGCGCTGGCCGGTGTGCTGTTCTTCGGCTCGCAGTACCTGCAGTTGGTGCTGGGCAACAGCGCATTCGAATCCGGTGTGCTGATGTTGCCCGGCATGCTGATGAGCGCGATTACCGCACTCGCGGCGGCCTGGATGGTGCGCCGGTGGGCCACCTCGCACGTGCTCGGCGGCGGTCTCGCGATCGCGGCTGTGGGTGCGGCACTGATGCTCACGCTCGGTGTGGACGGCGCCCCGACGATGTTCGTGATCGGCTTCGGCCTCGCAGGCGCCGGTGTCGGTATCGCACTGACCCTGACGTCCGACCTCGTGGTCAGCGCCGTCGAGCCCGAACGGGCCGGCGCCGCCTCCGCGGTGTCCGAGACCGCATACGAACTCGGCATCGCACTCGGCGTCGCGGTGCTCGGCAGCGTCGTCATGGCGATCTTCCGGAACGGCCTCGACACGTCGATGCTGCCGCCGGAACAGGTCGAGCCCGCCCAGGGCACGCTCGGCGCCGCCGTCGCGGAGGCCCAGCACCTGCCCGAGGCGGCCCGGTCGGTGTTCCTGGAGTCCGCGCAGTCGGCGTTCGTCGACGGCATGCACGTCGCCGCCGGCGCGACGGCCGTGATCCTGTTCGCGACCGCCATCCTCGTCCTGCGGATGCTGCGCGACCGTCAGGGTGAGCTGTCGAGCACCACGAACGAGTGACCCGGTAGCACCGTCGCCGACGCAGTCTCGTCCTGAGTCGGCGGCTCCCACCACAGCACGGGGGAGCCGCCGACCGGGACGCTCACCGGTTCGGCGCCCAAGTTGCACGCGAGACGAAGCGCACCGCGGTGCACCACGATCCACTGCTCCGCCTCGTCGTAGTCGACGGACAGGTTCTCGAGCCACGGATCCGTCAGCTCGGCGCGGTCCCGACGGAGGTGCAGCAACGAGCGATAGCAGTCGAGCAGCCGGGCATGCGGTTCGCGGACCAGTTCGTCCCAGTCGAGCTTCGACCGCTCGAACGTCTCCGGGTCCTGCGGGTCGGGAACATCGTCCGTGCTCCAGCCGTGCTCGGCGAACTCGGCCTTACGCCCCTCCGCCGTCGCCCGCGCGAGTTCCGGTTCGGGGTGGGAGGTGAAGAACTGGAACGGGGTGCTCGCCCCCCACTCCTCACCCATGAACAGCATCGGCGTGAACGGCGAGCACAGCACGAGCGCGGCCTTCACGGCGAGCTGCCCGGAATCGAGATACGTGCCGGGACGGTCGCCGACCGCCCGGTTGCCGATCTGATCGTGCGTGCACGTGTACGTGACCAGCGAACTGGCCGGGGTCCGGCGGGTGTCCAGCGGCCTGCCGTGGGTGCGACCGCGGAACGTCGAGAACGTGCCCGCGTGGAACCACCCCTGGCGCAGGGTGTCGGCGAGGCAGGCCATCGAACCGAAATCTCCGTAGTAGCCCTGTCTCTCGCCCGAGACGGCGGCGTGGATGGCGTGATGCACGTCGTCGTCCCACTGGGCGTCGAGGCCGCAGCCGCCTGCCGACCGCGACGTGATCAGGCGCGGATCGTTGAGGTCGCTCTCGGCGATGAGCGTCAGCGGCCGCCTCAGGTGCGCGGACAGCCTGCGGGTCTCGATGGCCAGGTCCTCGAGAAGGTGGGTGGCGGTGTGGTCGACGAGCGCGTGGACCGCGTCGAGGCGCAGCGCGTCGATGTGGAACTCGCGGAACCACCGCAGCGCGTTGTCGATGATGTAGCGGCGGACCTCGCCGCTGTCCGGTCCGTCCAGATTGATGCTCCGGCCCCACGTGTTGGCGCCCTGCGCCAGGTACGGCCCGTACCGGTCCAGGTAGTTTCCCGACGGTCCGAGGTGGTTGTACACGGCGTCGAGGACCACGCCGAGACCGCGGGCGTGGCACGCGTCGACGAGGGTCTGCAGCCCGTCCGGTCCGCCGTAACCCTCGTGCACCGTGTACCAGAGAACCCCGTCGTATCCCCAGTTGTGGGTCCCGTTGAACCCGTTGACGGGCATCAGTTCCACGAAATCGACGCCGAGGGCGACGAGATGGTCGAGCTTGGCGACGGCAGCCGCGAACGTGCCCTCCGGGGTGAACGTGCCGACGTGCAATTCGTAGACGACGGAGCCGGCGAGCTGCCGCCCGGTCCACCGCGAGTCGGTCCAGAGGCTCTCGTCGAGCGTGTGGAGCTGCGACGGACTGTGGACTCCGTCGGGCTGGCGCGGTGACCGGGGATCGGGAAGCGGGGTGTCGCTGTCGTCGAGGACGAACGCGTACCGGGAATCCGGCGACGCGTCGACGTCGGCTCGCCACCATCCGTCCGGTGACGGGGTCATGTCGTGGCGTCGGCCGTCGACCTCCACAGAAACGGATTCCGGAATCGGGGCCCATACCTCGAATGTGTGCACCCGATCAGCATGCCTCGACGCGGCGGGCCGCGCAGGACAGTCAGCTTTCGGGCGTGCCGGAGTCCTCGACCTCCTCGATGATCTCGGCGCCGAGAACGGACAACCGGTGTTCCTCGGCGTCCTGCACGGTGCCGAAGTCCTGCTCCTCGAGTACGTTACGGTCCTTGTCGAGGTATCGATACGTAGCCATGTCCCCACGATGGCACACGCCGGCAGAGATGGCGGCGAGTCGGCCCTTTCGCCCCGGTTCCGGAAGTAGCAAGCTGGGAGTACGGACTCGAACGTCGCGAGGAGCAGACATGCACGTAGCAGTGGGAGACCGGTTGCACGTTCAGGGCAGGGTGGTCGGAGTGCACGAGACGACCGCCGAGGTCGTGGAGGTACACGGAGAGAACGGCGCACCGCCCTATCTCGTCCGGTACGACGACGGCCACGAGGCGCTCGTGTTTCCCGGATCCGATGCCTGGGTGGAACACCCGAAGTCGTAGGTATCGGGCGTTTCGCCTGGTCGATGCGCGGCGAATCGCTGTGCCACATTGGTTGCACGATTGATGTATCGAATGCGTCTATCGTGAGCCCATGCCCGAAACGGCCAAGAGGCCCTACAGTTCGCCGCTGCGAGCGGAATCGGCGCGCCGGACCCGTCTCCTCGTCCGGGACGCCGCGGCCCGGCTGTTCATCGACCGCGGATACGTCAGCACGACGGTGCGGAACGTGGCCGAGGCCGCCGGGGTGTCGACCCGCACGGTGTTCACCGCGTTCCCCGGTGGCAAGGCGGAACTGTTCCACGAGGTACTTCACGCCGCCATCGAGGGTGATACCGCCGCGGCCCACACGCCCGTGCCCCGGGACGGCGACCCCGTCGAACGGATCCTCGACCAGATGGTGGGATTCAGCACCGACGTCATGGAGCGGGCCGGGACCCTGATGACGACGTCGATCGAATCCTCGGGAGCGGACGACGACATGCGGCGGTTCGCCGACGAGGGGGCGCGGGCCTCGGCCGAGAATGCGATGACGCTCGCCGAGGGACTCGCCGCGCACGAACTGCTGCGTCCCGAGATCTCCGTCCAGCGGGCCGCCGACGTGCTGTTCACGGTCGTGTCGCCGCAGGTGTACTCGATGCTGCGCCGGCAGTGCGGGTGGGACGTCGACGAGTACCGGAACTGGGTGAAAGCGACGATCCGGGCGAGTCTGCTCCACTGATGGGGCGCGCCTACGGCAGCAGGATGAATTTGCCCGCCGCGTGCGGCTTCCGAAGATCGGCGTGCGCGCGCGCCGCCTCGGACAGCGCGTACGTGCGCGCGACGCGCACCCGCACGTCGCCGTTGCCCGCGAGGTCGACGAGGAAGACGCGGGCCCGCTTACGCGGTTCCATCCCGTCCGGCCCCCGCGCGCCGACGATCCGGAAGCCCGCTTCGGCAGGCCGGGGCCCGGGGACGGTCGTCACCAACCGCGACCGGTCCCGCACCAGTTCCACGGAGACGTCGATCGACTCGTCACTGCCCGCGGTGTGGATGACGGCGTCCACTCCGTCGGGCGCCAGGACGCGGACCCGATCGCCCAGACCGGCGCCGTAGGACACGGGGGCGGCGCCGAGCGACCGGACGTAGTCGTGGTGCTCGGGGCGCGCCGTGCCGATGATCGTGGCGCCGCGGGCACGCGCCAACTGCACGACGAACGACCCCACGCCACCGGCCGCTCCGTGCACGAGCAGCAGGTCGCCGGCGCCGACGTGCGCCGTGTCGAGGGTGTCGACCGCGGTGGCACCCACCGCGAGAAGTCCGGCAGCCTCGTTCCACGGCAACGACGCCGGTTTCGGGATCACCGAATCACCGGACACGACAAGTCGATCCGCGTACGACTCGGACACCGGATACACGATCACCTCGTCGCCCACCGAGATCGGGCCCACCGGTCCCGCCGCGGCGTCACCCACCTCGGCGACGACGCCCGCGGCCTCGCTGCCCAGCCGCAAGGGCAGGGCGTCCGGGTCGGCGCCGAACGCGCCGCTGTAGAGCTTGTAGTCGATCGGGTTGACCCCGATGGCGCGAACCTCGATCACCACCTCGCCGGGGGCGGGATTCACTGCCTCGGCGTCGACGAGCGCGAGGACCTCCGGCCCTCCGTACGCCCGGGCAACCACACGGCGCGACATACAAGAGCCAGTACCCCTGTGAGCACTTGTTAACCGCGGGCGGTTAACAAGTACTCACAGGGCCAGAAGCGCAACGGGATAGCGGGAGAACAGTGTCGACGTGTCGACTCGGCCGCCGGTGTACGTCGCGGACGTGAGCAGGTCGGTCCAGGTGCCGTCCGGGAGGGAAACGGTGGTGTCGCCCCAGCCGCGTTGCTCCAGGCCGACGGTGTGCCGGGTGGCCAGCGCCACGACGTCCGCGGACGACCCCTGGGGGCCGCGGGCGAAACCGATCAGATGCTGCGCCGCGGTCCCCGACGCGAAGACCGGCGCATAGGTCCCGCCGACGAAGCTGTCCGGACGTTCCCGGCGCAGGCGCAGAGCCGTGCGGACGACGTGCATCTTCGCCGCGCCCGTCGCATCGAGCGGAGGAGTGCCGAGTCCCGCGAGCACGCTCCGTCGCACGTCGTAGTCGACGGGACGGCGATTGTCCGGGTCGACGAGCGAGTCCTCCCACAGCTCGGTTCCCTGGTACACGTCCGGGATCCCCGGTCCGCACAGCTGCAGGAGCTTCTGGCCGAGCGAGTCCGACCAGGCGTGCGGGGCCAGCTGGGTGCACAGTGAACCGAGCGCCTTCCCGACCGTGCCGTCGATCACCGTGTCCAGCCAGCGGTGGAGGTCGCTCTCGAAGTCCTCGTTCACGTCGTGCCACGACGTCCGGGTTCCGGCCTCACGGACCGCTTTCTCCGCGTAGGCGTGGACGCGGTCGCGGAAGTCGGGCACGTCGCCCGCAGCGCGGCCGTCGACCGGCCACACCCCGAACAGGTTCTGCCACAGGAACAGTCCGGTGACGGGATCCGGGCTGGGTGCGATGCGTTCCCACTGATCGACGCATTCGGCCCACAGGTCCGGCACCTGCGACAGGATGCCGATCCGGGCCCGGACGTCCTCCCCGCGCTTGGTGTCGTGCGTCGAGAGCGTCGTCATCGCCCGCGGCCACCGGGTGGCTCGCTCGGCTGCGGCCAGGTGGAATTCGGCGGGGGAGACGCCGACGTTCGCCGGATTGCCACCCACCTCCTGCAGTGACACCAGCCGGGCGGTGCGGTAGAACAGGCAGTCCTCCACGGACTTCGCCATCACCGCACCGCACACCTGCTGGAATCGGGTGGCCGCCTCACCGCCGGCGATCAGGGCGGCGGCGAGGGCGGACAGCGCGTCGGACCGTTGCGGTTCACGCCGCAGGACGTCACCGATCACGCGCTTCGCCAGCCCGGCCAGCGGACTGTAGTCGGACCGGTACACGGGCATGGCCGCGACGACGTCCGCGACGGCGTCACGCAGGTCCGCATCGCCGCAGTCGGTGCCGGTCTCCGCGCGGATCGCACGGACGAGGCGCCGGACCTCGGGGTCGAGGATGGTTCCGGCGACGTCACGTTTGATCGCGGTTTCGTGCTCGTGAATCCACGTCGCGTCACCCCGGTCACCCGTGCGGGACGCCGACAGGGCAGTGAGCGCGGGAGCTCCTGACGTGTCGACGAAGATGCCGCCGAGTTCGGCCAGTGCGTCGTAGCCGGTGGTGCCCGCGATCGGAAGGTGGTCGTCCAGTGGTTCGGTGTGGCCGAGGATCTTCTCGATCACGAGCCACCGGTCCGCGCCGATCAGCCCGCGCAGCCGGTCGAGATACTCGGCCGGATCGGACAACCCGTCGGGATGGTCGATGCGCACTCCGTCGATCAACTCGTCCGCCACCCAGTTCCGCAGTTCGCGGTGCGCGGCCTCGAACACGCGCGGGTCTTCCTGGCGGATACCGGCCAGTTCACTGACCGCGAAGAATCGGCGGTACCCGATGAGCCCGGAGTCCCACGGGACCAGGCGGTAGGACTGCGCGTCGTGCACCGACGCCGGTTCGGCCGCGTCGGTGCCGGGGGCGATCGGGAACCGGTGCTCGTAGAACGCGAGCAGGGGCTCGGGTCCCGAGCGGTCGACGGTGAGGGACTCGAGATCGGCGTCCGATCCGAGGACGGGCAGCGCGAGTCGCCCGCCCGCGCCGTTGTCGTCGCTCCAGTCGATGTCGAAGAAGTCGGCGAACTCGGAGCGGCGACCGTGCGTGAGGACGTCCCACCACCACGCGTTCTCACGCGGATTCGCGACACCCACATGGTTGGGGACGAGGTCGACGACGATGCCCATGCCGCGGCCCCGCAACTCCTGGGCCAGCGCGGCCAGCGCCTCCCGCCCGCCGAGCGCCGGGGACACGCGGGTCACGTCGGTGACGTCGTAACCGTGGGTCGATCCGGTCGTGGCCGTCAGGATCGGCGACAGATAGACGTGGGAGATCCCGAGGTCGTCCAGGTAGTCGGCGACGGCGGCGGCGTCCGCCAGGGTGAAGCAGTCCCCGCGCAGTTGCAGTCGGTACGTGGCCGTGATCGACATCGTCGTCCCCGGCTCAGGCGGTCCGGCGCAGCACGACCAGCGACCGGGCCTCGACCTGCAGCGAATTCCCGGCCTTGATCACCGCTTCCTTCGCCCCCGTCGGGACGGCGGTGTCGAGCACGACCGCCCATTCGTCGGCGTAGTCGGAGTTCGGCGTGGAGAACTCGATCTCTTCGTCGTGCGCGTTGAAACACAGCAGGAACGAGTCGCCGACCACGCGCTCGCCGCGGTGGTTGGGTTCGGGAATGCCCTCGCCGTTGAGGAATACCGCCAGCGACTTCCCGAAACCGCTGTCCCAGTCCTCTGGGGTCATCTCCTCACCGGCTGGGGTGAGCCACGCGATGTCGCGGGTCTGGTCACCGCTGCGGATGGGTGTGCCCTCGAAGAACCGGCGACGACGGAACACCGGATTCTTCATGCGCAGTGCGATCACCCGTTTGGTGAACTCGACCAGGTCGGCGTTGGAGTCCGCCAGCGACCAGTCCATCCACGACAGTTCCGAGTCCTGGCAGTACACGTTGTTGTTGCCCCGCTGGGTGCGGCCCATCTCGTCGCCGTGCGCCAGCATCGGCGTCCCCTGGCTCAGCAGCAGGGTGGCCAGGATGTTGCGGCTCTGCCGCCCGCGCAGATCGAGGATCTCCGGATCGTCCGTCGGTCCCTCGACGCCGCAGTTCCAGGACCGGTTGTGGCTCTCGCCGTCGTTGTTGCCCTCGCCGTTGGCCTCGTTGTGCTTCTCGTTGTACGACACCAGGTCGCGCAGGGTGAACCCGTCGTGGGCGATGACGAAGTTGATGCTCGCGCCGGGGCGGCGCCCGGTCGCCTCGTAGAGGTCGGACGAGCCGGTGAGCCGGGACGCGAATTCGCCGAGCGTCGCGGGTTCGCCGCGCCAGTAGTCGCGGACCGTGTCCCGGTACTTGCCGTTCCACTCCGTCCACAGGCCCGGGAAGTTGCCCACCTGGTACCCGCCCTCGCCGATGTCCCACGGTTCGGCGATGAGCTTGACCTGGCTGACGATCGGATCCTGCTGGACGAGGTCGAAGAACGCGGAGAGCCGGTCGACGTCGTGCAGTTCACGGGCGAGCGTGGACGCGAGGTCGAACCGGAATCCGTCGACGTGCATCTCGGTGACCCAGTACCGCAGCGAGTCCATGATCAGTTGCAGCGTGTGCGGGTGCCGGGCGTTGAGACTGTTCCCGGTGCCCGTGTAGTCCATGTAGTGCTCGGCGTCGCCGTCGACGAGCCGGTAGTAGGCGGCGTTGTCGATGCCGCGGAACGAGATGGTCGGACCGAGGTGGTTGCCCTCGGCGGTGTGGTTGTAGACGACGTCGAGGATGACCTCGATGCCCGCCTCGTGGAACGAGCGGACCATCGCCTTGAACTCCGACACCGCGGCGCCCGGCTTCTCCGCCGACGAATACCCGGTGTGCGGGGCGAGGAAGCCGAAGGTGTTGTAGCCCCAGTAGTTCCGCAGCCCCTTGTCGAGCAGCGTCTGATCGTGCATGAACTGGTGCACCGGCATCAGTTCGATCGCGGTGACACCGAGGTCGACGAGGTGGTCGATGATCACCGGATGCGCGAGGCCCGCATACGTGCCGCGAAGCTCTTCAGGCACACCGGGATGCGTCGCCGTCATGCCCTTGACGTGGGCCTCGTAGATCACGGTGTCGTGGTACGGGTGTTTCGGTGCGCGGTCGGCAGCCCAGTCGAAGAACGGGTTGATCACCACCGTCGTCATCGTGTGGCCGAGCGAGTCGTGTCCGGGCAGTCCCGGCGTCGAGATGTCCTCGGGCTCCGCTGCGAGCTCGGCGGCGTCCTCGGCCTCGATGTCGTCGTCCGAGTCGACGGCCTCGACGGCATCCTCCGATTCCTCCGGGGCGGGCTCGGCGGGCGCGTCGATGTCGTAGGAGAACAGGGACCGGTCTCCGTCGAACTCGCCGTCGAATGCCTTGCCGTAGGGGTCGAGGAGGAGCTTGCTGGGGTCGCAGCGGTGCCCGGCCGCGGGATCCCAGGGACCGTGGATCCGGTACCCGTACCGCTGACCGGGAACGACGGTCGGCAGGTACGCGTGCCACACGTAGCCGTCGACCTCGTCGAGGCGTACGCGCGTCTCCGTGCCGTCCTTCGCGATCAGGCACAGGTCGACCGCCTCGGCGACCTCGGAGAACAAGGAGAAGTTCGTCCCGGCCCCGTCGTAGGTGGCGCCCAGGGGGTAGGCGCTGCCGGGCCACACGGGAATGGGCGTGGTGCCGGTCGACTCGCTTGCTTCCATACCGAGAACACTAGCCCGCGTTCGCGTCGCTCTCAGCTCGACGAGAGCGGGCTATCGGCCCGGGGTGGAGCTCCGTGCGGCAGCAAGCATTCCGGTTGTGATCTTCCGCACGTCCTCGCTGGTGCACACGTACGGCGGCATCGCGTAGATCAGGTTCCGGAACGGCCGCAACCAGACCCCGGCGGCCACCGCGGCGTCGGTGGCGGCACGCATGTCGACGGGTTCGGCGAGTTCGATCACGCCGATCGCGCCGAGCACCCGGACGTCCCGGACGCCGGGGAGTTCCCGGGCCGGTGCGAGTCCCGATTCGAGTTCGCGGCGCACGGCCTCGACCTCGCCTCGCCAGTCGCGCGACAGCAGGAGTTCGATCGACGCCACCGCGACGGCACAGGCGAGCGGGTTGGCCATGAACGTGGGACCGTGCATCAGCCCGCCGGCGTCCCCGGCGCTGATCGTCTCGGCGACGTCGGTGGAACAGAGCGTCGCCGCGAGGGTCATGTACCCGCCGGTGAGGGCCTTGCCGACGCACATGATGTCGGGTCGGGCGCCGGCGTGGTCCGCGGCGAACAGCTCGCCGGTGCGGCCGAAACCGGTCGCGATCTCGTCGAACACCAGCAGGAGCCCGTGCTCGTCGCAGATCCGCCGCAGCTCCGACAGGTACCGGGGGTCGTGGAAGCGCATGCCACCGGCGCCCTGCACCACCGGTTCCACGATGACGGCCGCCAGTTCGTCGGAGTGGGAGGCCACCAGACGCTCGAACTCTGCGACGTACCGCGGGTCGAACTCGCGGGGCGGGGGTCCGGCGAAGACCTGCCGTGCCAGGACGTCCGTCCACAGGGAGTGCATGCCGCCGTCCGGGTCGCAGACGCTCATCGGGGCGAACGTGTCGCCGTGATACCCGCCGCGCCAGGTGAGCAGCCGGTGTCGCTCCGGCCTGCCGCGACTGCGCCAGTACTGCAGGCACATCTTGACGGCGACCTCTACGGACACCGAACCGGAATCGGCGAGGAACACCTTGTCGAGTCCGTCCGGGGTGATCTCCACGAGCAGCTGGGCCAGTCGCGCGGCCGGTTCGTGGGTGAGCCCGCCGAACATCACGTGGCTCATCCGCCCGAGCTGCGCCGTCGCCGCCGCGTCGAGGACGGGATGCCGGTAGCCGTGGACCGCGGCCCACCACGAACTCATGCCGTCGACGAGTTCACGTCCGTCGGCGAGAGTGAGGCGCGTCCCGCTCGCCTCGGCCACCACGAGCGGGGTGGTCGAGGCGGGGAAGGCGCCGTACGGATGCCAGAGCAGCGAGGCATCGAGGGACGTGATGTCGTCGACGGACAGGCTCGGGGAGGTCACGGTCTCGACCCTAGCCACCCGAAGAAAACCGGGCCCACCCGGGTTGAACACCGTTCAAGTCGCGTATCGTGCCGGGGGTGAGTACCGACCGCACCTTCACCACCTGGCTCGACGACGTCGAGGACCAGCGGCGCGCCGCGGGACTGCGCCGCGAGTTGCGTCCACGCGCGCCGGGCAACGCGCTCATCGATCTGGCATCCAACGACTACCTCGGACTCGTACGGCACCCGGAGGTGCTGCACGGCGCGATGACCGCGCTGCGCCGCTGGGGTGCGGGGGCCACCGGCTCGCGTCTGGTCACGGGATCGACCACCGAACACGAACTGCTCGAGACGGAACTCGCCGAGTTCGTCGGCGCCGAGGCCGGGCTGGTGTTCTCCTCCGGTTACACCGCGAATCTCGGTGCCGTCACCGCACTGTCCGGCGCCGGATCGCTGATCGTCTCCGACGCGGGCAGCCACGCGTCGCTGGTCGACGCGTGCCGCCTGTCCCGGGCCCGCGTGGCCGTCGCACCGCACGCCGATCTCGACTTCGTCCGCAGCGCACTGGCCACCCGGACGGAGGAGCGGGCGCTGGTCGTCACCGATTCGGTGTTCAGCGCGGACGGTGATCTCGCACCCCTCGTCGACCTCCACCGGGTGTGCCGCGACCACGGGGCGTTCCTCGTCGTGGACGAGGCGCACGGCGTCGGAGTCCGCGGCGCAGGGGGCCGCGGACTCGTGCACGAGGTGGGGCTCGCCGGCGAACCCGACATCGTCGTCACGGCCACGCTGTCGAAGTCGCTGGCCAGTCAGGGCGGTGCGGTGCTGGCGTCGGAGAAGGTGCGTGCGCATCTCGTCGACGCCGCGCGCACGTTCATCTTCGACACCGGACTGGCCCCCGCGGCCGTCGGCGCGGCGCGGGCGGCACTCGCCGTTCTGCGGCGGGAACCGCACCGCGCCGAGTCCGTCCTGGACCGTGCGCGGGATCTCGCGCGGTTCACCGGCGCAGGGGCACCCGAGTCCGCCGTCGTCTCCGTGATCCTCGGCGACCCGCAACGCGCCGTCGACGCCGCAGCCGCCTGCCGCGAACAGGGACTGCACGTCGGCTGCTTCCGGCCCCCGTCGGTGCCGGAGGGCACGTCGCGTCTGCGGCTCACCGCCCGCGCGACGCTCGACGCGGACGAACTGGCGCGGATCGAAGCCGTGCTGACCGACGTCCTGGCGGGAGCGTCGGCGTGAGCATCCTGGTGGTCACCGGCACGTCCACGGACGTCGGCAAGACGGTGGTCACGGCGGCGCTCGCGGCGGCTGCACGCGAGGCCGGCCTGTCCGTGGCGGTGTGCAAGCCCGCGCAGACCGGCGTCGCCCCGGGAGAACCGGGCGATCTGGCCGAGGTGACCCGACTGTCCGGCGTGACGGCGGTGGTGGAGCTGGCCCGCTACCCCGAACCACTCGCCCCCGACACCGCGGCCCGGCGCAGCGGGCAGCCGATGCTGCGGTGCGCCGACGTCGTCGAGACGGTCCGCGCACTCGACGACCGGCACGATCTGGTGCTCGTCGAGGGTGCGGGCGGCCTGCTGGTGCGATTGGGCGCCGAGGGCTTCACGCTCGTCGATCTCGCGCGCGCCCTCGACGCACCGGCTGTCGTGGTCGCCGCGGCCGGGCTCGGCACGCTCAACCACACCGAGCTCACGATCCGGGCACTGTCGTCGGCCGGTCTCGCCTGCGCCGGAACGGTGATCGGGTCGTGGCCGGACGAGCCCGGGCTCGCCGAGCGGTGCAATCTCGACGACCTGCCGGCCGTGACCGGGGTCGACGTCGTCGGCTCGGTGCCCGCGGGCAGCGGACGCCTCGGCTCCGCGTCGTTCGGCGCGGCCGCCTCCACGTGGTTCGACGGCACCTGGCTGAAGGCGACGCTCGCGGGCCTCTGAGCTGGGGCGGTCAGGATTCGGCGAGCACCGACAGCACGTTGCCGGCGGGGTCGGTGAACCAGGCGATGTCGGGACCGTTGCCGCGCATGATTCCCTTGTCGTCCTGATCGAAACCGCCGTACCGCAGGAACCGTATCCCGCGCTCGGTGAGCGCGTCGACGGCCTTCTCGACGTCGTCGACGGCGAAGTTCAGGATGGTGAACGTCGCCGGCGTGTGGTCGGGTTTGGGATAGATCAGCACCACTGGCCCCTGGGGGAGGTGCAGGCCCAGCAGGCCCATCTCCTCTTCGGTGACCTCGAGGCCTAGGGCGTCGGTGTAGAAGGACTTGGCCGCGGCGATATCGTCGACGGCGAATCCGCTGAATGCTCTCGCATTGCTCAACATGGCTGTTCTCTTTCCGTGCTGTCGGTCAGGACATCTCGGCCCGCGCCTGCGCGCTGAGCTGGATGATCTGGACGTAGTTGCCGTCGGGGTCCACGGCGGTGCCGAACCAGCTGCCGTCACGATCCTCGAGCGGGGACAGCCACGTCGCGCCGAGTTCGTCGATCCGGTCTGCTGCGGCGCGGGCGTCGGTGACCTCGACGTTGAGGAGTACGCGTCCGGGTTCGGGATTCGTGTCGCCGACGTCGTCACGCCGGTCGAGCATGATGTAGAAGCCGTCGAAGTCGAGGACGTCGTAGCCCGGCTCGCCGGGGGTGCGTTCGACCTTCGGCGAGAACGCGGCGGTGTACCAGTCCCGTAGTCGGTCGGGCTGAGTGCTGGCGAGCAGGATGCTTCCGATCGTGGCGTCGGCCATGATGTCCTCCCGGTGGGTGTGCGTTGTCGGTGGTCCTGCAGATATGGACTCGGCCGCCCCGCGAAATTCATCGCCACGGAGTTTCCGAGGTTCCGAAAGCTGCACCGTCCCCTCCGAATGTCGGTAGTGTGATTCGTGTCACGGCTACATCCGGCTGGGTTGGGAGGGGTCACATGTCGACCTCCGAAATGCTCGAATTGAATCGCACCATCGACCGCCTTCGGCGCGCTGTCGGTTCGTTGCGATCGATGTACGGCGACGCCGCATCCGTGCGGCGACTGAGCAACGATCTGGAGCGGCTCGAGATCGACGCGCGGGACCTCGACTCCTCGCCACCGAACGTCGTCCACCGGGAACCGGTGGAGCGAATCAAGGTGTCGGACACCCCGTACGACGCGTCGATGTGGCTCGGTGTCGACGACGAGGGGCTGGGCGGGCTCCACTACGAGCGCGGATGAGCGCGCCGCCGAAGAATCCCGAAAGTGCCGGTGTGGGGGCGCCGACGCGTGCCCGGATCGCGGAACGCACGCTCCGCACCGACCGGTGGTGGCTCGCCCCGCTGCTGACGGTGCTCGGCCTGTCCGTCTTCGTGGTGTACGCATCGGTCCGGTCGTGGGTCCGCACCGCGTACTTCGTCGAGGACTATCACTACCTGACGCCGTTCTACTCGCCGTGCCTGAGCGATTCGTGTGTGCCCGGTTCGAGCGACTTCGGGACACCCATCGGCGAGTTGCCGATGATCATCCCGCTCGGGTTCCTGGTGCTGCCGTTCCTGCTCGGCTTCCGGCTCACCTGCTACTACTACCGCAAGGCCTACTACCGGTCGGTGTGGTTCTCGCCGCCCGCGTGCGCGGTCGCGGAGCCCCATCGAACCTACACCGGTGAGACGCGCCTGCCGCTGATCGTCCAGAACGCACACCGCTACTTCTTCTACGTCGCACTCGTCGTCTCGCTGATCAACACGTACGACGCGATCCGCGCGTTCCACGGCGCCGACGGCGGATTCGGAATCGGGCTCGGCACACTCATCATGGTCTGCAACGTGATCCTGCTCTGGGCGTACACCGTCTCGTGCCATTCCTGTAGGCATGTCACCGGCGGCAGGCTCACCCACTTCTCCAAGCACCCGATCCGATACCGGCTCTGGACCTGGGTCAGCACACTGAACACCCGGCACATGCAGCTCGCCTGGACCACCCTCGCCACACTGATCGTCACCGACTTCTACGTGATGCTCGTGGCCAGCGGGACCATCTCCGACCTGCGCCTGATCAACTGACTTCACCGAAGAGGGAGTGGAATGACGGAAGTCGAACGGCACCAGTACGACGTCGTGGTCATCGGTGCCGGCGGCGCCGGACTGCGAGCGGTCATCGAGGCCCGGGAACAGGGCCTGTCCGTCGCCGTCGTCTGCAAGTCGCTGTTCGGCAAGGCGCACACGGTCATGGCGGAGGGTGGCTGCGCCGCCGCGATGGGAAACGCCAACGAGAAGGACACGTGGCAGACCCATTTCCAGGACACGATGCGGGGCGGCAAGTTCCTCAACAACTGGCGAATGGCCGAACTGCACGCCCGCGAGGCTCCCGACCGGGTATGGGAACTCGAAACGTACGGCGCCCTGTTCGACCGGACCCCCGACGGCCGGATCAGCCAGCGCAACTTCGGCGGTCACACGTATCCGCGGCTCGCCCACGTCGGTGACCGCACCGGACTCGAATTGATCCGCACCATGCAGCAGAAGATCGTGTCGCTGCAACAGGAAGATTTCGCCGCCACCGGCGACTACGAGGCCCGGATCAAGATCTTCGCCGAGTGCACCATCTCCGAGCTGACCAAGGACGGCGACCGGATCTCGGGTGCGTTCGGATACTGGCGCGAGAGTGGACGGTTCGTTCTGTTCGAGGCACCGGCCGTCGTGATGGCCACCGGCGGGATCGGCAAGTCGTTCAAGGTGACGTCGAACTCGTGGGAGTACACCGGCGACGGTCACGCCCTCGCCCTGCGCGCAGGCGCCAACCTCATCAACATGGAGTTCGTGCAGTTCCACCCCACCGGCATGGTGTGGCCGCCCAGCGTCAAGGGCATCCTCGTGACGGAAGGCGTCCGCGGCGACGGCGGGGTCCTGAAGAACTCCGAGGGTGAGCGGTTCATGTTCTCGTACATCCCGCCGGTCTTCAAAGGGCAGTACGCGGAGACCGAGGAAGAGGCCGACGGCTGGTACAAGGATTCCGACAACAACCGCCGCACACCGGATCTGCTGCCGCGCGACGAGGTGGCCCGCGCCATCAACTCCGAGGTCAAGGCCGGGCGGCAGACCCCGCACGGCGGCGTGTACCTCGACATCGCCTCGCGCATGCCCGCCGACGAGATCGTCCGGCGGCTGCCCTCGATGTACCACCAGTTCAAGGAACTCGCGGACGTCGACATCACCAAGG
The DNA here is from genome assembly GCF_030056875.1 of Rhodococcus sp. IEGM 1351. Taxonomy (NCBI): domain Bacteria; kingdom Bacillati; phylum Actinomycetota; class Actinomycetes; order Mycobacteriales; family Nocardiaceae; genus Rhodococcus; species Rhodococcus sp. IEGM 1351. The sequence goes on along the minus strand of NZ_JASHKU010000002.1, from coordinate 113,413 downwards.
AGCAGATGGAGGTCGGGCCCACCTGCCATTACGTGATGGGGGGCATCGAGGTCGACCCCGACAGCGGGTCCTCCAGCGTCGCGGGTCTGTTCGCCGCGGGGGAGTGCTCGGGCGGGATGCACGGCTCCAACCGGCTCGGCGGCAACTCGCTGTCCGACCTCCTCGTGTTCGGGCGTCGCGCCGGACTGGGGGCGGCGGAGTACGTGAAGTCGCTGCAGGAACGGCCGGTCGTCTCCGCGGACGCCGTCGATGCGGCGGCGCGGATGTTGTTGTCGCCGTTCGATCCCGCGGTCGGGGAGGGCGGCACCACCGAGAACCCGTACACGCTCCACACCGAACTGCAGCAGACCATGAACGACCTCGTCGGCATCATCCGGAAGGAAGACGAGATCGTCCGTGCCCTGGAGAAACTCACGGAGATCAAGGGCCGCATCGGGGGCGTGGAGGTCGAGGGGCACCGCCAGTTCAACCCGGGATGGCACCTCGCCGTCGACCTGCGGAACATGGTGCTGGTCAGCGAATGCGTCGCGCAGGCGGCTCTGCTGCGCACGGAAAGTCGCGGTGGGCACACCCGCGACGACCACCCGAGCATGGAGGCCGAGTGGCGCAACACTCTGCTGGTGTGCAGCGTGGTCGGCGACATGTCCGCGCATCCCGATTCGGTGGTGCCGGACGTCACCGTCACCCGCGAGCCCCAGCTCCCGATGCGCGCAGAGCTGTTGGAGCTCTTCGACATCGACGAACTGGCCAAGTACTACACCGACGCCGAACTCGCGGAACACCCGGGAAGGAAGGCCTGAGATGGGTTACGACGGGCAGTTCCGGGTCTGGCGCGGCGACGCCGACGGCGGCGCCCTCCAGGACTACTCCATTCCCGTCAATGAAGGTGAGGTGGTGCTCGACATCATCCACCGGTTGCAGGCGACGCAAACCCCGGACCTGGCGGTGCGATGGAACTGCAAGGCGGGCAAGTGCGGCTCGTGTTCCGCGGAGATCAACGGCCAGCCACGGCTGTTGTGCATGACGCGGATGTCGACGTTCACGGAAGACGAGGTGGTGACGGTCACACCGCTGCGGGCGTTCCCGGTCATCCGGGATCTCGTCACCGACGTGTCGTTCAACTACGCGAAGGCGCGGGAGATCCCGTCGTTCACCCCGCCGCCGGGGCTCGGGCCGGGCGAGTACCGGATGCAGCAGATCGACGTCGAACGGTCGCAGGAATTCCGCAAGTGCATCGAGTGCTTCCTCTGCCAGAACACCTGTCACGTCATCCGTGATCACGACGACAACAAGCCGGCGTTCTCCGGGCCCCGCTTCTTCATCCGCGTCGCCGAACTGGAGATGCATCCACTCGACACGGCCGACCGTCGTGAGGCGGCGCAGGAAGAGTTCGGCCTCGGGCTCTGTAACATCACCAAGTGCTGCACCGAGGTGTGCCCCGAAGGGATAAAGATCACCGACAACGCCATCATTCCGATGAAGGAGCGGGTGGTCGACCGACGGTACGACCCCATCGTCTGGTTGGGCAACAAGCTCTTTCGCCGCGGTTAGCGCCTCCGGCACCCGTGAGTACTTATTAACCGCGGGCGGTTGATAAGTACTCACGGGCGCGTCAGCGCACGGCGTGGAGGTTGCGGGCGGTGGGCGACTTCTCGACCGATTCGGGGTCGGGGTCGGTGCCCAGGATCCGGTCGGCGGTTCCCGAGGTGGTGACGGTGAACCAGTAGTGCTCGTTCTTGTAGTGGTGATGGCGATGGTTGCGCCAGATCGCGCGGTACAGGCGGGAGTTCGGCTTGTAGTCGCTGTGGATGAGGTAGTGCGTCCATTCGTAGAGGACACCCAGGACGCTCAGCACCACCAGGAACGTCAGTCCGAGTCCGGTGCGCGGGAACGCGAGCAGTGAGACGGCTACGAGAACCGGGATCAGCCACATCAGTGTCTGCCACGGGATGAAGACGAGCGGTACGTCCCGGGGGTCGACGTGGTGCTCGCGGTGCTTCCGGGCGAGCAGTGAATCGACGGTCAGGCCCAGGACCTTTCGGGGCTTCCAGTGCAGGATGCAGACGTGGATGACCCATTCGGCGAACGGGAACACGGCCAGCATCACCAGCGGAAGCACGGCATCGGTCAGCTGCCAGTCGCCGACGATCAGGCGGGCGGCCACCGCGGCGACCAGCATGCCGCCGATCATCCACGGGGAGGGGTGGCGGCGGAACTGGTCTGCGGCGTCGCGGAGGGTGATCGACCTGCGCTGGCGGCGATCTGCGGGAGGTTTCGTGGTCATGTGTCCTTCTCCGAATCGTGTTGGTGCAGTGCGTCGATCACGGCGGTCACGGCCGCCGTGCCGAGGTCGAGGAGGGTGGTGGCGGTCTGGGCCGCGGCGACTTCGTCGTGGGCGGAGATCGCCTCCGCCAGCTGGGAGTACAGGTCGGTGCGGCCGACTTCCGCGACCATGACGGCGGCCATCGCCGTCATGGTCGGTTCGTACGCGTTGCGGAGGCTGTTGAAGATGAGCCGGAATGCGATGGAATCGGCCGTGTCGACCACGCGCTCCCAGAAGGCCAGGGCGCCGACCTGCTGCGCGACCGGGTCGCTGTCCGAGGCGAGACGATCCACGGCGACGCGGAGAGCGGCACCCGACTCGTCGGTCGCCCGGCCGGCGGCGAGCCGCGCGACCTGCACGCCGATCATCCGCCGGGCCTCGAGGACGCTGCGGACCACGGCCCAATCGGGTACGCCGTCGCGGACCAGCAGCTGGGACAGCAGTTCGGGCCCGCCGTGCTGCCGGAAGTCGCGCACCGAGGTGGCGTCGCCCTGCCGGACCTCGACGAGTCCGGCCTGGGCCAGCTTCTGGATCGCCTCCCGGACCGCGGGCCGGGACACCCCGAAGGCTTCGGCCAGACGTCGTTCGCTCGGCAGGGCGTCGCCGGCGGCGAGGTCGCCGCCCAGCACGCGCGCGGTGATCTGGTCGAAGACTTCGGTGGAGGCGGATTTCCGCGCGATCGGCTCGAACATCATGACCACGACACTAAGGCGGCGATAGGTAAGAGGTCAAGTGGTCTTACCAGTGGCTCACGTGCCGAAAAGGCTCCGGACGAACGCACTGGTGTCGGGCAGGGACGCGGGCATGGTGTACAGATGGCCGGTCGGATACGTCCGGAACACGAACTGCTGCCCGTTCGCGGTGAGGTCGGCCGTGAGTTTCCAGGTGAGGGGGATGGGGACGACGTCGTCGAACAGTCCCTGTCCGATGAACAGCGGCCGGTCGTAGCCCCGCACGGGAACTCCCAGCGTGATGCGCAGCGCAGCCAGGACCGCCGGGTCGTCGAGGGGGCGGGACATCAACTGGCCGATCGAGATCCCGTCGAGTTGCGGGGCAGCCTCCTCGTAGCAGAGCGATTCGACGCGATTCAGGACGTCGACGCCGAGCGGTGTGAGGTAGCGGTCGATATCGAGGTCGAGCCGCGACGCACGCAAACCGGCGAGCGCGTACGCCACGAACACCGTGCTCCCGGTCAGGGGGAGCTGTGGGAATCCGGGGCCGACGAGCGGTGCGAGGTTCTCCAGATTGGACGGGGCGCCGGTGGCGACGGTGCCGCGGAAGTCGAGGTCGGGTGCGTACGTGGTGGCCATCGAGGCGGCGACGAGAGCGGCGTGACCGCCCTGCGATTGGCCGATTGCGACCCACCGGTTCGACAGGGACGGCGTGACGGTCCGCGCCGCGCGCACCATGTCGATCACGCTGTGCGCCTCCGTCGGGCCGTCCAGGTACGGGTGCACACCGGGTGTGCCGAGGCCGACGTAATCCGTTGCGACGACGGCGTAGCCCTGGTCGAGCCAGTGCTGGACGTACGGTCCGACGAGTTTTCCCGTCACCGTCGGCGCGCACTTGTCGGCGATGCCGACCGTTCCGTGGGCCCAGGACACGACGGGCCACCCGCCGGGCGGCACCTCACCGGGGGGCAGCAGGACCGCGCCGGTGCTGAGCGCGGGTTCGTTCATCGGCCCCGTCGTCCAGTAGGTGACGTACGTGGCGTCGGCGACGCCCGGCGGCCGCGCGTCCGGCGCCACCGGCGTCTCGACGACGACGGCACCCGGATCACCGCCCGCAGTCTGTGCCGCCGCCGGGGTGGGCGCGCCGAGGAGCGACAGCGTGAGTGCCGCCGCGAGAACCGTTCCGGTGCGGCGGCCGAACGAAGACGTCATCGCATCCGTCCCTGGGCCGTCGGAGGCGCCGCGCGGTCCTCGAGTGGCCGACGCGGCGTCGACTCAATTGTGCGCGCTCAGGGGCGGTGGGCGGAGTCTTTCAGTCGTGCGCGAATTCCGTCGACGAACAGCGACAGGCCGAAGTCGAACCGGACCGCCGGATCGCCGTCGAGGAGATCCTCGTCGTACGTCGCGATCGGAGACTGCGGGGCGTCGGGGGAGAGGGCCGCCCGGGTGAGGGCCCCGGCCGACTCCATCTGCGCCCGCGACTGCTCGTCGACCGTGTGGCCGAGGACGTAGTACAGCAGCGAGTAGGACGACAGTTCCGCGTGTTCGCGGGACAGTCCGGATCGCAGACCGGCTGCGGCGAAGCTTTCCCGGACCCGGGAGTTGGTCATGCGGGACGCATACGTGGCGGAGACCAGTTCGGCGCCGTCGCGATGGGCGAGCAGCGCGGTGCGGAGCCGGTGGGCCAGTTCGGTGAACTCCGCGTCCCAGCCGGGGGCCGTGACCGGTGCGTCGACGTCTTCGAGGATCTTGTCGGCGAGGGCCCCGAGCAGGGTCTGCTTGTTGGGGAAATGCCAGTACAGCGCACCCGGCTGCACGCCGAGGGCCGTCGCGAGTCTGCGCATCGTGAGGTCGGCGAGGCCGAACTCGTCGAGGATGGCCATTGCGCCGTCGAGTACGTCGCCGCGTCGCAACTGCACTGTGTGATCTCCCAATCTCGTCGAAAGCCCGCTTCGGCTTTGACAGTATTCCACCACGGATCTAACGTGAACACCGTTCAACTTGTACGGTGTTCAATTTTTCGGTCCAGTCGATTCACGGCACGTGATCGGCCCGTTTTCCAGGAGATACGTGTGACATCGGCCCCGGTACAGACAGATATCCTCGCCCTCGCGCGTGAGCAGGTTCTCGAGCGCGGTGACGCGCTGAACGAGAGTCAGGTGCTCGAGGTTCTGCAACTTCCCGACGACCGGCTCGAGGAACTGCTCGCCCTCGCGCACGACGTGCGCATGAAGTGGTGCGGTCCCGAGGTCGAGGTCGAGGGCATCATCAGTCTCAAGACCGGCGGCTGCCCCGAGGACTGCCACTTCTGCTCGCAGTCCGGCCTGTTCCAGTCGCCGGTCCGCGCGGCGTGGCTCGACATCCCGTCGCTCGTGGAGGCCGCGAAGCAGACCGCCAAGTCCGGCGCCAGCGAATTCTGCATCGTCGCCGCCGTCCGCGGCCCCGACGAGCGGCTGCTCGCCCAGGTCGCTGCCGGCATCGAGGCGATCCGCAACGAGGTCGACATCCAGATCGCCTGCTCGCTGGGCATGCTCACCCAGGAGCAGGTCGACCAGCTCGCCGCGATGGGTGTGCACCGCTACAACCACAACCTGGAGACGTCGAAGTCCCACTTCCCGAACGTCGTCACCACCCACACGTGGGACGAGCGCTGGAACACCCTCCGCATGGTGCGCGAAGCGGGCATGGAGGTGTGCTGCGGCGGCATCCTCGGCATGGGCGAGAGCCTCGAGCAGCGCGCCGAGTTCGCGGCCAACCTGGCCGAACTCGAACCCGACGAGGTGCCGCTGAACTTCCTCAACCCGCGTCCCGGAACCCCGTTCGGCGACCTCGAGGTCCTGCCCGCGAGCGAGGCCCTCAAGTCGGTCGCCGCGTTCCGCCTCGCGCTGCCCCGCACCATCCTCCGCTTCGCAGGCGGTCGCGAGATCACGCTCGGGGACCTCGGAGCCAAGCAGGGCATCCTCGGCGGCATCAACGCCGTCATCGTCGGCAACTACCTCACGACCCTCGGCCGCCCGGCCGAACAGGACCTCGACCTGCTCGTCGATCTGCAGATGCCGATCAAGGCCCTGAACGACACCCTGTGACGATCCGGGCAGAGGCGACCATGGGCGACCGCCCCGAGGATCGGGTCGACCGCCCCGAGGATCGGGTCGACGGCACCGAGGAGCGCTACAACCCGTACACCGGCCGCCGCGTGGTGGCCGGTGTGGACGACGCGGTCCCCACCGCCGCGCAGCTGGGGCTTGAGCCGCCCCGCTTCTGCGAGGCGTGCGGCCGCCGGATGGTGGTGCAGATCAGCCCGGACGGCTGGTGGGCGAAATGTTCCCGCCACGGTGTGTTCGACTCGATCTACGGCGGACGGCGGTAGCGTCGGACGGGTGACCACGCTCCCGCGCTTCAGGCTTCGATCTGCCGCCGGAATCTTCTGCGGGACGGTGGTGGCGAGCGCGCTCGCCGGGGTGTTGTGGGGAGTCCTCGCACCGCCCGAGCACCTGCTGGTGGTCGCCCCCGACCGTGGGGTGTCGCTGACAGGGGAGAGCCTGCACCGGTTCGACGCGATCGGGATGTTCGCCTGCGCGGGCCTGGTGGTCGGCATCCTCACCGCGGTCGCGGCGTGGACGGCGCGGACGAGTCGCGGCCCGGTGGCGCTGGGCGCGGTCCTGGCAGGCAGTGTGGTCGGGGCCGGGGTGATGGCGCTCGGTGGAATCGGCGTGGCTGCGCTGCGGTTCCCCGACCCCGACACCTCGACCGCAGGCACCGTCGTGGCGGTCGCGCCGGGAATCGGAACCCTGCTGGTGCTGATCTTCCAGCCCCTCGTCGCCTGCGCGGTGACGTTGGTGCTCGCCGCGCTCAACCCGTACGACGATCTCGGTGTCAGCGATCCCCCGGTCGAACTCGACGAGCCGGAGGAGCGCGACGCGTCCGTTACCTCGTGACCGAGGTCCGCATCCGTACGTCACCGAGGAGGCGCCCGCTGGCGAGAGCGCCGATGCGGCGGGTCGCGAACCGGGTGCTGACCGACGACACCCAGTTCATCAGCCCGGAGACGACGCTCGGCGGGGTGCTGCGCCGGTCCAGGGCACGCAGCGCTGTCGTGACCACCTGATCCGCGGTCTGCATGCGGCCGACGGCGGCGTCCTCGGAGCCGACGACGTCGAAGAACTCGGTGCGGGTGGGGCCCGGGCAGACGGCGAGCACGGTGAGGCCCGTGCCTCGCGCCTCGGCCCACAACGCCTCCGTGAAATTGAGGACGAACGCCTTCGTCGCCCCGTAGACGGCCATGCCCGGAGTCGGCTGGAACGCTGCGGTGCTCGCGACGTTCACGAGTGCGCCGCGTCCCCGGAGCAGGTCGGGCAGGAACGTGTGCGACAGCTCGACGAGGGTGGTGACGTTGAGCTGGATCTCGGAGGTGAGGCGCTCCAGGTCGGCGGAAGCGAAATCTCCGTGCGTTCCGAATCCCGCGTTGTTGATCAGTGAGTCGACGCGGATGTCGCGGGCGGTGAGTTCGCTGCGCAACCGCTCGCCGGCACCTTGTGTCGCGAGGTCGAACGGGAGCACGGTGACCGACACGTGGTGCGCGGCGCGGAGTTCGGTGGCGAGTTGTTCGAGGCGGTCGGCGCGGCGGGCGACGAGGACGAGATCTGCTCCCCGCTCGGCGAACCGGCGGGCGAATTCGACGCCGAGGCCCGCGCTCGCGCCGGTGATGAGGACGGTGGTTCCGGATATGTCGAAGGACATGTCTGCTCCTAGCGGTGGGGTGCCTCGAATGTAGTCAGTGTCATCTATGTAGTCAATGACAACATTTTGCTAGGCTGGCGGCATGTCCGTCGCCGAACAGCCCTACCACCACGGGAGTCTTCGTCGGGTGCTGCTCGCGCGCGCCGAGAGCACGCTCGAGAAGGACGGTGTCGACGGACTCTCCCTCCGGCAGCTCGCTCGTGAGGCCGGGGTCAGTCACGCCGCACCCAGCAAGCACTTCCGGGACCGTCAGGCGCTGCTCGACGCACTCGCGGAGTCCGGTTTCCTGCGCCTCACCGCCGCTCTCGAACGCGCGGTCGAGGAGGCGGAACCCCACGCCCGGGCCCGCTTCGCCGCGCTCGCCGGCGCCTACGTGAGCTTCGCGCTCGAGCATCGCGAGTTGCTGGCCCTGATGTACGGCAACAAGCACGCGCCCGGAGCCGCCTCCCAGGTCGTGGAGGCCGGCCACGCCTCGATGGACCTGACGGTCCGTATCGTCACCGAGGCCCAGGCCGCGGGCGACATCGGACCCGGGGACGCGTCGCGCATCGCCCTCATCGCGTTCGCGACGTTCCACGGGATCGCGACCCTGGCCGCCGGCGGAATGCTCGACGGCGCGCCGGTGGACGAAGTCGTCACCGCCGCATCGGACACGTTCTGGCGGGGTCTCGCCCAGGCGTGAGTCCGACGCCCTGACGTGTGGAGGCGGCCTGACGCGCGGGGTCAGCTCGGCGGTCGAAGCGCCGCGAACTCGTCCGTCACCCGCAGCGTGGAGTCGGTGAACCGGTAGAGCGCGGCCGGGCGCCCACCGGTGCGGCCCGACGGTGCCGTGTTCCCGGTAGGAGTCAGCACCCCACGTCGTCCGAGGACGCGCTGGAGATTGGTCGCATCCACCTGGTACCCGAGTGCGGCGCAGTAGATCTCACGCAGCGTCGACATGGAGAACTCGTCGGGGGCCAAACCGAACGCGATGTTGGTGTAGGAGAGCTTGGCCGCGAGGCGGGTCCGGGCGTGCCGGACGACGGTGCCGTGGTCGAACGCCATCTCGGGGAGCGCGGACACCGGGTGCCACGCGGTGTCCGGCGGCAGCTGCGGGTCGGCGGGGAGGGGCACGAGCCCGAGGAAGGTCGACGCGATGGTGCGCGGGCCCGGCACTCGATGCGGATCGCTGAACACCGACAGCTGCTCGAGGTGGGAGACCTCCTGCACGTCCACCTTCTCGGCCAGCTGGCGTCGCGCGGACGTGGTGAGGTCCTCGTTCTCGTGGAGCAGTCCGCCGGGTAGGGACCAGGCGCCCGCCTGGGGATCGAGGGCCCGTTGCCACAGCAGCACGGCGAGCTCACCGGTGCCCGCCGCGTGACGCGCATCACCGCCTTGACCTGCGGTGATGTGGTCGGGGAAGTGGCGAACCTGGAACACCGCGGTAAGCACTTCATGCGTGGTGTTACTATTGGGCATGTTTTCGATCCTAAGTCGAAAACCTCGATTGCGGAAATTCGGGCCAGCCCGCCCGAGTTCACGGTGAAGGAGCAAGCCATGACGACCACGACGTTGTGGGCGGGTACCAACCCGCAGATTCAGGACGGTCCCGGCGGTTACGCGGGCGTCGAGGCGAGCGAAGAGTGGGCTGCCGAGATCAAACGGCTGGCACGTGAGCGGGGAGCGACCCTCCTTGCGCACAACTACCAGTTGCCCGCCATCCAGGACGTGGCCGACCACGTAGGCGACTCCCTGGCACTCTCGCGCATCGCCGCCGAAGCCCCCGAGGACACCATCGTGTTCTGCGGCGTGCACTTCATGGCCGAGACCGCGAAGATCCTCAGCCCCGCCAAGACCGTCCTGATCCCGGACGAGCGCGCGGGCTGCTCGCTCGCCGACTCGATCAACGCCGATCAGCTGCGGGAGTGGAAGGCGGAATTCCCCGACGCCGTCGTCGTGTCGTACGTCAACACCACCGCCGAGGTGAAGGGTCTGACGGACATCTGCTGCACGTCGTCCAACGCCGTCGACGTGGTCGCGTCGATCGACCCCGACCGTGAGGTCCTGTTCCTTCCCGACCAGTTCCTCGGCGCACACGTCAAGCGCGTCACCGGCCGGAAGAACATGCAGATCTGGGCGGGTGAGTGCCACGTCCACGCCGGCATCAACGGCGACGAACTCACCGCGCAGGCCAAGGCGCACCCCGGTGCCGAACTGTTCGTGCACCCCGAATGCGGTTGCGCCACCTCGGCTCTCTACCTGGCCGGCGAAGGGTTCGTGCCCGAGGACAAGGTGAAGATCCTCTCGACGGGCGGCATGCTCGACGCCGCCCGCGCGACCGGGGCGAAGCAGGTTCTCGTGGCCACCGAGGTCGGGATGCTGCACCAGCTGCGCAAGGCTGCGCCGGAGGTCGACTTCCAGGCCGTCAACGACCGCGCGTCCTGCCCGTACATGAAGATGATCACTCCCGCGGCCCTGCTCCGCTGCCTGCTCGAGGGCAAGGACGAGGTTCACGTCGATCTCGAGACCGCAGAGCGTGCCCGCAAGTCGGTGCAGCGCATGATCGAGATCGGAAACCCGGGCGGCGGCGAGTGAGCAGCCCGGCCCGGGGGATTTCCTGGGAAGAGCACGCCGACCTCGTGGTGGTGGGCGGTGGTGTGGCCGGACTGACGGCCGCACGCACCGCCTCGCTGCGCGGACTGACCGTGCTCACCGTCAGCAAGGGTGGGGTGACGGACACCGCGACGCAGTACGCGCAGGGTGGTATCGCGGTGGTGGGTGACGCCCTCACCGATTCGGTGGCCTCGCACGTCGCCGACACGTGCGAGGCCGGGGTGGGCCTGTGCGACGAGGACGCCGTGCGGTCGATCGTGGCGGGCGGCCGTGATGCCGTGGCCGCGTTGACCGATCTGGGCGCGGTGTTCGACCGCGGCCGCGACGGCGCCGTCTCGCGCACCCGCGAGGGCGGCCACAGCACCCGGCGGATCATTCACGCCGGCGGGGACGCCACGGGCGCGGAGGTGCAGCGCGCTCTGGGTGCCGCCGGCCTTCCGGTCCTGTTCGACAGTTGCGCCGTACGGGTGCTCACCGATGCGCGCGGCGTCACCGGCGTGCTCGTGGATTCGCCGCGCGGACTCGGCGTCGTCCACACACCGGCCGTCCTCCTGGCGACCGGCGGACTCGGGCAGCTGTACGCCTGCAGTACCAACCCGCCCGGAGCGACCGCGGACGGCATCTCTCTCGCGCTCGACGCGGGCGCAGCCGTCGCCGATCTCGAGTTCGTGCAGTTCCACCCGACCGTCCTGTTCACTCCCGGCGGTCTCGGACGGCGTCCGCTGATCAGCGAGGCCGTCCGCGGCGAGGGCGCGATCCTCGTAGACGCCAACGGCGATTCGGTGACCGCGGGTGTGCATCCGCGCGGCGACCTCGCCCCCCGCGACGTCGTGTCGCGGGCGATCGCGTCGAGGCTCCGGGACCTGGGTCACGACCACGTCTACCTCGACGCGCGTCACCTGTCCGGGTTCGCGCAGCGGTTCCCGACCGTGACGGCGTCGTGCCTGGAAGCCGGGATCGACCCGCGCGAACAGCTGATCCCGGTCGCGCCCGCCGCGCACTACTCGTGCGGCGGAGTGGTCACCGACGTCGACGGACGCACCGCAGTCCCCGGTCTCTACGCAGCGGGAGAGGTGGCCCGCACGGGGCTGCACGGAGCGAACCGGCTGGCCTCCAACAGTCTCCTCGAGGGCCTGGTGGTCGGCGAGCGGGTCGGCGGCGCGGCCGTCGACCGCGCCGGCCTCCGCGTCGAGGCAACCGCCCCCGAGCAGCGTGCCCTGCCGTCCGCACCGCGGGAGCTGGTGCAGCAGTTGATGACCGGCAACGCCTCCGTCGTCCGGGACGGTGCCGGCCTCGAGGCGGTGGCCGCCGCCCTCGCCGGCGCGCCGCGCACGGTGCCTGAGGGGGAGACCGCGCTCGAAGACGCCGCGTTGACCCTGACGGCGTCCGCGCTGGTACTCGCGGCCGCCGCGCGGACCGAAAGTCGTGGTTGCCACACCCGCAGCGACTACCCGCAGACGTCCGACGAGTGGCGCCGCAGCACGCATGTACGCCTCCGTGACGGCGAACTCGAGCTTCTCGAACCCCAACTGACAGGAGTGCTGTGATGTCCGACCATGTCCTTCCCGACGGTCTGGACGCGGCCGAGGTGCGTGCGCTCGTGCGTCTCGCCCTGGACGAGGACCTGCGGTACGGACCGGACGTGACGTCGTCGTCCACGGTCCCGGCGGACGCGGTGGCGAAGGCGTCCGTGGTCTCCCGTGCGCACGGCACCGTCGCCGGCCTCGACGTGGGACTGCTGGTGCTCGACGAGGTGATCGGGGCGGGCCGCTACCAGATTCTCGACCGGGTCGCCGACGGCGCCCGCGTCGTGCCGGGCCAGGCCGTGCTGACGGTCACCGCGCCCACGCAGGGGCTGCTCACCGCGGAGCGGACGATGCTCAACCTGGTGTGCCACCTGTCCGGCATCGCCACCGCGACGTCCGCCTGGGTGGACGCGGTCGAGGGCACCGGGGCGAAGATCCGGGACAGTCGCAAGACGCTGCCGGGACTGCGCGGCTTGCAGAAGTACGCCGTGCGGGTGGGCGGCGGCGTCAATCACCGCATGGGCCTCGGCGACGCGGCACTGATCAAGGACAACCACGTCGCGGCCGCCGGTTCGGTGGTGGCGGCGCTGCGGGCGGTGCGCGCGGCGGCACCGGACATCGAGTGCGAGGTGGAAGTCGACAGCCTCGAGCAGCTCGACGAGGTGCTGGCCGAGAACGTCGAACTGGTGCTGCTCGACAACTTCCCGCTGTGGCAGACGCAGATCGCGGTGCAACGCCGCGACGCGAACGCCCCCGGCACCAAGCTGGAGTCGTCGGGCGGACTCACGCTGGACGTCGCGGCCGAGTACGCCGGGACCGGAGTCGACTACCTCGCGGTCGGCGCGCTCACCCATTCCGTCGCCGTGCTGGATCTCGGCCTCGACATGTGAACCCACCCGTGAGTACTTCTCAACCGCCCGCGGTTGAGAAGTACTCACGGGTCAGACGGCGCGGCGGACTGTCGCCAGGAATGTGGCCGCGACGAAGAACAATCCGGAGAACGTCCGGTTGGTGGCGCGCTGCTGGCGTGGTGACCGCATCAGCCGCAGGACCTTCGACGCCAGCCCGGTGTATCCGGTCATGACGACGACGTCGACCGCGATCATGGTGGCGGCGATGATCAGGTACTGGGGGAGCAGGGGCGCCGACGGGGTGATGAATTGCGGGAGCACCGCGAGCATGAAGACGACGGCCTTCGGGTTGCTGGCATTGACCAGGAACCCGCGCAGGGTCATCGCGGGCCCGCTGGTCTCGGCGACCTCGCCGTCGACGCCGGACACATCGGTCGCATTCGCCCGCCACTGGCGGATGCCGAGATACACCAGGTAGGCGACGCCGAACCACTTGATCACCGTGAACGCGAGGGTCGAGTTCGCGAGCAGCGCCCCGAGTCCGGCGGCGACCACCGCGATCTGCAGCAGCAACCCCAGCTGCAGACCCGCGATGTTCCAGTAGCCGCGTCGGAGCCCGAACCGCATCCCCGTGGCCATCGACGCGATCGCGCCGGCCCCCGGGGACAGACTGATCACGCACGAGGCCCCGAGCACTGCACACCACATCTGCCACGACACCAGGTGATGGTACGTCGCGCCCCGGGCGGTACTCGTTCTACGGGGGATCGATACAGCTGAGGGGCGGATCCACGAGGGAACAGAGTGCGGCAGGGCGTTCGGGTCCGTAGCCGGGCGGGAGACCGTTCGCGACGAGGTCCCGGTAGGTGGTCACCGCTTCGGTCGGTCGCCGGGTGAGGGAGGGGTCGGTCAGCGCGTCGACGGTGAACAGACCGAACCGGGGACGGTACGTGCCCCACTCGTAGTTGTCGGTGATCGACCAGTAGTTGTATCCGATCACCGGGGCGCCGTCCGCCCGCGCCCGCTCCAGCCAGTAGACGTGATCGCGGAGATGATCGGACCGGGTGTAGCCGTCCGGGCGCGGTTTTCCGTCGTCGGTGGGCATGCCGTTCTCCACGACGTACAGCGGTAGTCCCGGGAATTTGCGGGTGTACCGCATCAGGGCGTGGTAGATGCCGTCCGGTTGGGGGCTGATGTCGTAGAAGGCGTCGGTGACCGCATTGGCCGCGGTGACGTTGTCGGGGGAGAGGCCGTAGTAGTAGTCGACGCCGAGGAAGTCGAGCTTGTCGCGGACCCGGTCGACGAAGGTGGCGTCGAGCGCGTCCATGGCGGCCGGGACGTACGCGAGGTTGCTGCTCACCCGGGCGCCCGGGTCGTTCTCGTGGATCAGGTCGTAGGCGCGGCGGTGGACCTCCACGAGCCGGTCGAGCATCTGCGGGACCCGGTCGGGGCCGACACCGCCGAACGTCAGCTCCTTCTGCACGTACACGGTCGGTTCGTTGATCGTGATCCAGAGCGCGCCGAGACCGGAATAGCGCTCGATCACCCTCTGCGCGTTCGCGAGCCAGTCGTCGACGGTGTCCGGGTTCGTCCACCCACCCTGATCGGCGACCCACCCCGGATACACCCAGTGGTCGAGCGTGATCATCGGGGTCATCCCGCGGCTGGTGATCTCGCGGACGACGTCGTCGTAGTACCGCAGTTCGGTCTCGTCCCACACGCCCGGGGCGGGCTGCACGCGGGCCCATTCGACGCCGAACCGGAAGACGTCGACACCCAGGTCCGCGGCGCGGGCGATGTCCTCGGTGTACCGGTGACGGAAGTCGACCGAGTTGCCGATCGCGTCGTGGGTCCGCCCCGAGTCGGAATACCGCCGCCAGTTGCTGTCCGGTGAGGAACCCTCCGATTGGAACCCGGACGTTGCCACGCCCCACAGGAAGTCGTCGGGGAGAGGGGCGGCGTGCGCCGCGGTGGCGGGCGCCAGCAAGCACAGCAGGACCGCGCCGGCGCCCAGGAGTCGCGAGGGAGTCCGCATCGGCCGAAGAGTAGCGGAAACGCTGTCCCGACTGCGCCGATTGGGGGATACTGATGAGTAGGACTACCCGCCAGTAGGAGGCGCGTCATGGTCGACACCTCAGCTCCGAAGGTCACCGAAGAAGAAGCACGAGCGGTCGCGGAGGAGGCGAGGGAATCCGGCTGGGACAAACCCTCCTTCGCGAAAGAACTGTTTCTGGGACGGTTCCGGCTGGATCTGGTTCATCCCTTCCCCCGCCCGGCTACCGAGGACGCCGCGAAGGCCGAGGAATTCCTCACCCGCCTCCGCGCCCACTGCGAGGAGATGGACGGCAGCGTCATCGAATCCCAGTCGCGCATTCCCGACGAATACGTCCGCGGCCTCGCCGACCTCGGCTGCTTCGGCCTGAAGATCTCGGAGGAGTACGGCGGCCTCGGACTCTCGCAGGTCGCGTACAACCGGGCGTTGATGCTCGTCGCGTCGGTGCATCCGAGCCTGGGAGCGCTGCTGTCGGCTCACCAGTCGATCGGCGTCCCCGAACCACTCAAGCTGGCAGGCACCCCCGAGCAGAAGCGCGAGTTCCTGCCGCGCTGCGCACGCGGAGCTATCTCCGCGTTCCTCCTCACCGAACCGGACGTCGGTTCCGACCCCGCGCGCCTGGCGTCCTCCGCGACCCCGATCGAGGGCGGTGCCGCCTACGAACTCGACGGCGTGAAGCTGTGGACGACCAACGGCGTCGTCGCCGAACTGCTCGTCGTCATGGCGCGGGTACCCAAGAGCGAAGGTCACCGCGGCGGCATCTCCGCGTTCGTGGTCGAGGCCGACACCCCGGGCATCACCGTCGAACGACGCAACGCGTTCATGGGACTGCGGGGGATCGAGAACGGCGTCACCCGGATGTACAAGGTCCGCGTTCCCCGCGAGAACCTGATCGGCCGGGAAGGTGACGGACTCAAGATCGCGCTCACCACCCTCAACGCGGGCAGGCTGGCGATTCCGGCGATGTGCGCCGGGGCCGGGAAGTGGTCGCTGAAGATCGCCCGCGAATGGTCCGGGGTACGGGTCCAGTGGGGCAAGCCCATCGCCGAGCACACGGCCGTCGCCAACAAACTGTCGTTCATGGCCGCGACCACCTATGCCCTCGAGGCCGTAGTGGACCTGTCGGCGCAGATGAACGACGAGGGTCGCAACGACATCCGGATCGAGGCGGCGCTCGCCAAGCTGTGGTCGTCCGAGATGGCCTGCGTCATCTCCGACGAGCTGATCCAGGTCCGCGGCGGTCGCGGATACGAGACGGCGGCGTCGCTGGCCGCCCGCGGTGAACGCGCGGTGCCGGTGGAACAGCTGGACCGCGACCTGCGCATCAACCGGATCTTCGAGGGTTCGAGCGAGATCATGCGGCTACTGGTCGCGCGCGAGGCCGTGGACGCGCACCTCACGGCCGCGGGCGATCTCGCGGACCCGCACGCCGACACGGGTGCGAAGGCCCGCGCGGCCGCCAAGGCGAGCGGGTTCTACGCGAAGTGGCTGCCGCAACTCGTGGCAGGCAAGGGGCAGGTGCCGACGTCCTACAGCGAATTCGGTGTCCTGGCCAAGCACCTGCGGTTCGTCGAACGGCACTCCCGCAAGCTGGCCCGCTCCACGTTCTACGGGATGGCCCGGTGGCAGGCGGCGCTGGAGAAGCAGCAGGGCTTCCTCGGCCGGGTCGTCGACATCGGCGCCGAACTGTTCGCGATGTCCGCCACGTGCGTCAAGGCGGAGATGCAACGCGAGGAGAACGAAGCCGAGGGCGCGGCCGCCTACGAACTCGCCGACGTGTTCTGCCGGCAGGCGGCGCTGCGGGTCGAGAAGCTGTTCGACGGTCTGTGGCACAACACCGACGACGTGGACAAGCAGGTTGCGCACTCGATCCTCGAGGGACGGTATGCGTGGCTGGAGCGGGGAGTGGTCGACCCCAGCGAAGGCACCGGTCCGTGGATCACCGAGTGGACCCCCGGCGCGTCCACCGAGGAGAACCTGGCGAGGAGGTTCCTGCACTCCACCCGCCTCTAGGCCGTCCGGTTCCCCGCCACGGCTCGGCGGTACCCTCCGAGGAGACGCGCACACCAGCGTGGCACCCGCCTGCGTTCTCGGACGCGGGCGGGACGAGCCGAGGGACCACCAGTGCGCAGCTTCATGTGTCGTAAATGCGGCCAACGACTGTCGTTCGAGAACAGTCTCTGCCTGAAATGCGACAGCGCTCTGGGATTCCACCTGCCGAGCCGGTCCATCGTCGTCCTCGACGGCGCGGACCGGGCGGTGGCGGATGGCGCGGACCGCGCGGAGGTGGACGGCGCGGACCGCGCGGTGGTGGACGGCGAGACCTGGGTGCGGTGCGCGAATGCCGGCCCGGCGAAGTGCAACTGGCTCGTCCGGAAAGACGACGTCCAGAGCCTGTGCACGTCGTGCCGGCTGACGCGGACGCGTCCCGCGGACGGTGACGACGCGGGCATGGCCGCGTTCGCGACCGCCGAGACCAACAAGAGGCGGGTCGTTCTCGAACTCGACGAACTCGGTCTCCCGATCGTCCCCAAGTTCGAGGACCCGGACACCGGGCTGGCCTTCGACCTGCTGTCGAGCGCACGGACCCGGGTGGTGACCGGGCACGCCGGCGGGGTGATCACCCTCGACCTGGCCGAGGGCGACGACGTGCACCGGGAACAGCTGCGCGTCGAGATGGACGAGCCCTATCGCACGCTCGTCGGCCATTTCCGGCACGAGATCGGGCACTACTACCAGTTGATGCTGATCCGGGGCGACGCCGAGCGCACCCGATTCGAGGACCTGTTCGGGGATCCGGACCAGGACTACCAGGCCGCGCTGAAACGTCACTACAGCGAGGGCGCGCCGAAGGGCTGGGGCCGGCTCTACGTGTCGTCCTACGCCACGATGCACCCCGCCGAGGACTGGGCGGAGACCTTCGCGCACTACCTACACATTCGTGACGCCCTGGACACCGCGGCAGCCTTCGCGATGGCGCCCGCCGGAGCGACGACGGGCAGCGAACTCAGCGGTGACGTGGGGTTCGACCAGATCATCGACTGGTGGCTGCCGCTGTCGTGGGCGCTGAACCAGATGAACAGGTCGATGGGCCACCACGACCTGTATCCGTTCGTGCTACCGGCCGCGGTGCTGGAGAAGATGCGGTTCATCCACTCACTGATCCAGCCCGCCCCGGTGTGGGACGAGCCGGCACCGGTGTCGACGGAAACCCGGTCGGCCGCCGACCGGTGAAAACGGGGTGCGCCTATCCTGGATAATCGGTGTCGAGCCCTGTTCTTCGCAGAACAGTCCGCTCGTCCGAGACACCGTGTCCCGACAGTCGCAGAGAGGACCTCTCATGCTCGCCCGCACCGACCTTCGTGGTCGTACCCCTTCCACGGCCGAACTTCGCGCCGCACTTCCTCGAGGTGGAGTGGATGTGGACGCGGTCCTGCATCAGGTTCGCCCCGTCGTCGAGGCGGTCCGGGAGCGCGGCGCCGACGCGGCGCTCGAGTTCAGCGAGAAGTTCGACGGCGTCCGTCCCGCGCAGGTGCGGGTGCCGCAGTCCGAGTTGGACCGCGCGCTCGGCGAACTCGATCCGGCCGTCCGCGCCGCCCTCGAGGTCGCGATCGAACGCACCCGCAAGGTCCACGCCGACCAGCGTCGCACCGACACCACCACCGAGGTCGTCCCGGGTGGCACCGTCACCGAACGGTGGGTGCCCGTCGACCGTGTCGGGTTGTACGTCCCCGGCGGCAACGCCGTCTACCCGTCCAGCGTCGTGATGAACGTGGTCCCGGCGCAGGCCGCCGGTGTCCGGTCCCTCGTGGTGGCGTCGCCGCCGCAGTCGGAGTTCGGTGGTCTGCCGCACCCGACCATCCTCGCCGCGGCCGCCCTGCTGGGCGTCGACGAGGTGTGGGCCGTCGGCGGCGGACAGGCCGTCGCCCTGCTCACCTACGGCGGCACCGACACGAACGGCGCCGAACTCGCCCCCGTCGACCTCATCACCGGCCCCGGCAACATCTACGTCACTGCAGCCAAGCGCCTCTGCCGTGGCCTCGTCGGCATCGACGCCGAGGCGGGCCCCACCGAGATCGCGATCCTCGCCGACCACACGGCCGACCCGGTGCACGTCGCGGCAGACATGATCAGCCAGGCCGAGCACGACGTGATGGCCGCGAGCGTGCTCGTCACCTCCAGCGTCGAACTCGCCGACGCCGTCGACACGGCGCTGGCCGCGCAGCTCGAGATCACCAAGCACAAGGAGCGCGTCACCGCCGCGCTGTCCGGCACGCAGTCGGGCACCGTCCTGGTCTCCGACGTCGAGGCCGGACTGCGGGTGGTCAACGCGTACGCCGCCGAGCACCTCGAGATCCAGACCGAGAACGCCACCGCCGTCGCCGCGAAGGTGACCAGTGCGGGTGCGGTGTTCGTCGGCCCGTGGGCGCCGGTCAGCCTCGGCGACTACTGCGCCGGGTCCAACCACGTCCTGCCCACCGCGGGCTGCGCCCGGCACTCCTCGGGCCTGAGTGTGCAGACGTTCCTGCGCGGCATCCACGTCGTCGACTACTCCGAATCCGCGCTGAAGGAGGTCTCCGGCCACGTCATCACCCTCGCGAACGCCGAGGACCTGCCCGCACACGGTGAGGCCGTGCGGCTGCGGTTCGAGGCGCTGCGGTGACCGCGGCGAACGTGCCGGGTTCGTCGATCGGGGTGGACGCCCTGCCGATCCGGGAGAATCTGCGTGGCAAGTCGGCATACGGGGCGCCGCAGCTGACCGTCCCGGTTCAGCTGAACACCAACGAGAATCCGCACCCGCCCACGAAGGCCCTCGTCGACGACGTCGCGGAGTCCGTGCGGGAGGCAGCGCGGGAACTGCACCGCTACCCGGACCGTGATGCGGTGGCTCTGCGCACCGACCTCGCCGCGTACCTCGTCCGCCAGACGGGGGTGCCGGTGACGGTCGACAACGTGTGGGCGGCCAACGGGTCCAACGAGATCCTGCAGCAGCTGCTGCAGGCGTTCGGCGGTCCCGGTCGCAGCGCGATGGGCTTCGTGCCGTCGTATTCGATGCACCCGATCATCGCGGACGGCACCGAAACCGAGTGGCTGCCGATCTTCCGGCGCGCGGACTTCGCGCTCGACGTGGACGCCGCGACCGCGGCGATCGCCGAGCGCAGGCCCGACGTCGTGTTCGTGACCAGTCCCAACAACCCGACCGGGCACAGCGTCGGCATCGCGGAACTGCGCCGGGTCCTCGACGCCGCACCGGGCGTCGTGATCGTCGACGAGGCGTACGCCGAATTCTCCGACGCCCCCAGCGCCCTGACGTTGATCGACGAGTACCCGTCGAAGCTCGTCGTGTCGCGGACGATGAGCAAGGCATTCGCGTTCGCCGGCGGCCGACTCGGATACCTCGCGGCCGCACCGGCATTCATCGAGGCCCTGCTCCTGGTCCGGCTGCCGTACCACCTGTCGGTGGTCACGCAGGCCGCTGCCCGCGCGGCGCTGCGGCACGCGAACGAGACGCTCGCCAGCGTGCACGCTCTCGCAACGGAGCGGGTGCGGGTGTCGAAGGCATTGGAGGACACGGGGTTCCGCGTCATCCCCAGCGACGCGAACTTCATCCTGTTCGGTGAGTTCACCGACAGTGCCCGCGCCTGGCAGGCCTACCTCGACCGCGGAGTGCTCATCCGGGACGTCGGCATCCCCGGATACCTGCGCGCCACCGTCGGGCTGGCCTCCGAGAACGACGCCTTCATCGTGGCGAGCGACGACATCGCGGCCACCGAACTCACCAGCTCAGGAGACCGAGGATGACCGACCGCATCGCCCGCGTGGAACGCACCACCAAGGAATCCAGCATCACCGTCGAACTGAACCTCGACGGCACCGGCATCGTCGACGTCTCCACCGGGGTCCCGTTCTTCGATCACATGCTGACCGCGCTCGGCTCCCACGCGAGTTTCGACCTCACCGTCCACGCGAAGGGCGACATCGAGATCGAGGCGCACCACACGGTGGAGGACACGTCGATCGTGCTCGGCCAGGCGCTCGGTCAGGCGCTCGGCGACAAGAAGGGCATCCGCCGGTTCGGTGACGCGTTCATCCCCATGGACGAGACGCTCGCCCACGCATCGGTCGACGTGTCCGGTCGTCCGTACTGCGTCCACACCGGCGAACCGGAACACCTGCTGCACGCCGTCATCGGCGGCTACCCGGGCGTGCCGTATGCGACGGTGATCAACCGGCACGTGTTCGAGTCGATCGCGCTCAACGCGCGGATCGCCCTCCACGTGCGGGTGCTCTACGGACGCGATCAGCACCACATCACCGAGGCCGAGTTCAAGGCCGTCGCCCGCGCACTGCGCGAGGCGGTCGAACCGGATCCCCGCGTCACGGGTGTGCCGTCCACCAAGGGCAGCCTGTGATCCGGGCGCATTCGTGAGTGTCGTCCTCGTCTACGTCCTGTTCATCGCCGCGGGGATCGCGGCGGGCGGCGCGTACTCCATGTGGAAGTTCAACAAACTGGCCTCGGGCGTGCTGCTGGCACTGGCGGTGCTGGCAGCCGTGGCGGGCGTTCTCAGGTTGATGTAGTGCCCGTCGCAGTGGAGTCGCGCCGCGGCCTGCTCCGCACCCGCGGCATGCCCGCCGCGATGGTGATGGGCGCCGCGGCGTTCGGCGGCTGGGCGGTGCTGCTGCCCGTCGTTCCGCTGATCGTCTCGCTGTCCGGTGGCTCGGACACGCTCGCCGGCAGCGTCACGGCCGTGTTCATGGCCGCGACCGTCGTCACGCAACTCGGTGTGCCCCGGCTCCTGCGCAGGTGGGGGCATCGCTGGGTGCTCGCCGCCGGCTGCATGCTGCTCGGGCCGCCGTCGCTGCTCCTCCTGCTGTCCACCGAGGCGATCCCGGTGCTGGCCGTCTCGGCCGTCCGGGGATCGGGCTTCGGCATGCTCACCGTCGCCAGCAGTGCGCTGGTCGCCGAACTCGTTCCCCGCGAGATGCTCGGCCGCGCCACGGGTGCGCAGGGAATCGCGGTGGCCGCCGCGCAGATGGTCGGGCTGCCCGCGGGGCTCGCGATCATGCAGCACTGGTCCGCGACCCCCGTCTTCGTGATCGGCGCTCTCATTCCCGCTCTCGCGGTGGTCGCGATCACGCGCCTCCCCGCCATCCACGCTCCCGCGGATCGCACGTCGCAGGGCCGCATCCCGCTCGCCGTCCTGCTCACGCCGTGGCTCGCGATCGCGATCTCTGCGGCCGCATTCGGCGGTCTGTCCAGCCTGCTGCCCATCGCGATCTCGGAGCGAGCCTCGCTCGCCGGGGTGATCCTCGCTGTCTCGAGCGGTGCGACGCTGATCGGGCGATACGCCGCGGGATCGTTCTCCGACCGGCTGGGGGTGGGCCGCGCCCTGGTTCCCGCCCTGACGTTCGTGTGCCTCGGCCTGGTGCTGTTCGCCGTCGCGGCGGCGACGAGTGCGCCGGTGCCGCTGCTGGTGTGCGCGGCCCTGGCCTTCGGATTCGGATTCGGGGCGGTGCAGAACGAATCCCTCGTCATGATCTTCACCGCCGCGGGACCGGCTCGTTTCGGCTCGGCGAGCGCCGGCTGGAACATCGGGTTCGACGCCGGAACCGGTTTCGGTTCCCTCGCACTCGGAGCCGTTGCGTCGGCGGCCGGGTACTCCTGGGTGTTCGCGGTCGCGGCGACGGCCGTCGCGGTGGTCCCGGCCGCCGGGATGGTCGTCGGCCGCGCCCTCGGGCGTCGTGCGGCCGCCGGATAAGGTTGTGTCATGACCGTCTCCACGATTGCCGTCCTCGACTACGGCTCCGGCAACCTGCATTCGGCCACCCGCGCTCTGGCCCGGACCGGCGCGCGCGTCGAGGTCACATCCGATCACAAGGTCGCACTCGCGGCCGACGGTCTGGTCGTTCCCGGCGTCGGTGCCTTCGCCGCGTGCATGGAGGGACTGCGCGCGGTCCGCGGGGAGCGGATCATCGGTCAGCGTCTGGCAGGCGGACGGCCGGTCCTCGGGATCTGCGTCGGCATGCAGATCCTCTTCGAACGCGGAGTCGAGTTCGGCGTCGAGGCGGAAGGCTGCGGCGAATGGCCCGGCACCGTCGAACGGCTCCAGGCCGACGTGCTGCCGCACATGGGATGGAACACGGTCGAGGCGCCGGAGAACAGCACGCTGTTCGCCGGCATCGATCCCGACACCCGGTTCTACTTCGTCCACTCGTACGCGGCCCAGTCCTGGGACATGCCGACGCCGGAGCGGCTGGCGCCCCCGGCCCTGACGTGGGCCGACCACGGCGGCAAGTTCCTCGCCGCCGTCGAGAACGGCGCGCTGTCCGCCACCCAGTTCCACCCCGAGAAGTCCGGCGACGCGGGTGCCGAGCTGCTCCGGAACTGGGTTCGCAGTCTGTGACCGAACCCGGGGACGGGCGCGGCGACCTGTCGATCGGCAGGCTCGCGGTGTACGCGATGGGCGCCGCCACCGCGGTGCTGGTCCTCGCCACCGCGATCATTCTGGTCGTGAAACCGGGCCCCGTCCTCGGACTGATCGTCGGACTGCTCGGTGTCGCAGGCGCGATCGCGGCCATGGGCTACGTGTCGAAACGCATGACCCGCAACGCCTACGGTCCCGATCCCGAGGACCCGGAGCCGGGTTCCGACCGCTGAGCGACTAGGGTTGTCGCACGTGAGCCTGGTCCTTTTGCCTGCTGTAGATGTCGTCAACGGTGAAGCTGTTCGCCTCGTCCAGGGGGAGGCAGGAAGCGAGACCGGATACGGCTCGCCTCGTGATGCCGCCCTCGCGTGGCAGAACGACGGTGCCGAGTGGGTCCATATCGTCGACCTCGACGCCGCGTTCGGCCGCGGCTCCAACCGTGAACTCCTCGCCGACGTGGTGGGCGAGCTCGACGTCCAGGTGGAGCTGTCCGGTGGGATCCGCGACGACGCGTCGCTCGAGGCCGCACTGGCCACGGGCTGCGGACGCGTCAACCTCGGTACCGCCGCCATCGAGAACCCCGAGTGGTGTGCCCGCGCCATCGCCAAGTACGGCGAGAAGATCGCCGTCGGTCTCGACGTGCGTCTCGTCGACGGTGAATACCAGCTCCGCGGTCGCGGCTGGGTCACCGAGGGCGGAAACCTGTGGGAGACCCTCGCCCGCCTCGACAAGGACGGCTGCTCCCGGTACGTCGTCACCGACGTCAGCAAGGACGGCACCCTCACCGGCCCCAATCTCGAACTCCTCGCGCAGGTCTGCGCTGCCACCGACGCTCCCGTCGTGGCCTCGGGCGGCGTGTCCACCATCGACGACCTCCGGGCGATCGCCGGACTCGTCGATCAGGGGGTCGAGGGATCCATCGTCGGCAAGGCGCTGTACGCGGGGCGGTTCACCCTCCCCGAGGCGCTCGCCGCGGTCTCGGGCTGAGTTCCCGCCATGACCCTGTCCCGTGATCCCCGGGAGCTCCTCGCCGTCGCCAGTGAGCTGCTCGACGGCGTGCACGAACGGTTCGTCTCGGGCGTGGGTGCGCCCAGCGCCGTCCACAAGGGTCCCGACGACTTCGCGACCGCCGTCGACCTCGAACTCGAGAAGCGGCTGACCGGTGAACTGCGCGACCGGACCGGCATCGATGTCCACGGCGAGGAGTTCGGCGGCCCCGACCTGGGCAGCGGACCCGTGTGGGTGCTCGACCCGATCGACGGCACGTTCAACTATTCGGCCGGTCTGCCCACGGCGGGCACGCTGCTCGCGCTGCTCGACGACGGGGTTCCCGTTCTCGGTCTCACGTGGCTGCCGCTCGTCGGGCGGCGGTATGCGGCCGTCGCGGACGGTCCGCTGCTCGAAGGTGGCACGCCCCTGCCTGCGCTCGGGCGTACGTCGCTCGCGTCGTCGATCGTGGGCTTGGGCGCACTGAACATCGACAGTCGCGGGCGCATCCCCGGCGCGTACCGGCTGCAGGTCCTCGCGCAGCTCAGCCGGGTGTCGTCGCGGATCCGGATCCACGGATCCACCGGTGTCGACCTCGCGTTCACCGCGGCCGGAATACTCGGCGGCGCGGTGGTGTTCGGCCACAATGCGTGGGACAACGCCGCCGGTGTCGCGTTGGTGCGCGCCGCGGGTGGTGTGGTGACGGATCTGGGCGGCAAGCCCTGGACGGTCACGTCCGACTCGGTGCTCGCGGGAGCGCCCGGAGTGCACGGCGAAATTCTCGATATCCTCGGATCACTGGGTGATCCTCGTTCCGAGCCTTCAGGAGGGCGTACGCAATGACTCTGGCGGTTCGAGTGATCCCGTGTCTGGACGTCGATGCCGGACGCGTCGTCAAGGGCGTCAACTTCGAGAACCTGCGGGACGCGGGTGACCCCGTCGAGTTGGCTGCCGCGTACGACGCTCAGGGAGCCGACGAGCTCACGTTCCTCGACGTCACCGCGTCCACCGCGGACCGGGGCACCATGCTCGACGTGGTGAGCCGGACGGCGGAGCAGGTCTTCATTCCGCTCACGGTCGGCGGCGGTGTCCGCACCGTCGAGGACGTCGACCGGCTGCTGCGCGCCGGCGCCGACAAGGTCAGCGTCAACACGGCGGCGATCGCCCGGCCCGAGTTGCTCCGCGAACTCAGCGAACGCTTCGGCTCGCAGTGCATCGTGCTGTCGGTCGATGCGCGGACCGTGCCGCAGGGGCAGCCCGACACCCCGTCGGGGTGGGAGGTCACGACGCACGGCGGCAAGCGCGGGACCGGTATCGACGCGGTGGAGTGGGCGGTCCGCGGCGCCGAACTGGGCGTCGGGGAGATCCTGCTCAACTCGATGGACGCCGACGGCACGAAGGCCGGTTTCGATCTGCCGATGATCCGGGCGGTGCGCGCCGCCGTGCATGTGCCGGTGATCGCCAGCGGGGGAGCGGGCGCCGTCGAGCACTTCGCACCCGCGGTCGGCGCCGGCGCGGACGCCGTCCTGGCGGCCAGTGTCTTCCACTTCGGCGACATGACGATCGGCGACGTGAAGAAGTCCATGCGTGAAGAAGGGATCACCGTCCGATGAGTCTCGACCCCGCCATCGCGTCCCGGCTCAAGCGCAACGAGGCAGGACTGTTCAGTGCCGTCGCGCAGGAACGGTCGACGGGCGACGTCCTGATGGTGGCGTGGATGGACGACGAGGCCCTCGCTCGCACGCTCGACACCCGCAAGGGCACGTACTACTCCCGGTCCCGTCAGCAGTATTGGGTGAAGGGCGAGACGTCCGGTCACACGCAGTACGTCCACGAGGTGCGGCTCGACTGCGACGGCGACTCGGTGCTGCTCGTCGTCGATCAGGAGGGGGCGGCGTGCCACACGGGCACCCACACCTGCTTCGACACCGACGTGCTCCTCGCCGCCGAGTAAGGCGCCTCGGCGTTCGGGCAGAGTGCCCGCCATGCCCTCGGGCAGAGGGCCCGCATGCCGTTCATGCTTGTGTATGACCGGTCAATGACCACTGTGGTCAGCCTCGGCAGGAACGATTGCTCACTGGGTCCAGCTCGCGAGGCCTGCGGGTGATGGCCCGGACTGTCTGTTCGACGAACTTCGTTGGTTGCAGGAGCGTCCAGTCAAACCGTTGCCGCTGTTCATCACACTGTTCCCGCTCAGTCGGATCGAACACCACCGTGCGCGCCAACTACCGAGCGTATGCACATCCGCCCACCCGCTTACGGTGGGGCCGTGCCCCGGAGTCCGTCCACCGCTTCCCCGAGACGGGGCGCCGCGTCTCGCGGAGGGTGAGGCGCCCCACCCGGTTTCCGGCAGGTGACAGTCACTCTCGCGTAGGCCCCCACGGCTTCGGCCGGCCCGCGTCGAACGCCACGAGCCGCCGCCCGCGCTTCCGATCCCAGGAACCGGCGTACGGCACGGCGGTGAGAAACCGTGCCGCCCCTGGGCCCGCACTTCGTGGTGGACAACCGCTCGGGCGAGCTACACGTCGACGTGTGCGACGCCGGCCGCAGCGCGCCCTCGCCCTCCGCTGACAGGGCGACACCCGCCGTGACCACGCGGATCGGGGATCGTTGAGCATGCCGTGACCTCTAAATATGAAGCGAGGCTGCTAGCGTAGGCCTCTTTACTCGGGACCCAGGAGCGCTCCGCATGAAGTACACCGTCTCGATCGAGATCGCCCTGCCGCGGGAGACAGTGGTACAGCTGCTCGCCGACTCGGCACACCTGCCGAAGTGGCTGCGGGGTCTGGTGCTGCACGAGCCGCTGAGTGGGGTGCACGGGCAGGTCGGTACCCGATCGCGGGTCGTGATGCAGATGGGGAAGCAGAAGATCGAGTGCACCGAGACCATCACGCGTCGGGAACCGGCAGACCTGCGCGGGATCCCGAAAGGGAGCGTCGTTCACTTCGACCGCGAGATCGTCGGCGAGGGTATGTGGAGCGCCGTGCGCGACCGGCTGACCGAAGTCGGTCCGGAGATGACGCTCTGGGTGAGCGAGAGCGAATACCGGTTCAGCGGCGTGTTGATGCGGCTGGTGGGGCTCCTGATGCCCGGTGCCTTCCGCAAGCAGTCGCAACAGCACATGCAGGACTTCAAGGCGTTTGCCGAGCAGGGGAACGACGTCCGCGCAGCGAAGGACTGATCTACGATCAGCGCTCGTCTCTCGAAGAGTGATGAGACGGTCATGGCCCGGCGAAGGTCATCCGGATCATCGACCAGTTGATCTCCGAGATTCCGCGGCGGTGCGGGGAGGTCGAACTCGCGGTCGCTGCAGTGGCCGGTCGACCAAATCTCCCTGTGACTGCGCTCGGGTCCGAAAGGAGAGGGACTGACCTCGAGGCTGCTGTAGCCAGCGTGCAGCGCCTGGCGCTCGGGGGTCAACGGTTGCACCGGGAGGTCGAAGCACCGAGCGGAGTTGTCGATCTCAGGTCGCGCAAGCGAACGTGAGCGACGGTCGATGAGCCGCCGAATGATTTTGTGGCACAGTTCGTCCTATGCCATTGATTCAGATCAGTCAGACGCCGGGACTCACCGCGGAGCAGAAGCGCGCCACGATCGAGGCGGTCACCAAGGCCTACGCCGACGCGACGGGCAAGGATCCCGCGAAGGTGTGGGTGACGATCACCGAGGTCCCGCGCGACAGCTGGGGTGTCGGCGGGACGCCGCTGGGGTGAGCTGCCGGGGCGCCGTTGGGGTGCGTTGCCGGGGCGCCGTTGGGGTGAGTGCTGTCAGGCTCTGCCGGTTCCCGATGCGATGCTCTTGTCGAGTTGGGTGAGCATGGCGCCGGACAGTTCGGACAGCTGACGGACCTGGTCGGCGGACAGTCCGTCGAAGATCAGGGATCGGACGGATTCGACGTGCGGGGGCGCGGCCTCGACGACCTTGGCCATGCCCTCGTCTGTGAGGACGGCGTCGGAGCCGCGGCTGCCGCGGATGCTCTCGCGGCGTACCCAGCCGGCTTTTTCCATCTTGGTGATGACGTGGGACAGCCGGGACAGGGACGCGTTGGCGCGCTGGGCGAGCAGGGACAGCTGCAGGCGCCGGTTCGCCTCGCCGGAGAGCGAGGCGAGGACGAAGTACTCGAAGTGGGTGAGTGCCGAGTCGCGTTGGAGCTGGGTGTCCAGTGCGGCGGGGAGCCGGGTGACCAGGGCGATGAGGGTGAGCCAGGCCTCCTGCTGCTCGGCGTCGAGCCATCGGGTGCCGGGCTCTGCCGGCGTGCCCTCGTCGTTACCACTCATCAGTGGTGTCCTCCATCCGTACGTCGATCCACGCGTGCAACGTGTTCAACATAGTTAGCACGTCGTGGGCCGGACCGTGCGTGGGGAATAGTTGCCGGGCCCACGCGTTGACTCCTATAGTAACTTGAAGGTTCAACATTGAGCCTCGATGTTGGATCTCGATCCGAAGGAGTCGCGATGACCGCCACCATGCCCGCACTGTTCCTCAGTCATGGTGCGCCTCCGCTGGTGGACAGCGAACTGTGGGTGTCGCAGCTGGCGAAGTGGGCAGGCGACCTGCCGCGGCCGAAGGCCATCCTCATGGTGTCGGCGCACTGGGAATCGGCGCCGCTCACGATCGGGTCCACCACCACCGGCACCCCCCTCGTCTACGACTTCGGTGGCTTCCCCGAACGCTTCTACCGGACCACGTACGAGGCGCCCGGCGCCCCCGAACTCGCGGCGCAGGTCGTGGCCCTGATGCCCGACGACGAGGCCGTGTCGCACCAGCCGCACCGCGGCCTCGACCACGGCGCCTACGTTCCGTTGACGGTCATGTACCCCGACGCCGACATCCCGGTCCTGCAGATCTCGCTGCCCACGCTCGACCCGCAACGACTGCTGCACCTCGGGGAGCGGCTGCGTCCCCTGCGCGAGCAGGATGTCCTGATCGTCGGTTCCGGATTCACCACCCACGGGCTGCCGTTCCTGCGCGACCCGTCACCCGACGCGAAGGCACCCGGCTGGTCGTCGGAGTTCGACGCCTGGGCGGACGAGCGTCTCGCCGCGGGCGACGTCGATTCGCTCATCGACTTCCGCTCGCTCGCGCCGGGCATGCCGTACGCCCACCCGACGATCGAGCACTTCGCGCCGCTGTTCGTCACGCTGGGCGCCGCGAGTGATCCCGAGCAGATCCCCCGGCAGGTCATCGACGGCTTCTGGATGGGGCTGGCCAAACGGTCGATTCAGGTGGACTGACGCGTCCGGAGGAAGGCCAGCGCCTGGTCGCCGTGCGTGTTGGCGCGGAACTCGCTCGAGATGACCTCGAGCACGGTGCGGTCGGTGTCGATGACGAACGTCGACCGCTTGACCGGGGCGAGCTTGCCGAGCAGTCCGCGGCGGACACCGAACTTCTCCGCGACGGCTCCGTCGGCGTCCGACAGCAGTGGGTAGTCGAACGACTGCTCCTGCGCGAACGACGCCTGCTTCTCCACCGCGTCGGTGCTGATCCCGGCGCGGGACGCGCCCACTGCGGAGAACTCGACTCCGAGGTCACGGAAATGGCAGGCCTCGGCGGTGCACACCGGCGTCGACGCCGCAGGGTAGAAGAACAGCACCAGAGGGCCGTCCTCGAGAAGGCTCGACAGAGATCGCGCGATGCCGTCCTGATCGGGCAGGGTGAATTCCGGTGCGAGCTGACCTGGCTTCATGACAGCCGAGGCTACCCGCGCACGCAGACACGACGAGTGCGCCTGGGATGATGGTCGGCATGCACGGCGAGCCCACCACGATTCCCGCACCCGAGTCCGCCGCCACCCCGGCCGACGGCGGGGCCGACTCGACCACCACGCGCGAGCAGTTCCACGCTCTCGCCGCCGAACACCGGGTGGTCCCGGTGACGCGCAAGGTGTTGGCTGACGCGGAAACTCCGCTGTCGGCGTACACCAAGCTGGCGGCGAACCGGCCGGGGACCTTCCTGCTCGAGTCGGCGGAGAACGGCCGATCGTGGTCGCGGTGGT
This sequence comes from Rhodococcus sp. IEGM 1351, assembly GCF_030056875.1. Taxonomy (NCBI): domain Bacteria; kingdom Bacillati; phylum Actinomycetota; class Actinomycetes; order Mycobacteriales; family Nocardiaceae; genus Rhodococcus; species Rhodococcus sp. IEGM 1351. The sequence goes on along the minus strand of NZ_JASHKU010000002.1, from coordinate 83,249 downwards.
CGTTCATCGGCGCGGGCAGTCCCGCTGCGCTCACCGTCGTCGACGGCGAGGCCGCGTGGTACGGCAACGTTCCCGCGGGCGCACCGTCCGGCGGCGATCCGATCGCGGCCCTCGGCCAGACGCTGGAACTGCTCCGCAGCGAGCGGCTGCCCGACCTGCCGCCGCTGACCGGCGGAATGGTCGGCTTCCTCGGATACGACGCGGTGCGCCGGATCGAGCGAATCGGCGAGCACGCCACCGACGATCTGCAGATCCCCGAGATGGTCATGTTGCTGGCGACGGACCTCGCAGCCGTCGACCACCACGAGGGCGCCATCACCCTGATCGCCAACGCGGTCAACTGGGACGGCACCGACGAACGCGTCGACGAGGCCTACGACTCCGCGGTCGAGCGGCTGGACCGGATGACGCACGCCCTGTCGGCCCCGGCGTCGTCGACCGTGTCCACGTTCGCAAAGCCCGCCCCCGACTACCGGCGTCAGCGCACCACCGAGGGCTTCGGCGCCGACGTGCAGAAGCTCGTGGGAGACATCGAGGCGGGCGAGGCCTTCCAGGTCGTGCTGTCGCAGCGCTTCGAGATCGACTGCACCGCGGACCCGATCGACGTCTACCGGATGCTGCGCGCCTCCAATCCCAGCCCGTACATGTACCTGCTCAACGTGCCGAACGGCGACGGCGAAACGGCGTTCTCCATCGTCGGTTCGAGCCCGGAGGCCCTGGTGACCGTGTCGGAAGGCGTCGCCACCACGCACCCGATCGCGGGAACCCGCTGGCGCGGGCACACCGAGGAGGAGGACATCCTGCTCGAGAAGGACCTGCTCGCCGACGAGAAGGAGAACGCGGAGCACCTGATGCTCGTGGATCTGGGCCGCAACGACCTCGGGCGCGTGTGCGAACCGGGCACGGTGAAGGTCCACGACTACCGCCACATCGAGCGGTACAGCCACGTGATGCATCTCGTCTCCACCGTCACGGGTCACCTCGCGGACGGCAAGCATGCCCTGGACGCCGTCACCGCGTGCTTCCCGGCGGGCACGCTGTCGGGCGCGCCGAAGGTCCGGGCGATGCAGCTGATCGAGGAACTCGAACCCACGCGCCGGGGCATCTACGGCGGCATCATCGGGTACCTCGACTTCGCCGGCGACGCCGACACCGCCATCGCGATCCGGACCGCGCTGATCAAGGACGGCATCGGGTACGTCCAGGCGGGTGCGGGTGTCGTCGCCGACTCGAACCCCGAGTACGAGGACACCGAGGCGCGGAACAAGGCGATGGCGGTGCTCAGCGCGATCGCGGCGGCACACACGCTCCGGACCCTGGGAGGCGACACGCAGTGAGTGACGCGTCGGAGACGGCCCGGGAACCCGGGCAGGCGGGACGTCGCCGGTCGATGATCTCGGTGCTGCTGCTCGCGGTCGCCGCGGTGTGCCTGTGGGGTGCCTCCCGGATGACGTGGGTGGAGGTCACCTCCTCCGACGGACTCGGTGAGGAGCGCACGTCGGCGCTCGTCGGCGGCGCGTGGGCCGCGGCGCTCACGCCGCTGGCGCTGACCCTGGTCGCCGCGATCGCCGCGTCGTTCGCCGTGAAGGGCTGGGCGCTGCGGGTGCTCGGTGTCCTCGTCGCGGTCGTGGCCGTCGCGGCCGCGGTCCCCGCGGTGGGGTTGATCGTCTCGGGCGCCTCCGACGACGACGCGGGCCGGCTGGCCGAGTTGCCGGGCCGCGCCGAGGTCCAGTCGGTGTCCGTGCACGTCGGTCCCGCCGTTCTCGCGCTGGTGGGCGCCCTGGCGGCGCTTGCCGCCGCGGTGGAACTTGTCCGCCGTCCGCGGGTGCGGGCCGGGCTCTCCTCCAAGTACGACAGCCCCGGTGCGCGTCGGGACGCGGCGAAGAAGGCCGGCACCGATTCCGCCGAGGGGCCCGTCACCCAGCGCATGCTCTGGGATGCCCTGGATGCGGGGGAGGACCCCACGGTGGAAGACAAGAAAGCCGAACCTGTCGACCAAGTTGACGGACCGGACAAAGACCCGGGGACCCGAACGTAAACAGAATCAGAGTGCCATCTAGGCTGACTTCACCCCTGATGATGTTCCTCACATCGGGTTTCTGCCCAGAAAGGACTCGGGCCACGATGACCGTTCTCGACTCGATTCTCGACGGGGTGCGCGCCGACGTCGCCGCCCGCGAAGCCGTCCTTGACTTCGCCGCAGTCAAGGCTGCCGCCGCTGCCGCACCGCCGGCCCTCGATGCCGCGGCCGCCCTGCTCGAGCCGGGCATCGGAGTCATCGCCGAGGTCAAGCGGGCCAGCCCCTCGAAGGGCGCGCTCGCCGACATCACCGATCCCGCCGAGTTGGCCGCCGCCTATCAGGCCGGTGGCGCCCGGGTGATCAGCGTGCTCACCGAGGAGCGCCGGTTCCAGGGGTCCCTCGCGGACCTCGACGCGGTCCGCCGCGCGGTGAGCATCCCGATCCTCCGCAAGGACTTCATCGTCGGGCCGTATCAGATCCACGAGGCCCGCGCGCACGGCGCCGACGTCGTGCTGCTCATCGTCGCCGCCCTCGAGCAGGACGCGCTCGCGTCGCTGATCGACCGCACCGAGTCGCTGGGCATGACGGCCCTCGTCGAGGTCCACACCGAGGAAGAGGCCAACCGTGCGCTCGAGGCGGGCGCCAAGGTCATCGGTGTGAACGCCCGCAATCTCAAGACGCTCGAGGTCGACAAGAACACGTTCGGCGAGATCGCTCCCGGGCTGCCCACCGAGACCATCAAGATCGCCGAGTCCGGTGTGCGCGGCACGGCCGACCTGCTGGCCTACGCCGGTGCGGGAGCCGACGCGGTGCTGGTCGGCGAAGGCCTCGTCACCAGCGGGGATCCGCGCAAGGCGGTGGCCGATCTGGTCAACGCCGGCGCTCACCCGTCCTGCCCCAAGCCGTCACGCTGACGTTGCGCCGGAGGAACTGACCCGGACGGCGGCGGAACCCGGCGTTGGGGCAGACTGGACCTGTGACTTCACGTAATCAGGAAACCGTCTTCAAGGGTGGCAATCTGCCGACTGCCAGCGCCGGAATCGCCGAGCGCACGACGCACGACCCCGACGCCGGAGGACACTTCGGCGTGTACGGCGGACGGCACGTGCCCGAGGCCCTGATGGCAGTGATCGAGGAGGTCACCGCCGAGTACGAGAAGGCCCGCGCCGACGACGCGTTCCTGAACGAACTCGATCGTCTCCAGCGCGACTACACCGGCCGTCCGTCCCCGATCTTCGAGGCGACACGGATGAGCGAGTTCGCCGGTGGGGCGCGGCTCATCCTCAAGCGCGAAGACCTCAACCACACTGGCTCGCACAAGATCAACAACGTGCTCGGTCAGGTGCTGCTCGCCAAGCGCATGGGCAAGACCCGCATCATCGCGGAGACCGGCGCCGGCCAGCACGGTGTCGCCACCGCCACCGCCTGCGCGCTCCTCGGCCTCGAATGCGTCATCTACATGGGTGCCGTCGACACCGAGCGGCAGGCGCTGAACGTCGCCCGCATGCGGTTGCTGGGCTCCTCGGTGGTGTCGGTCGAGTCGGGGTCGAGGACCCTGAAGGACGCCATCAACGAGGCGCTGCGCGACTGGGTCACCAACGCCCACAACACGTACTACTGCTTCGGCACTGCTGCCGGGCCGCACCCGTTCCCGACCATCGTCCGCGACTTCCAGCGCGTGGTCGGCCTGGAGGCGCGTGCCCAGGTGCAGGCGCTGACGGGCCGGCTGCCCGACGCGGTGACGGCGTGCGTCGGCGGCGGTTCCAATGCCATCGGCATCTTCCACGCGTTCCTCGACGACCCGGCCGTGCGGCTGGTCGGCTACGAGGCCGCCGGTGACGGCGTCGAGACCGGGCGGCACGCCGCCACGTTCGCGGCGGGCACCCCGGGCGCGTTCCAGGGCGCGTACTCGTACCTGTTGCAGGACGAGGACGGCCAGACCATCGAGTCGCACTCGATCTCCGCGGGCCTCGACTACCCCGGTGTCGGACCGGAGCACGCGCTCCTCAAGGACATCGGCCGCGCCACCTACGAGCCGGTCACCGACACGGAGGCCATGGACGCGCTGCGTCTGCTGTCCGAGCGTGAGGGCATCATCCCCGCCATCGAGTCCGCCCACGCCGTCGCCGGGTCGCTGCGACTGGGCCGCGAACTGGGGGAGGGCGCGATCATCGTCATCAGCCTGTCCGGGCGCGGCGACAAGGACATGGACACGGCCGCCAAGTGGTTCGGACTGTTCGATCCCGACGATTCGACCGAGACCACCACGACTGACAAGGAAGGTTCGGCCAAGTGAGCGAACGACTCTCGCGCCTCGCCCCGACGTTCGCGCAGTGCCGCGAGGAGAAGCGCGCCGCGCTCGTCGGGTACCTCCCGGCCGGTTTCCCCACCGTGCAGGAGTCCATCGACGTGTTCAAGGCGATGGTCGAATCCGGTTGCGACATCGTCGAGGTCGGCATCGCCTACTCCGACCCGGTGATGGACGGGCCCACCATCCAGGCGGCGGCCGAGACGGCGCTGCGGAACGGTGTCCGGGTGCGTGACGTGTTCACCGTCGTCGAGGCGATCGCCTCCGTGGGCGGCAAGGCCGTCGTGATGACGTACTGGAATCCGGTCCTGCAGTACGGGGTCGACAAGTTCTCCCGCGACCTGGCGAGCGCGGGTGGCCTCGGCCTGATCACGCCCAACCTGATCCCCGAGGAGGCCGGCGAGTGGATCGCCGCGTCGAAGGAACACGACCTCGACCGGATCTTCCTGGTGGCGCCGTCGTCGACCGAGGAACGCCTCGCGATGACCCTCGACGCCAGCAGCGGCTTCGTGTATGCCGCGTCCACGATGGGTGTCACCGGCGCCCGTGACGCGGTGTCGTCGATGGCACCCGAGCTGACGGCCCGCATCCGCGCCCACTCGGACATCCCGGTGGGTGTCGGACTGGGTGTCCGCTCCGGCGCGCAGGCCGCCGAGATCGCCGCGTACGCCGACGCGGTCATCGTCGGATCTGCGCTGGTCACGGCCGCGGAGAGCGGTCTGGACGCGGTGCGCTCGCTCACGAAGGAACTCGCCGAGGGCGTTCGCTCCGCTACCGTGGCGTCGTGACTTCCACTGTGGACATACTGGCCTACATTCCGAGTCCGCCTCAAGGGGTCTGGTATGTCGGACCGGTGGCCCTGCGCGCGTACGCGCTGTTCATCATCGTCGGGATCGTCGTCGCGATCGTGTGGGGTGACCGTCGCTGGGTCGCCCGCGGTGGCGAGAAGGGCACCGTCCTCGACATCGCCATCTGGGCGGTGCCGTTCGGCCTGATCGGCGGCCGTCTCTACCACGTGATGACCGACTGGCCGACGTACTTCGGGGAGGGCGGCGACCCCGTCGACGCCCTGAAGGTGTGGCAGGGCGGCCTCGGCATCTGGGGCGCCGTGGCGCTCGGCGGCGTCGGCGCCTGGATCGGTTGTCGTCGCCGCGGCATCCCGCTGCCTGCGCTCGGCGACGCGGTCGCGCCCGCAATCCTGCTGGCGCAGGCGATCGGCCGGCTCGGAAACTACTTCAACCAGGAACTCTACGGTCGCGAGACCGACGTGCCGTGGGGGCTCGAGATCTTCGAGCGGCGCAACGACGTGGGCCAGGTGTCACCGCAGCTGATCGACGGGGTGTCGACCGGCGAGGTCGCGTTCGTGGTGCATCCGACGTTCCTGTACGAGGCGCTGTGGAACGTGCTGATCGTTCTCCTGCTCGTGTGGGTCGATCGCCGCTTCCGCATCGGTCACGGCCGCCTCTTCGCCCTGTACGTGGCCGGATATTGCGCCGGCCGCTTCTGGATCGAACTGATGCGCAGCGATCATGCGAGCCTCATCGCCGGTGTCCGCGTGAACTCGTTCACCTCCGCCCTGGTGTTCGTCGCGGCCCTGGTGTACTTCTTCGCCGCGACGAAGGGCCGTGAGGACCCGGCCGAATTGCGGCCTGCCGACGGCGAACCGGTCGACAGCGAGACCATGGAGAAGGAGCCCGAGAAGAACGTCGAGGACGAGGGCACGGACGAGGACGCGCCCGCATCGGAGCCGGTATCGGACGACAAGGCCGCGAGTACTGCGAGTACCGGCGGCGAGGCGCGCACGAAGACCATCGACAGCAAGAAGGATGACGCGAATGACTGAACCGGGGAAAGCATCCGACGATTCCGGCAAGGGTGCATCCGAGGACGCACACAAGGTCGACCTGGGGAAGAGCAGCGACGGCACCGAGAACAGCACCGAGTCGAGCCCGCCGCCCGAGTTCGGCTCACCCTTCGATTACGACGCCACCGCCGAGGCCTCGCTGTCCCAGCCGCCGGCCACGTCGGACGCGACACCGTCACCGGGTTCATCCGGCACCGGACCGGGCTGGGACACCTACTCCGGTGTCGGTAACGGCCCGGGCTGGGGGTCCACGCCCACCTACCCGTCGCCGAGCGGCACCGAGCCGACGGCCCCGTTCCCGAACGTGGGCGAGCCGACTTCGCCGACAGCGCCCTACACCGGGTACGAGAAGCCCCAGCAGCAACCGGACGGTCCCACCTACGGCGCACCCGACCCCAACTACGGCGCGCAGTACGGGGCGGCTCCGCAGTCGTCGCAGGACTACCAGCAGCCCGGGTACCAGCAGCCGGGGTACGGACAGCAGCCGGGTTACCCCCAGCAGGGGTTCCCGCCGCCCGGATACGCCCCCGCCGGCTACAACGCGTACGCCGATCCGTCGGCGCCGTTCGGCAGGCACCCGCTGACGGGTGAGCCGTACTCCGACAAGTCCAAGCTGACCGCCGGCCTGCTGCAGATCTTCCTCGGCGGTTTCGGAGTCGGACGGTTCTACCTGAACCAGCCCGGCATCGCCGTGGCGCAGATCGCCGTCACGTGGCTCACCTGTGGAATCGGCGGAATCTGGCCGCTGGTCGACGGCATCATGATGCTGACCGGAAGCGTGAAGGACAAGTACGGACGACCTCTGCGGGAGCAGTGACGATCCCCGACCGAACTGTGGCCCGTGTTGCTGATGCGACACGGGCCACAGTGCTGTCCGGGGCCGGATTCGGCATATCTTGCGAGGTATCGGTCCTGGTAAGCTGAGCGCGCCGGGTGTATGTCCGGTTACAACCTTCACGGGCCGATGCTGTCCCGGTAGACCCCCGAAAAGCAGTTAGCGCCCGTCGTGGCGACCCCGCTAGCGGAGGCCGCCGACAGCACGTGCGGAGCGCACACACTGGTGGTCTTCCTGGCCGATGTGGAGGTATATCGGTGCTGTTCTCTCAGTTGCCTGGTCCCCAGGGCTTGTACGACCCGGACCAGGAAGTCGATTCCTGCGGCGTCGCCATGGTCGCGGACGTGCACGGCCGCCGCTCACACTCCATCGTCTCCGACGGACTCCTCGCACTCGAGAATCTCGAGCACCGCGGTGCGGCAGGATCGGAACCGAACAGCGGCGACGGCGCCGGCATCCTCCTCCAGCTCCCCACCGAATTTTTCGGGGACGTCGTCGACTTCGATCTCCCGGCGCCGCTCGAGGACGGCGGCAGCACGTACGCGGCGGGAATCTGCTTCCTCCCGCAGGACGCGCAGGCACGGGCGGCGGCGCAACGACGCGTGTCCGACCTCGCGGCCGAGGAGGGGCTCGAGATCCTCGGCTGGCGTCGGGTGCCCGTCGATCCGGACGGCGCGGACGTCGGCTCCACGGCCCGGGCCTGCGCGCCGCACATGAGCCAGTTGTTCGTCACCGCACCCGCCGTCGGCGGGATCCGGCCCGGCGGGCTGGCACTCGACCGCCTGGTCTACGCGCTGCGTAAGCGGGCCGAGCAGGTCACTCCCGAGGTCGAGTCCGAGGGCAGCGGCGTGTACTTCCCGTCCCTGTCGAGCCGGACCGTCGTCTACAAGGGAATGCTGACCACGTCCCAGCTGTCCCGTTACTTCCCGGACCTGCGCGACCCGCGGATGGCGAGTGCGATCGCGATCGTGCACAGCCGGTTCTCGACCAACACGTTCCCGTCCTGGCCGCTCGCGCATCCGTTCCGGTTCGTCGCGCACAACGGTGAGATCAACACGGTCCGCGGCAACCGGAACCGGATGCGCGCCCGCGAGGCGTTGCTGTCGAGTTCGGTGATCCGGGGCGACCTGCGCAGGTTGTATCCGATCTGCACCCCCGACGCGTCGGATTCGGCGTCGTTCGACGAGGTCCTCGAATTGCTGCACCTCGCCGGCCGCAGCGTGGCGCACGCGGTGATGATGATGGTGCCGGAGGCGTGGGAGAACGACACGTCGATGTGCCCCGACCGCCGGGCGTTCTATCAGTTCCACGCGTCGCTGATGGAGGCGTGGGACGGACCGGCGTGTGTGACGTTCACCGACGGGACCGTGGTCGGCGCCGTGCTGGACCGTAACGGCCTGCGTCCGGGACGCTGGTGGCAGACCGTCGACGGGCGGGTGGTCCTCGCGAGCGAGAGCGGTGTCCTCGACGTCCCGCAGGCGGAGGTCGTGGCGAAGGGCCGCCTCGAACCGGGGCAGATGTTCCTGGTCGACACGTCCGAGGGCCGGATCGTGCCCGACGAGGAGATCAAGATGCGGCTCGCGGCGGAGCGGCCGTACGCGGAGTGGCTGTACGCCGGTCTGCTCGAACTGAAGACGCTGCCGGATCGCCCGCACGCGCAGCACAACCACGAGTCGGTGGTGCGACGGCAGGTGGCGTTCGGGTACACCGAGGAGGATCTGCGGATCCTGCTCGCGCCGATGGCCGCGTCCGGCGGCGAGCCCCTCGGCTCGATGGGGACGGACACCCCGATCGCCGTCATGTCGCAGCGTTCGCGGCTGCTCTACGACTATTTCGTCGAACTGTTCGCGCAGGTCACGAATCCGCCGCTCGACGCGATCCGTGAAGAGATCGTGACGTCGCTGTCGCGGGTCATGGGACCGGAGCAGAACCTGCTCGAGCCGACCGCGGCGTCGTGCAGGCAGATCGTGCTGCCGTGGCCGGTGCTCGACAACGAAGAGCTGAACAAGATCATCAACGTCAACGCGGACGGCAACCATCCGGGGCTGGCCGCGGCGGTGCTGCGCGCGCTGTACGACGTGGAACGCGGCGGTGCGGGGATGGCCGAGGCGATCGAGGAAGTGCGGGCTCAGGCGAGCGCCGCGATCGCGGACGGCTATCGGACGCTGGTGATCTCGGACCGTGACTCCGACCACACCCGCGCGCCGATCCCGTCGCTGCTCGCGGTCGCCGCGGTGCACCATCACCTGGTGCGGACCAAGGAACGCACCAAGGTGGCGCTGGTCGTCGAATCCGGTGACGCCCGCGAGGTCCACCACCTGGCGCTGCTCATCGGGTACGGGGCCGCGGCCGTCAACCCGTACCTCGCGATGGAGTCGATCGAGGACCTCGTGTCCGAGGGCGAACTCACCGGCGTCGAGCACACGATCGCCGTGCGGAACTATCTCACCGCTCTCGGCAAGGGTGTGCTCAAGGTGATGTCGAAGATGGGCATCTCCACCGTCGGCTCGTACACCGCGGCGCAGGTGTTCGAGGCGATCGGCCTGGACCGCGATCTCGTCCACGAGTACTTCACGGGCACCGTCAGCAAGCTGGGCGGCGCCGGTCTCGACGAGATCGCCCGCGAGGTCACCGTCCGTCACAGGCAGGCGTACCCGGACAACCCGGCCGAGTTCGCCCACCGGCGGCTCGAGGACGGCGGCGAGTACCAGTTCCGCCGCGACGGCGAACTGCACCTGTTCACCCCGGAGACGGTGTTTCTGCTGCAGCACGCCACCCGCACCGGTCAGCACACGGTGTTCGCGAAGTACAGCGAGGAGGTGAACCGCCTGGCCGAGGCCGGTGGCGCACTGCGCGGCCTGTTCACGTTCCGGGAGGGTGTGCGCCCGCCGGTGCCGCTGGACGAGGTGGAACCGGTCGAGCGGATCGTCACCCGGTTCAACACCGGCGCGATGAGTTACGGCTCGATCTCCGCCGAGGCTCACGAGACGATGGCCGTCGCGATGAACAATCTCGGCGGACGCTCCAATACGGGCGAGGGCGGCGAGAACGTCGACCGTCTCTACGATCCGTCGCGCCGCAGCGCCGTCAAGCAGGTGGCGAGCGGGCGGTTCGGTGTCACCAGCGACTACCTGATCAACGCCAGCGACATCCAGATCAAGATGGCGCAGGGCGCCAAGCCCGGTGAGGGCGGCCAGTTGCCGGCGTACAAGGTGTACCCATGGGTCGCGGAGACAAGGCACTCGACGCCGGGGGTCGGGCTGATCTCGCCGCCACCGCACCACGACATCTACTCGATCGAGGATCTCGCCCAGCTGATTCACGACCTGAAGAACGCCAACGACCGGGCCCGGGTCCACGTGAAGCTGGTCAGCTCGGTGGGTGTGGGAACGGTCGCCGCAGGCGTCAGCAAGGCACACGCCGACGTGGTCCTGATCTCCGGGAACGACGGCGGAACCGGCGCCACCCCGCTGACGTCGATGAAGCATGCCGGGGCGCCGTGGGAGATCGGGCTGGCCGATGCCCAGCAGACACTCGTGCTCAACGGTCTCCGCGACCGCATCACCGTCCAGTGCGACGGCGGGATGCGCACCGCGCGGGACGTCGTGGTCGCGGCGCTCCTGGGTGCGGAGGAGTTCGGGTTCTCGACGGCCCCGCTGATCGTGGCGGGCTGCATCATGATGCGGGTCTGCCACCTCGACACCTGCCCGGTCGGTGTCGCCACCCAGAACCCGGAACTCCGCAAGCGGTATACCGGCAAACCGGAGTTCGTGGAGGAGTTCTTCCGCTTCGTCGCCGAGGACGTGCGCCGGTACCTGGCGGACCTCGGGTTCCGCAGCATCGACGAGGCCGTCGGTCACGCCGATGTCCTCGAGACCGCGCAGGGGATCGCGCACTGGAAGAATCGCGGACTCGACCTGACCCCGATCTTCGCCGTGCCCACCGGGCCGGACGGGACGCCGCTGCCGCAGCGGCGCCGGGACCGCGATCAGGACCACGGACTGGACCGGGCGCTGGACCGGACGCTCATCCAACTGGCCGAGGGTGCCCTCGAGGACGCGCACGCCGTGGAGATCGAGATGCCGGTGCGCAACGTCAACCGGACCGTCGGCACGCTGCTCGGCGCGGAGGTCACCCGCCGGTACGGCGCCGCCGGGCTGCCGGACGACACGATCCGGCTCACGTTCACCGGTTCCGCCGGGCAGTCGCTCGGCGCATTCCTGCCGCCGGGTATCACCATCGACCTGACCGGTGACGCCAACGACTACGTCGGCAAGGGATTGTCGGGCGGGCGGATCGTGGTCCGTCCCGCCGACGACGTCCTGTTCGTCCCCGAAACCCAGGTGATCGCGGGCAACACCCTGCTCTACGGCGCCACCTCGGGCGAGCTGTATCTCCGGGGCCGCGTCGGCGAACGCTTCTCGGTGCGCAACTCCGGTGCGTCGGCCGTCGTGGAGGGCGTCGGCGACCACGCCTGCGAGTACATGACGGGCGGGCGGGTCGTGATCCTCGGACCGACCGGCCGGAACATGGCGGCCGGTATGTCCGGCGGCATCGCCTACGTCCTCGACCTCGACCCCGGGGACGTGAACCCGGCGATGGTGAAGCTCCTGCAACCCGACCCGGACGACCTCGACTGGTTGTGCGGCGCGGTCACCCGCCACCACCGGTGGACCGGTTCCGCGGTGGCGGCGTCGGTGCTCGCCGACTGGCCCCGGCGCTCCGCGTTGTTCACCAAGGTGATGCCGGTGGACTACCAGCGGGTGCTGGACGCGACCCGGATCGCCAAGGCCGAGGGACTCGACGTCGACACTGCGATCATGGAGGCGGCACGTGGCTGATCCGCAGGGCTTTCTGCACATCGTCAAGAAGGAGGCGCGCAAGCGTCCGGTCGCGGAGCGGGTGCACGACTGGCACGAGGTGTACGCGCCGCAGAGTCCGGCGGAGCGGGCCGCCGAGGTGTCCGAGCAGGCCGCACGGTGTATGGACTGCGGAATCCCGTTCTGCCACTCGGGAAGTGCGGGCTGCCCGCTGGGCAACCTCATTCCGGAGTGGAACGACCTGGTGCGGCGCGGCCGCTGGTCGGCGGCCAGTGAGCGCCTGCATGCCACGAACAACTTCCCGGAGTTCACGGGGCGGGTGTGTCCGGCGCCGTGCGAGTCGGCGTGTGTGCTCGCCCTCGCCGACACCCACACGACCGGCAGCGTCACCATCAAGCGGATCGAACAGGCCATCGCCGACGTCGCGTGGGAGTCCGGCACGGTGGTGCCCAAGCCGCCGATGATCGCCACGGGCCGCAAGGTCGCGGTGGTCGGTTCCGGGCCGGCCGGTCTCGCGGCGGCACAGCAGCTGACCCGGGCGGGGCACGACGTCACCGTCTACGAGCGCGACGACCGGCTCGGGGGACTGCTGCGGTACGGCATCCCGGAATTCAAGATGGAGAAGGCGATCCTCGATCAGCGCCTGATGCAGATGCGCGCCGAGGGAACGCACTTCGTCACCGATTGCGAGGTCGGCGTCGACCTCACCGTGGAGCAGATGCGCGAGAACTTCGACGCCGTCGTGCTCGCGATCGGCGCGCTCCGGGGCCGTGACAACACGACCGTCGAAGGCAGGGAGCTGAACGGGATCCACCTCGCGATGGAACACCTCGTCACCTCGAACAAGGAATGCGAGGGTGACGGTCCCGCGACGATCACCGCCAAGGGCAAGCACGTCGTCATCATCGGCGGCGGCGACACCGGGGCCGACTGCCTCGGAACGGCGCACCGCCAGGGCGCGCTGTCGGTGACCCAGCTGGACTACAACCCGGAGTTGCCGACGGATCGGGACGAGGCCGCGACGCCGTGGCCGGCGTGGCCGATGGTGCTGCGCACGTCGCCCGCGCACGCCGAGGGCGGTGTCCGCCGGTATCAGGTCGCGGTGCAACGCTTCCTCGGTGACGCGAACGGGAACGTCCGATCCATGGTCCTCGCCGAGGTCCGGGTCACCCGCGAGGACGGCACACGCATCATCACGCCGGTCGGCGAGGAGATCGAATTGCCCTGCGAACTGGCGCTTTTCGCGATCGGATTCGAGGGTGTCGATCTCGGACCGCTGCTCGACGACTACGGGCTGTCGCCCACCCGGCGCGGATCGCTCTCCTGCGGACCGGATTGGCAGACCACCGCACCCGGGGTCTTCGTCTGCGGGGACGCGCACCGCGGCGCGTCGCTCGTGGTGTGGGCGATCGCGGAGGGCAGGTCCGCGGCGCACGCCGTCGACGTGTATCTGACCGGGGCGTCGGACCTCCCGTCGCCGGTGCATCCGACGGCGCTCCCGCTGGCAGTCGTCTAAATGGAGAAGGGCGCGCGGGACGACTAGGCTCGAGGCCGTGAACCGACGCACGAAGATCGTATGCACACTTGGACCTGCTACCGCCACCGGTGACCGTATTCGCGAGCTCGTCGAAAGCGGTATGGACGTGGCGCGGCTGAATTTCAGCCACGGCGAACACGCCGACCACGAGGAGAACTACAAACGCGTCCGGGCCGCCTCGGACGCGACGGGCAAGGCGGTCGGTGTCCTCGCCGACCTCCAGGGCCCGAAGATCCGGCTCGGCCGGTTCGCCGAGGGTCGCACCACGTGGGCCAACGGTGAGGAAGTGCGGATCACCGTCGACGACGTCGACGGCACCCACGACCGGGTGTCGACCACGTACAAGCAGCTCGCCGAGGACGCCAAGCCCGGCGACCGGCTGCTCGTCGACGACGGCAAGGTCGGTCTCGTCGTCTCCGGTGTGGAGGGCAACGACGTGATCTGCCGGGTCACCGAGGGTGGCCCGGTCAGCAACAACAAGGGTGTGTCCCTGCCGGGGATGAACGTGTCGGTCCCGGCGCTGTCGGAGAAGGACATCGCCGACCTCGAGTTCGCGCTCGGCCTCGGCGTCGACTTCATCGCGCTGTCGTTCGTGCGGTCGCCGGCCGATGTGGAACTGGTTCACGCCGTGATGGATCGGGTCGGTCGCCGGATCCCGGTGATCGCGAAGCTCGAGAAGCCGGAGGCGATCGACAACCTCGAGGCGATCGTGCTGGCGTTCGACGCGGTGATGGTCGCCCGCGGTGACCTGGGTGTGGAGTTGCCGCTCGAGCAGGTGCCGCTGGTGCAGAAGCGGGCGATCCAGATCGCCCGGGAGAACGCGAAGCCGGTCATCGTGGCCACCCAGATGCTCGAGTCGATGATCGAGAACTCGCGGCCCACCCGCGCCGAGGCGTCCGACGTCGCGAACGCGGTCCTCGACGGTGCGGACGCGGTGATGCTGTCCGGTGAGACGTCGGTCGGTAAGTACGTGATGGAGACGGTGCGCACGATGGCGCGGATCGTCGAGGCGGTGGAGAACGAGTCCACCCAGGTGCCGCCGCTGACGCATGTGCCGCGCACCAAGCGGGGTGTCATCTCGTACGCCGCCCGCGACATCGGGGAGCGCCTGGACGCGAAGGCGCTGGTCGCGTTCACCCAGTCCGGGGACACGGTGCGCCGCCTGGCGCGGCTGCACACGCCGCTGCCGTTGCTGGCGTTCACCCCGTTGCCGGAGGTGCGCAGCCAGTTGTCGCTGACGTGGGGAACGGAGACGTTCATCGTCGACCCGGTCGACAGCACGGACGCGATGGTGCGGCAGGTCGACCACGCGCTGCTCGGGTTGGGCCGGTACCAGAAGGGTGAACTGGTGGTCATCGTGGCCGGGTCGCCGCCCGGCACCGTAGGCTCGACCAACCTGATCCACGTCCACAGAATCGGCGAAGAGGACCACTAGGTGAGCGAAGTCGCGGCGAAGACCGATCTCCAGACCCTGCTCGAACTTCTCGATCTCGAGAGGACCGGCGAGGACACGTACCGAGGTCGGCATCCCGCGCAGGTGGGGAGCCGGACGTTCGGCGGCCAGTTGATTTCCCAGGCACTGGTCGCCGCCGGCCGCACCGTGAGCGGCGAGCGCGCTGTGCACGCGATCAACGCCCACTTCATCCGCGGCGGCGACGTCAAGGAACCCATCGAATACCGCGTCGAGCGGCACCGCGACGGCCGGGCATTCGCGAACCGTCAGGTCACGGCGCTGCAGAACGGTGAGGAACTGTTCGTCATGCTGGCGGCGTTCCAGGATTGGGGCAAGGGTCTCGAGCACGCGGTCGAGGTGCCCGACGTCCCGTTCCCGGACACGCTGCCGCCGCTGGGCGACCACTTCCTGGGTTACGAGGACCGGCTGAAGATGTTCGTCGACGCCCTCAAACCGATCGACATGCGTTACGCGAACGACCCGTCCTGGATCATGAAGGGCACCGGGGAGAAGCTCACCCACAACCGGGTCTGGATGAAATCGGACGGCGACCTTCCGGACGACCCGCTGATACACGTGGCCGTGATGGGCTACTCGTCGGACACCACGGTCCTGGATTCCATCATCACCACCCACGGATTGTCGTGGGGGCTGGACCGGATCGTCGCAGCCACCGTCAACCATTCCATCTGGTTCCACCGGCCGTTCCGGTTCGACGACTGGACGCTCTACGCCACCGAGTCGCCGGTCGCCGCGGGGTCCCGCGGCCTCGCGACGGGGCGGTTCTTCTCCCTCGAGGGCGAGTTGCTGGCCACCGTCGTCCAGGAGGGTCTCATCCGCCACTTCCCGCCGCGGAAGTAGCGGCCCGTCATTCCTTTGCCACCGAACGGTTTTGAACGGTAGTTCAACTGGTGGCTGCGGCGTATGGTCGGTCTGGAATCTCCGAAACGGAACGGACGTGCACAATGAGCGCAGACGCACCCGAGCAGAAGAACTCCGGCCGACAGGCCGAGACCGAAGTGCCCCTTCCCGACGACGAGGCGCTTGCCGAAGCCAAGAAGAAGGTGGAGGAGATCGACGCCCGCTACGAGCCGGGCGCCCGCGAGACGGTAGTCCTGCCCGGCTCCGACGGCACGGTGTCGGGTACCGCCTTCGACGATTACGTCGACGACGAGGGCAACCTGAAAAAGCCTGAGCCCGAGAAGGACTCGTAGACTCCCCGTCGTCGGGGCCCGTTCTCCCTGCCCGGTGTCCCACCTGTGCGGCGAAACCGCCCAAATGGGACATCGGGCGACGTGTGTGTGCGGATCGACGCGTGTCCTGCGCGTATCTCTCGCCGACGACCGAGGTCCGGGGTTAGACTTCGCCATCTTTTCTGGTGAGTTTCACCTCGTGATCGGGGATATGGGTCGTGGACTGGAACAACGTCGTCTGGGACAGCGCAATGTGGCTGCTCAAGGCCTACGTCATGACTGTCGTCGCGTTCGTCGTCGTAGTGATACTGCTCGCGCGGTTCACCAAATGGGGAAGGCAGTTCTGGCGCTTCGCCGCGCCGTACTTCAATCCGCGGCGCAGCCTCAAGCCGTTGACCATCCTGGCGGTGTTGCTGCTGTCGACGGTCTTCGCGGTGCGGATGACGGTGCTGTTCTCCTACTGGTACAACGACTTCTACGATTCGATCCAGAATCTGGACGAATCGGCGTTCTGGCACTTCCTCCGCGTATTCGCCCTTCTGGCGACGGTCCACGTGGTGCGGGCCCTGATCGAGTACCTGATCGGGCAGACCCTCGACATCGACTGGCGGACGTGGCTCAACCACCATCTCGTCGACGACTGGCTCGACAGCCGCGCCTACTACCGTGACCGGTTCCTGGACGACGCGATCGACAACCCGGACCAGCGCGTCCAGGCCGACATCACCAACTTCGTGACCACGTCCCGCTCGCTGTCGATGGGCGCGGTGACCGCCGTGCTGTCGATCGTGTCGTTCACGGGAATCCTGTGGGATCTGTCCGGCCCGATGACGGTGTTCGGCGTCGAGATCTCGCGGGCGATGATCTTCCTCGTCTACATCTACGTACTGGTGACTACGGTGGTGGCGTTCTGGATCGGCAAGCCGCTCATCAAGCTGAACTTCCTCAACGAGAAACTGGGCGCCAACTTCCGCTACGCGCTGATCCGGGTGCGGGAGTACGGCGAGAGCATCGCGTTCTACCGCGGCGAGAACGTCGAGCGCCGCACACTCGCCGGACGGTTCGCGGACGTCATCCGGAACATGTGGCAGATCGTTTTCCGGACGTTGAAGTT
The DNA here is from genome assembly GCF_030056875.1 of Rhodococcus sp. IEGM 1351. Taxonomy (NCBI): domain Bacteria; kingdom Bacillati; phylum Actinomycetota; class Actinomycetes; order Mycobacteriales; family Nocardiaceae; genus Rhodococcus; species Rhodococcus sp. IEGM 1351. The sequence goes on along the minus strand of NZ_JASHKU010000002.1, from coordinate 66,105 downwards.
CAGCGGATGGAACCTCACCGTCAACCAGACGGCCGTCATCTTCCCGTTCCTCGTGCAGGGTCCGCGACTGTTCACCGGTCAGGTGTCGCTCGGTGACGTGATGCAGACGTCGCAGGCGTTCGGCCAGGTCCACGACTCCCTGTCCTTCTTCCGTGAGTCGTACGCCGACTTCGCGAGTTTCCGCGCCACCCTCATCCGACTCAACGGTCTGGCCAACGACAACCAGCATGCCGCCGAACTTCCGATCCTGAAGACCGGCAAGTCGGGCGACGACCTCCAGGTCGAGAAGCTGGACGTGCGCATCCCGACGGGGCAGACCCTCATCGAGGGCCTCGAGCTCACCGTGACCCCCGGGCAGTCGTTGCTGGTCAAGGGCCCGTCTGGCTCGGGCAAGACCACCCTGCTCCGCACGCTCGCCGATCTGTGGCCGTACGCCGACGGCACGGTGTCGCGGCCCGCGGGGGAGGCGATCTTCCTGTCCCAGCGCCCGTACCTTCCGCTCGGTTCGCTGCGGACCGCGCTGGCGTACCCGAAAGAGCCGACGGCGTCCGACGACATCGTGCGCGACGCGCTGTCGAAGGTGTCGCTCGGCAATCTGGGGGATCGGCTCGACGAGACCGCCGACTGGACGCGGATCCTGTCGCCGGGTGAGCAGCAGCGTCTCGCGTTCGCGCGGGTGCTGATCGCACGCCCCGCGGTGATCTTCCTCGACGAGGCCACGTCGGCCATCGACGAGGGCCTCGAATACACGCTCTACACCCTGCTCAGGACCGAACTCCCGGACAGCATCGTGGTGAGCGTGGGCCACCGCAGTACCCTCAATCAATTCCATTCCCGCGGTGTGGAACTCGAAGGGGAGGGGCGGTGGACGGAGTCGGAACTCGTGGGGTGACGAGCTACCCGGCGGCCGGTCGAGTCGTGAATTGCAGGACGCGGTAGGGGTCGCCGGTCGTCGTGTTCCATTGCGACACAAGCAGATGCAGCTCGCCCAACGTGGACCCCGGGTGGATGAATCCGCCGTAGATCTGCGCCCACGTGCCGTCCGCAGCTCCCCAGTCGCCCCCGGCGACCTGCACGGTCGGTTCCGACCACAGTCCGTCGATCCGGTCCGCGGTGCGTGTGACGATCGCGTACGCGGTGGGGTCGAAGTACGCGAGGACCCAGGTGCCGTCGATCCGTCGCAGGCACATCTCCCCGACGGGGCCCGGCAGGATCGGGGTCGCGGGCTGTCCCCACGCCCACCCCGTACCGCGGTCCCAGCCCCAGTCCTCGTAGGCACCGGGCTCGAGGATGCGCGATTCGGGGACCCGCCGGAGGATCATCCCACCCGGATTGGTGCGGTCGAACGCGCTCGAGACGACGTAGACGTAGCCGTCGTGCCGTTCCATGGTCCACAGCTGATCGAGTGACCCACCGCGGTTGTCCCAGCGGGCGGGTGAGCGGTGCCAGTTCTCGCCGCCGTCGTCGGACCAGGCGAGATACGTGAAGTTCGTCGGCCACGCACGCGACCGCCACGAGTGCACACTGACGACGGACAGATAGGTCCGGTCACCGATCGTGACGGCGTCAGCGGGAACGACGGTGAACTCGCTGCCCGCAGATTCCCGGTCGGGGAGTTCGCGGACGTCGTGCGCGTTCGGCAGGATCTCCGTCGCCGTCCGGCCGCCGGCCGCGGATTCGAACTCGATGCCGCCCCGGAGATCGGTTGTGGTGGAGCGCAACATCACGGGGCTGCGCCACCGTCTACCGCTTCGGCCGCGTGAGCTGAACGTGTCGCCGAAGAAGAACGCGACTCTGCCGTCGGCCAGGCGTGTGGGACAGCCGAGGTCGGTGCCGTGCACACCCCAACGCCGCGTCGCCTCGCCGGTGACCTCCTTGACGAACGTCGCTGCCGGTGTGGTCGTGCTGCCCGGGATACGCACTCCTCCCGTCGGTGAATCCGGTGGTCAGGACGTCTTGCGGTACGATGCCGCGAGTTCGTCGGCCCGATCCCACGGGGACCAGTCGACTTCGCGGCCGTCCAGTTGCGCTTCGACCACCTCGAGTCCCGCGTGCCAGCCGGCGGCGTGGGCGTAGGCGGATTCCTCTTCTTCCACGGTGTGGGTGAGCGTCAGCCAGCAGCCTCCGCTGCCGTCGGGGACGAGTTCCCAGTGCAGGGTTTCGGCGTCCCACAGGTATTCGAGGATGTGCGCGGGATGCACCGAGATGACCGTCCCCGTGGTGGTCTGATCTGCGGGCAATCCGAATCGGCGCACCTGCTCCGGCGTCACACGGAAGACGAGTTCGGCACCCGGAGTGAGGTCGAACTCGACGTCGGCGGGGAACCAGGCCTTCAGGTACTGCGGGTCGGTGAGAACACGCCACACCTTCTCCGGCGAGTGCGAGAGCGCTTGCTGGAATCGAAGGGCTACCCGCCCGTCGTAGGTGAAAGTGACGGTGCCGAGCTCCATGGGTGACCTCCGTGCTCGAGGGCGTACCTGTCCCACCATGGTACTGGCAGGACGGCTCAGATCCCCAGGATCGGGCACAAAAAACCGCCGCTACCTGCGGGGTCGTCAGTCGCCTACGGAAGAGAGTCCGAGACGCTGCAGGCGGTGCGGGTCGGCGAGGATGTCGATCCGGGCGATCTTCCCACCTGCGACGGTGAAGGCCATGACCGACATGGCCTTTCCCTCGGGTGCGGTCACGACTCCGGCGGCGCCGTTCACCAGGGCGAGCCGGGCGAACGGAGCGAAGCGCGAGAAGGTGAGGGCCTGCTCGCTGACGGCGCGGGCTCCGCGCACGAGAGAGGATCCGTCAGCGCCGCCGTCGGCCCGCAGGACGATGTCCGGGTCGAGCAGGGCGAGGAGGTCGTCGAACCGGCCGGCCCGCGAGGCGGCCATGAACGCCTCGACCACCTCGCGCTGCCGGGTCGGGTCGGTATCCGGAACGGGCCCCGACCCCTGGACACGGCGGCGCGCGCGGCTCGCGAGCTGACGGGACGCGGCGGGGGTGCGTCCGGCGATCGGGGCGATCTCGTCGAAGGACAGGGCAAACATGTCGTGCAACACGAATGCGAGCCGCTCGGCGGGTGTCAGCGTGTCGAGAACGACCAGCAGCGCGAGTCCGACCGAGTCGCCGAGCACCGCCTCGTGCTCGGGATCGGCCACGTCCAGCTCACTCACGCTCGGATCCGGCACATGGACGTCGAGTGGCTCCTCGCGGCGAGTCTTCCGTGACCGGAGCATGTCGAGGCATACCCGGGCGACGACCGTCGTCAGCCAACCACGCAGGTTCTCCACATCCGACGTATCGGCACGGCGGAGCCGGAGCCAGCCCTCCTGCACGGCGTCCTCCGCTTCGCTGATCGAGCCGAGCATCCGATAGGCGACCGCCGACAGGTGCGTCCGGTTCTCCTCGAAGCGATGCGCCAGAACTTCGTTGTCGGTCATCTGTCACATTCTGCCGTCGCGGTTCGTCATGTCAGTGAGAACGAAAATCAGCCGGTGTGACATCACATCACCCGAATACCTTTGGAGGCAGGCAATCATGAAAGCCCGGATGACCAACCCCGCGATGATCGTTCCCGACGCCATGAAGTCTCTGCTGGCGCTGGGAAAGGCTGCGTCGAACGCGGACGTGCCGCCGGTGACCCACGCTCTCGTCCATCTGCGGTCGAGCCAGATCAACGGCTGCAGCGTGTGCGTGGACATGCATTCGCGTGAGTTGGAGAAGGAAGGGGAGACCAACGAGCGGATCTTCGCGGTGGCGGCGTGGCGGGAGGCTCCATACTTCAGCGACGCCGAACGCGCGGCCCTGGCGCTGGCCGAGTCGATGACCCGGTTGAGTGATCGTCCGGATCCGGTGCCCGACGACGTGTGGAACGAGGCCGCCCGGCACTACGACGAGCAGGCGCTCGCGTCGCTGGTCCTGTCGATCGCCACCGTGAATCTGTGGAACCGGCTCAACGCCGCCACCCGGCAGGTCGCGGGCGGCCAGTGGTGACGAGGACACCGTAACGGGTGACGAGATGCGAATCGCAGGTCGGAGTAAGTATCCGACCTGCGATTCGCGGAGAAATCCTGGCAGTGCCCTCGGTGAGACTCGAACTCACACTGGACGGGTTTTGAATCCGTTTCCTCTGCCAATTGGGATACGAGGGCGTGTTGCGCTGTACCACTGTAGAAGATCGCCGTCGGGAGTCAACCACCGGTACCCTTCTAACGTTCGCTCCCCGTGCCGGGGTCGTCCGAGCAGAGGAGAATGGTGGCCATGAACGCTCCCCAGCAGCAAGGTGTGCCGTCGCAGCCGCGACGGGTCGTGGTGGCCGAGGACGAGGCGCTGATCAGGCTCGATCTGGTCGAGATGTTGCGGGAAGAGGGCTACGACGTGGTCGGTGAGGCGGGGGACGGGCAGGCCGCCGTCGACCTGGCGGTGGAGCTCAAACCCGACCTCGTGATCATGGACGTGAAGATGCCCCGTCGCGACGGCATCGATGCGGCCTCGGAGATCGCGGCGAAACGCATTGCGCCCGTGGTCATTCTCACAGCGTTCAGTCAGCGCGAGCTGGTGGAGCGGGCCCGCGACGCCGGGGCGATGGCCTATCTCGTCAAGCCGTTCTCCACAGCCGACCTGGTGCCCGCTGTCGAGTTGGCGGCCAGCCGGTTCAAGGAAGTGACCGCGCTCGAGCGGGAGATCTCCGATCTGTCCGAGCGTCTGGAGACCCGCAAGATCGTCGAGCGGGCCAAGGGCGTGTTGATGGAGAAGCAGTCCCTGACCGAGCCCGAAGCGTTCAAGTGGATCCAGCGGGCCGCGATGGACCGCCGGTCGACCATGAAGGCGGTCGCGCAGGTGGTACTCGAGACCCTCGGTGGGGAAGCTCCCACCAGCTGACCCGCGAGATCGGCTACAGCCGATGCGCTTTCGACGCGTCAGGCGCCGGTGGGGAAGTCCGCGGATCGGCTGACGTCGGCCCACCGGTGGGCCTCGGCGGCGCGTTCGCGGGACGACTTCTCGGCCATCTCGACGGCACCGGCCCCGAGCAGCAGGCGCAGCGGGGCGTCCTCGGCGGCAACCACATCCATGATGATCCGAGCGGCCCGGGCGGGGTCGCCGGGCTGGGTGCCGTCGGTGGTCTCCCGGTAGTGGTTCATCGCGCCGACCGTTGCCTCGTAGTCGGGGCCGACCGAGCTGCGTGTCATCGACGAACCCTGCCAGTCGGTGCGAAATGCGCCGGGTTCCACGATGAGCACCTTCACACCGAACGGCTCCACCTCCGCCGCCAGGACTTCGGAGAATCCCTCGACGGCGAACTTCGCTGCCTGATACGCGCTCAGCCCCGGCGTGCCACCGACGCGGCCTCCGACGGAGGAGAACTGCACGAGGCAGCCGCCGCGCTGTTCGCGCAGGATCGGCAGTGCCGCGCGGGTGACGTTGACGACGCCGAAGAAGTTGGCCTCGACCTGCTGGCGGAAGTCCTCGTCGTCCATTTCCTCGATCGGGACGCTGTTGGCGTAGCCGGCGTTGTTCACCACCACGTCGAGGCCCCCGAACTCGTCGACGGCGGTGGCGACCGCCGCCCGGGCGGCCGCGGCGTCGGTGACGTCCAGGGCGACCGCCCGAACCCGGTCGCCGTACGTGTCGACCAGGCCGATCAGCTGTTCGGGCTGCCGGGCGGTGGCTACCAGGTTGTCGCCGCTGCCGAGGATTGCTGTCGCGAGTTCCCTGCCGAAACCGCGTGAGGTTCCGGTGACGAGCCACGTCTTCGCCATGGTGTACTCCATCCGCTGGTTGCAACTGACTGGTTGGATGCTTACGAAATCCATGGAACACCCGCCGGGAGGAACTGTCAACCAACTATTTGGTTGATACTCTGGACGCATGGTGCGCGATGCAGAGGCAACGAAGAAGCGACTACTCGACGCGGCGGCGGCCGAGTTCGCCGAGTTCGGCATCGCCGGGGCGCGGGTCGACCGCATCGCCCTGGCCGCCAAGGCGAACAAGTCGATGATCTACGCGTACTTCGGCGACAAGGGGCAGCTGTTCGACGCGGTCTTCTCCGCCCACGTGGTGGCCTTCACCGAGCAGGTGCGGTTCGACGCCACCGACCTCCCTGGTTACGCGGGGCGCTCGTTCGACCTGTACGAGGACAACCCGGCGACGCTCCGGCTCGCCACCTGGTACCAGCTGGAGCGGCCCGACGGTGAGCCGCTCCAGGTGGTGGTCGCGTCCAACCGGTCGAAGCTCGCCGACATCGAGCGAGCGCAGAGAAGTGGTGTGCTGCCAACCCGATTCGAACCCGTGGAACTGCTCACCGTCGTCCGGTCCGTCGCGATGTCCTGGCACACGCAGACACCGGAACTCGGCGCCTCGGCCCCCGCGGACCGGGCCCGCCGGCGCCAGGTTGTCGTCGACTCCGTGCGCCTTCTCGTCGGCGGCTGAGGCTCGCCACGCTACGACCGCGTAAACACTCGTCGTATTCAGATCACAGTAAGGTCACGAGCCTTTCCGGACGGATCGCGAAAGCCGCCGGACCGCTAGCGTCTGATCCCACAGCGGACGCCAACTCGGGTGGCGCCCGCACTCAGGTGATCTAAGGAGAGTTTGGATGGCTAAACGGACCCTCGTGCGGGCGGCCGCGGTTCTCGGCGCGGCATCACTCGCACTGGCAGGTTGTAGTTCGGACAGTGGCGACGACTCCGCGAGCGGGAGTGACAGCTCTGCCTCGGCCACCACTGTTTCCACCGATTGCACGCCCGAAGAGGCGGCGGCAGCGGGTGCCCCGTCCACAGCGCCGCTGAAGATCGGCACTCTGCTTCCCGACACGGGAAGCCTCTCCTTCCTCGGACCGCCGATGGTGGCGGGCACCCAACTCGGTGTCAACGACGTCAATGCGGCCGGTGGAGTTCTCGGCCAGCCCGTTCAACTGATCCCCGGCGACTCGGGCGACACCACCACCGACACGGCGAACACCACCGTGGACCGGGAACTCGCCGCGGGCACCCAGGTGATCATCGGCGCGGCGTCGTCCTCGGTGTCGCTGAAGGTCATCGACAAGGTGTCCAGCGCCGGCGTCGTGATGTTCTCCCCGGCCAACACGTCCGACCAGTTCGTCTGCTACCCGGACAAGGGCCAGTACTTCCGCACCGCCCCCACCGACGTGTTGCAGGCTCAGGCTGTGTCGCAACTCATCTCGGACGACGGCGGCCAGCGCGTGTCCATCCTGGCCCTCAACGACCCGTACGGAACCGGGCTCGCCGACAACATCCAGAAGAACCTCGTCGACGCGGGCATCCCCGAGGACCAGATCCAGAAGATCATCTACGACCCCAACGCGCAGTCCTTCAACTCCGAGATCGACCAGGTGAAGGACTTCGCCCCCGACGCCGTCGCGGTGGTCGGATTCGAGGAGTCCGCGAAGATCATCACCCGCATGCATGAGGTCGGCATCGGCCCGTCCGACGGGATGAAGGTCTACGGCGTCGACGGCAACATGGGTAACGCTCTCGGCGAGTCGGTGGCCGCACCGTTGCTCGACGGCATGCAGGGCACCACGCCGCTCACGGACGTCGGCCCGGCCTTCCAGGATCGTCTCAAGGGCATCAACCCGGGACTGATCGACTTCAACTACGCCGGTGAATCCTACGACGCCGTAGTCGTTTCCGCGCTCGCCGCGGAAGCCGCGAAGTCGACGGCCGGTCGCGACATCGCCGCGAACATCAACGCCGTCACCGAAGGCGGAACCCCGTGTACGTCGTACCAGGAGTGCCTGCCGCTCGTGCAGGCCGGCACGGACGTCGACTACAACGGCATCACCGGCAAGCTCGACTTCACCGCCGCGGGCGAGCCGTCCATCGGTTCGTACGGCAAGCTGAAGTTCGGTGCCGACAACAAGCTGACGACGGACGGATACATCGTCGTCGGCGGGTGATCGCACTCCCCTGAAACGGACTGTGGGCCAGGGAAACCTGGCCCACAGTCGTATCCGGAACCACCGGACCTACTTCTTCTCCTGACTTCCCGCGAGGGTCCCCAGGTACAGCTCGATCACCTTCGGGTCGTGCATCAGGTTGGGTCCCGAGTCGGTGTAGGCGTTGCGGCCCTGGTCCAGGACGTAGCCGCGGTCGCAGATCTGCAGGCACCGGCGGGCGTTCTGCTCGACCATGATCACCGAGACTCCCGCCGCGTTGATCCGCTTGCAGCGAATGAACACCTCGTCCTGGAACATCGGGGACAGTCCGGCGGACGGCTCGTCGAGCAGCAGCACGGACGGTTCCATCATCAGCGCACGTCCCATCGCGACCATCTGCCGTTCACCGCCGGACAGGGCGCCCGCCTTCACCTTCTTCCGCTCGACGAGCAGCGGGAAGAGGTCGCCGACGAACGCGAATCGCTCCGCGAAGAGCTTGGGCCGCAGATACATCCCCATCTCGAGGTTCTCCTCGATGGTGAGCGACGGAAAGACGTTCTGCGTCTGCGGGACGTAGCCGACGCCCTTCTGCACGAGAACGTGGGCGGGTTTGGACGTGATGTCCTCGCCCCTCAGGGTCACCGATCCCTCACGCACCGGTATCAGCCCGAACAGCGACTTCAGGAGCGTGGACTTCCCGGCGCCGTTGGGACCGATGATGCCGACGATCTCACCCTCGCGCAGGAAGAAGTTGCATTCGCGGAGGATGTTGACGCCGGGGATGTAGCCGGCCACCACACCGTCCGCGCGGACGAGGGCACCCTCGGCGAGCCGGGCATGCTCCTCGGGTGTGGCCGCGAATTCCGCAGGGGTCAGTTCGGTCATGGGTTCTCACGCCTCAGCTCGGTGATGTCGGGTTCGGAGAGGTCGCCGCCGGTCTCGAGGGTTTCGGCCTCGGCGTTCTCGAGTGCCTCGGCCAGAACGGCCGTCGCGCCCACCGGGTTTCCCTCGTCGTCGAACTCGAGTGCCTGATCGTGGTGGCTGCCCAGGTAGGCGTCGACCACCGCGTTGTTGGACGAGAGGTGTCCCGGTGTGGACTCGGCGATCACGCTGCCCTGCGCCATCACCACCACCCAGTCGCTGATGTCGCGGATGACGTCCATGTCGTGTTCGACGAACACGACGGTCATGCCCTCGTCCCGAAGCGATTTGATGTGACCGAGCAGGCTCTGGGTGAGCGCCGGGTTCACGCCGGCCATCGGCTCGTCGAGCATCACCACGGTCGGCTCCGTCATCAGCGCCCGCGCCATCTCGAGCAGCTTGCGCTGACCGCCGGACAGCGAGCCGGCGAGGTCGTCGGACTTGGTGTCGAGCTTGAACCGCGCGAGCAGTTCGTTGGCCCGTTCGGTGACGGCCCGTTCCTGCGCCTTCCACGTCCACGGCAGAAGCGTGTTGAAGATCCGCTCGCCGCGTTGCCCGGTGGCGCCCAGCCGCACGTTGTCGAGCACCGTCAGCTTCGACAACGCCTTGGTGAGCTGGAACGTGCGGACGACGCCGCGGCGGGCCACCTGGTGCGGATACATCCGGCCCAGCGAATGGCCATCCATCGACCACGTGCCGCTGTCCGGCCGGTCGAAACCGGTGAGCAGGTTGAACAGGGTGGTCTTACCTGCGCCGTTCGGACCGATCAGTCCGGTGATGCAGCCGCGCTGAATCTCCAGATGCGCCACGTCGACGGCCTTGAGCCCGCCGAACGTACGGGACACGTTGTCGACCACGAGGATCGGGTCGGGTTTCGGTGCGCCGGGGGAGTGCGGGACGTCGGCGAAGATCGAGGCCCGTTCCTCGGCGGTGAGCACGGTGGCGGTCTGCAGATGATCCGGCAGTCTGTGGTCAGGCATTGAGCTGCACCTCCCGCTTGTTGCCCAGTATGCCCTGCGGCCGGAAGACCATCAGCACCGCGATCATGATGCCGAGCAGGACGAACCGCATGGCCCCGACCTGCTGTTCCGTCAGCGGCAGCAGCGGATCCGGCCCGGAGATGGCCTGCCGCAACAGGGCGTCCGGGATGGCCAGCAGGAACCAGAACAGCATCGCGCCGACCACCGGTCCGAAGACCGTCGCCGCGCCACCGAGGATGAGGGCGCCGAACGCGAAGAACGTCTGCGCGGTGGAGTAGAAGTCGGGGTTGATCGACTTGGTCTGCAGCGCGTTGAACACGCCGCCGAGCCCGCCGATCATGCCGCCGAGGACCAGCGCCTGCATCTTGTAGACGAAGACGTTCTTGCCGAGTGCGCGAGCGGCGTCCTCGTCCTCGCGGACGGCCTTGAGGACACGGCCCCACGGACTGTGCGTCAGGAGGAACACGAACCCGCACAGCACCAGGACGAGAGTCCATCCGACGACCATCGACCAGAGGTCGTCGCCGTAGAACTTCACGCCGAGGAAGTTGTACTGCTTACCCGAGTCGAACGGGCTGAGCGTGGTGAACGGGTCGGCGAAACCGAACAGGCCGTTGGTGGATCCGGTGATCGAATCCGAAGCGGTGGACCGGAAGATCAGCCGCAGGATCTCGGACGCGGCGATCGTGACGATGGCGAGGTAGTCGGCCCGCAACCGCAGCGTCGGGATACCGAGGACGACGGCCAGCAACCCGGCCGCGGCGAGACCGACGAGGATGCCGACCCACAGCGGCTGCTGGTAGGTGACGGTCATGATCCCGACGCCGTAGCCGCCGAGGAGGGCGAACCCGATCTGACCGAAGTTCAGCAGTCCGGCGTAGCCGAAGTGCAGGTTGAGGCCGATCGCCAGCAGCGCGTAGAAGATCGCCGACGGGCCGATCAGCTGGGCGAGCGAGACCTGGAGTGCTCCTGCGATGTCCATGCCCTCACCCGATCCTTTGCCGGCTGCCGAGAATGCCCTGGGGCCGGACGACCAGGATGACGATCAAGATGAGCAGTCCTCCGATGTACTTGAGGTCGGGGTTGATCACCAGCGTCGACAGCTGGACGAGCAGACCGACGATCACACAGCCGAGCAGCGCGCCGTAGGCGGTGCCGAGTCCGCCGAGCGTGATACCGGCGAACATCAGCAGCAGGAGCTTGAAGCCCATCTCCCACTGCACGCGGCCGCCGAGTTCGGAGATGCCGAACAGGACGCCGCCGAGCGCGGCGAGACCGCCGCCGAGACCCCACACGAAGCGGATCACCCGTTCGACGTCGATGCCGGACGACGCGGCCAGGTCACGGTTGTCGGACACGGCGCGCATGGCCTTGCCGATGCGCGTCTTCTGCAGCAGCAGGGCCACTCCGACGAGAACGACGAGACTGATGCCGATGCTCACGAGGTTGGCGTCGGTGATCGCGATCGGACCCCAGTGCCTCTCCACCTGTGCCTGGTAGTCGACGAACGGCTCCGCGCGATCGGAGAAGAAGATCAGGATCAGGTAGCGCAGGGAAATCGCGAGTCCGATCGACACCACCAGCTGCGCTATCAGGCCGGTCTTGCGTCGTCGCAGCGGTTTCCAGATCCCGGCATTGTTCAGCAGTCCGATCAGGATTCCCACGAAGACCGCGAGGATCGTGGCCGGGATCAGCTGCACACCGAACGTCACGTTGATCACCCACGCCGCGACCGCACCGAGGGTGACGAGTTCGCCGTGCGCGAAGTTCGTCAGGCCGGTGGTGCCGTAGATCAGGCTCAGCCCGACACCGGCGATGGCGATCACGAGACCGAACCGGAGCCCGTCGATGGTCTGGCGAATCAGCTTCTCGTAGAACGGGACCGCGGAACCGGTGCGGGCCTCGCCGAACGAGAAGATCACCGTGTTGGTGCGACCGGCCACCACCTCCCGCTGCACCGTGGCCTGCACGCTGACGTCGTCGGGAAGCGAGTCCGCCACGATCTCGAACGTGTACGTGCCGGGCGCGACCTGGAGTTCCCAGCGGCCGTTCGACTCCGACGTCGCCTTCGCCACCTCGTTGCCCGACGAATCGAGAGCGCGCACCTCGACGTCCGCGAGCCGTTCGCCCGCGTTGTTCAGATTGCCGCTGACCCGCACCGCGTTCTCCGGGGGCGCCGGTTGCCCGCTCGTCGCGGGCGGTGGGGGCGGTGGGGTGGGTTCCTGCGCCGCCGCGGGACCGCCGAATGCGATCGCCGCGACGAGGCCGAGCAGGACGAGGACGAACGCACGGCCGAGCTGCCGGGTGACCGACCCTCGTCTCGTGCGTTTCCTCGCGGATTTCGGTCGCGTCCTCACTGCTGGGAGTCGCTTCCTCACGGTTGGGGCCACGCAGGTCCTCCGGGGACGTGTAGATCGGTCAGGAACGTGCTGCGACGGACTCGACTACCGCCCGTGCCGCAATTTCCGGACTCTAACGGCTCCGGTCGCGCGAAATGGGGTTCTCGGATTTCCGGCACGTTTCGGTTGGGTATCGAACCATCCGGCTGATCGGTGTCGGATCGGCTCCCTAGACTGGGCAACCGTGAGCCCTGCAACCACCCCCCGGTCCACCACGTCCCCCGCGTCCGGCGCAGCCGCGTCGTCCGACGATCGCCCCACACTGATGCTGCTCGACGGCCACTCGCTGGCCTTCCGTGCGTTCTACGCCCTGCCCGCCGAGAACTTCAAGACGCACAGCGGTCAGGTCACCAACGCCGTCTACGGGTTCACATCGATGTTGATCAACCTGCTGCGCGACGAACAGCCGAGCCACGTGGCGGCGGCGTTCGACGTGTCCAGGCAGACGTTCCGGGCGGAGAAGTTCCCCGAGTACAAGGCGAATCGCAGCACGGCTCCGGACGAGTTCAAGGGGCAGGTCGAGATCACCAAGGACGTCCTCGGGGCTCTCGGCATCCCGGTGATGGCCGAGGCAGGCTTCGAGGCCGACGACATCATCGCCACGCTCACCACCCAGGCCGAGGCGCTCGGGTACCGCGTCCTCGTGGTGACCGGCGACCGGGACTCGCTCCAGCTGGTCACCGACGGGGTGACGGTGCTGTACCCGAAGAAGGGCGTCTCGGACCTCACCCGGTTCACGCCCGCGGCCGTCGAGGAGAAGTACGGGCTCACACCTGCGCAGTACCCCGACTTCGCGGCACTGCGCGGCGACCCGAGCGACAACCTGCCGGGCATCCCGGGTGTGGGGGAGAAGACCGCCACCAAGTGGATCAAGGAGTACGGCGATCTCGTCGGCCTGGTCGACAACGTCGACAAGGTCCGCGGCAAGGTGGGTGACGCGCTGCGGGAGAACCTGCCGAACGTCCTGCTCAACCGGGAACTCACCGAGATGGTGCGCGACGTCCCGCTGCCGTACACCCCGGACCAGCTGATGCTCGCGCAGTGGGATCGGGAGAAGATTCACGCGCTGTTCGACGACCTCGAGTTCAAGGTGCTGCGCGACCGGCTGTTCGCCACGTTGGCGCCGGTCGAAGCGGAGGCCGAGGAGGGTTTCGAGGTGCGCGGGAGCGCGCTCGATCCCGGGGCCGTCGCGGACTGGTTGTCGGCGCACGCGTCGACGGGCGAGCGATCCGGCGTGTCGGTGGTCGGCACCCGCACCCCGTACGGCGGTGACGTGACGGCGATCGCCATCGCCGCCGCAGACGGTGAGGGCGCCTACATCGCCACCGCGTCCGCCACCCCGGAGGACGAGAAGGCGCTCGGCACCTGGCTCGCGGACGCGGATCAGCCGAAGGCCCTGCACGAGGCCAAGTGGGCGATGCACGCCCTGCGCGGACGCGGCTGGGTGCTCGGTGGTCTCACCAGCGACACCGCGCTGGCGGCCTACCTGGTGCGCCCCGGGCAGCGGACGTTCAACCTCGACGACCTGTCGCTGCGGTACCTGCGCAGGGAGCTGCGGGTGGAGGAGACCGGCCAGGAGCAGCTGTCGCTGCTCGACGACGCCGACCAGGTCGACGCGGAAGCCGCCGAGACCGAAATTCTCAGCGCCCGCGCCGTCCTCGACCTCGCGGCCGCGCTCGACACCGAACTCGCGAACATCGAATCCACGGCGCTGCTGTCCGAGATGGAGTTGCCGCTGCTGGAGGTGCTGGCCGTCATCGAGGCGTCCGGCATCGCCGTCGACGGTGACCACCTGCACGACCTGCAGAGCCGGTTCGCGGCCGAGGTCTCCGCGGCGGCGGAGGCGGCCTACGGGGTCATCGGCAAGCAGATCAACCTCGGGTCGCCCAAACAGCTGCAGGTCGTGCTGTTCGACGAGCTGGAGATGCCCAAGACGAAGAAGACGAAGACCGGATACACCACGGACGCCGAGGCGTTGCAGAACCTGTTCGAGAAGACGTCGCACCCGTTCCTCGAGCACCTGCTCGCGCACCGCGACGCGACGCGGCTGAAGGTGACCGTCGACGGGCTGCTGAAGACGGTCGCCGAGGACGGGCGCATCCACACGACGTTCAACCAGACCGTCGCGGCCACCGGCCGGCTGTCGTCGACCGAGCCCAACCTCCAGAACATCCCGGTGCGCACCGACGCCGGCCGGCAGATCAGGGACGGTTTCGTCGTCGGCGAGGGCTACGACTCGCTGCTCACGGCCGACTACAGCCAGATCGAGATGCGGATCATGGCACACGTGTCCGGTGACGAGGGGTTGATCGAGGCGTTCAACACCGGGGAAGACCTGCACAGCTTCGTCGGCGCGCGTGCGTTCGGCGTGCCGATCGAGGAGGTCACGCCGGAGCTGCGCCGCCGTGTGAAGGCGATGTCCTATGGGCTGGCGTACGGGCTGAGCGCGTTCGGTCTGGCCGCCCAGCTCAAGATCTCGACCGAAGAGGCCAAATCGCAGATGGAGGCGTACTTCGCGCGGTTCGGCGGGGTGCGCGACTACCTGCACGAGGTCGTGGAACAGGCCCGCAAGGACGGCTACACGTCGACGCTGTACGGGCGTCGCCGCTACCTGCCCGACCTCACCAGCGACAACCGCCAGCGTCGGGAGGTCGCCGAGCGCGCCGCGCTCAACGCCCCCATCCAGGGCACGGCCGCCGACATCATCAAGGTCGCGATGATCAACGTGCAGCGCTCACTGCGCGAGGCGGGCCTGAAATCGCGGATGCTGCTGCAGGTCCACGACGAACTCGTGCTCGAGGTCGTCGATTCGGAACGGGAACAGGTCGAACAGCTGGTCCGCGACAAGATGTCCTCGGCCATCGAGCTGTCGGTGCCGCTCGACGTGTCCGTCGGCACCGGGCGCAGTTGGGACGCCGCCGCACACTAGGCGGCGGCGGTCCTCCGCCCTATTCGGCCGGCGCCTGCTCGGCGATCTGCTTGCGCACCTCGTCCATGTCGAGGGCCTTGACCTGCGTGAGAAGATCCTCGAGCGCCGCGGGCGGCAGCGCGCCGGGCTGGCTGAACACCAGCACACCCTCACGGAACGCCATGATGGTCGGGATCGACCGGATGTTCGCGGCGGCGGCGATGCCCTGTTCCGCTTCGGTGTCGACCTTGGCGTGTACGACGTCGGGGTGCTGCTCCGACGAGGCCTCGAAGGTGGGGGCGAAGGAGCGGCACGGTCCGCACCACGATGCCCAGAAGTCGACCAGAACGACATCGTTGCCGGTCACGGTCTCGTCGAAGTTCTGCTGAGTCAGAGTCTTGGTGGCCACGAGGGTCCTTTCTTTCGGTGACTGCTTTGCGTGTGCAACGCCGCGTCGCCGTCGATTCTTCCCTGCGGCGTCGTCAGCCGGTGCGCTCCGTGTCCCGGAACGTGCGGCGGTAGGCCTGCGGGGTGGTGTGGCGCAGCCGCAGGAAATGCTGCCGCAGGACGGCTCCGCCGCCGAAACCGACCCGTTCGGCGATCACGTCGACCGAGAGATCCGAGTTCTCCAACAGATGCTGCGCGGCCAGCACCCGCTGATCGCTGAGCCAGCGGGCCGGGGTGGTCCCGGTCTCGGCCTGGAACCTTCGCGCGAACGTGCGGGGAGACATGTTGGCCTTGGCCGCCACCGCGGTCACCGACAGGTCGAGGGCGAGGTGCTCGGTCATCCAGTCGAGCAACGGCCCGAGGGTGTCGATCGTCGTCGACGGCAGCGGCATCGCCACGTACTGCGCCTGACCGCCGTCCCGGTGCGGCGGGACCACCATGCGCCGCGCGATCCCGTTGGCCACCCGGCTGCCCTGTTCCTTGCGCACGATGTGCAGGCACAGGTCGATGCCCGCGGCGGTGCCCGCGCTGGTCAGGACGGGATCGTCGTCGACGTACAGGACGTTCGGGTCGACCGTGGCGGCCGGGTGGAGGTCGGCGAGCCGCTGGGCGTGCCGCCAGTGGGTGGTGCAGGTGCGTCCGTCCAGCAGCCCGGCCGCGCCGAGCACGAAGGCGCCGCTGCAGAGGCTGGCGACCTTGGCGCCCCGGTCCACCGCGGCCCGCAGTTTGTCGAGGAGGGGGTCCATGCACGGGTCGGGGTCCTTCGCGCAGACGAAGGTGCCGTCCGCCTCGGCGTAGGTTCCGCCCGCGGGAACGACGATGAGGTCGGCGTCGTCGAGCCGGTCGAGGTCGTACGGGACGTCGATGCCGTATCCGAAGCGGGTGCGGATGGGTTCCGGTGAGCCGGCGACGAGCGAGAAGTCGTACGTGGGGAGTCCGTCGTCGGATCGGTCGAAACCGAACACCTCGCAGGCGACACCGAGCTCGAACGCTTCGGTGAGCGGCATGAGCGGTACGACGACTTTTTTCAGCACCGTCCCAGTGTGGCAGAAATCCGGTCAACAATGTCGTTTCTGCCACTTTTTCTCGGAGGTCGATGCTACGAGGCTGAAGACATGACAATCCTGGTCGTGGTACTCCTCGTGTTCCTGGCGCTCGACGCGCTGGCGCTCGCCGGCCGCACGCCCGACACGCACAACGAAGTCATCCAGCACGGGGACTTCCGGTTTTGAAAGGGAATCTGGCGGTCCAGTATGCGGGCGCGGCGCTCGCCTGGGGCGCGAGTTTCCTCTTCATCAAGGTCGGCCTCGAGGGCCTGTCCTTCACGCAGGTCGTGCTGTGGCGACTCGTGTTCGGGGCGGTGACCCTCGGTGCCGTCCTCGGACTCACCCGGACACGGTTGCCGCGCGAAGCGGCGACGTGGGCGCACCTGTCGGTCCTGGCGGTCGCCCAGTGTGTGGTGCCGTGGTTGCTGTTCAGCTGGGCAGAGCAGAGCATCAGTTCGGGCCTGGCCAGCATCTACAACGCGACCACGCCCCTCATGACGATGTCGGTGGCCCTGGCGTTCCTGCCTGGGGAGAAGCTCACGGACGCAAAGCTGTTCGGCCTCCTGCTCGGATTCACGGGGGTGGTCGTGGTGCTGGCGCCGTGGCAGGCGGGGATCATCGGCAGTGTCCCCGCCCAGCTCGCGTGCCTCGGCGCCACCGCGTCGTACGGCGTGGCACTGGTCTACCTGAGGCGGTTCATCCTTCCGCGGGGCGTCGGCACGCCCACCATCGCGTTCATGCAGGTGTCGATCGCCGCAGCCGCCATGGTCCTCGCCGCCCCATGGGTCGCGAGCACGCCGATGCACCTGACTCCCGCGATCGTCGCGTCGATGATCGGGCTCGGGGCGTTCGGCACCGGGCTGGCGTTCGTGTGGAACACGAACGTGGTGCGCGGCTGGGGGCCCACCGCGGCCTCCACCGTCACCTACCTGACACCGGTGGTCGGCGTCGTGCTCGGTGCGGTCGCACTCGACGAGCACATCTCGTGGAACCAGCCCGTCGGGGCACTCGCGGTGATCGCGGGAATCGTCGTCACCCAACGGTCTTCGCGCACGGCAGCCGAGACGGTCGCCGCGGACGCGCCGTGATCATGGTGGTGCCGTGACGACCCACTCGCGTTTGGCGTCCCCGTCCCACCGGCGCACCACCGACGCCCGGCCGATGATGTCGCCGCCGTCGAGGAGCCGCGCGGCCTCTGCGATCTGATCGGCAGGCAATCGCCGTGCGAGAGTCACGTGCGGCGTCCACTCGCCCGGGCGGATGTGCGGCGTGATCTCCGTGGCGTGCGCCGCGAGATCGAACACGCTGCGGTGCAGGGACAGCAGCGCCTTCGACGGCACCACCAACCGGGACAGCGTGACGTGCCTGCCGCCGAACATCACGAGCCCGCCCAGCCGGATGTGGAACGAGGGCGTCGCGATCCGGCGGCCCAGCAGTTCGTCGATCTCGGGTGGGATGTGGCGTGCCACGAACAGGGTGATGTGGGGCCGATTCGATTCGGCGCGAACGCGAGTGCGGCTGGGCATCCCGGCATCCCACAGGCGTTGCCACTCCGCGCGCACGGCAACGTCGGTCGCTTCGTCGAACAGCAGTTCCACCGACTGGACCATGGTAGGCAATGATGGCCTCATGAGCGGTGCTACGGCAAACATTTCCGATACCCGGATCGGGGTGCTCCTCGGCGACGGCATCGGTCACGAGATCGTCCCGGCAACCCAGCGGGTGGTCTCGGCCGCGGTGACCGCGGCAGGAGGCGGCGACGTCGACTGGGTGGAACTGCCCCTCGGCCTGGGCGCCATCGAGTCGCACGGAACGCCGATCCCCGAGTCCACGCTCTCCGCGCTGGACGAACTCGACGCCTGGATCCTGGGCCCGCACGACAGCGCCGCCTACCCGGAACCGTTCCGCGGCCGGCTGACCCCCGGCGGGGTGGTGCGCAAGAGATTCGACCTCTTCGCGAACATCCGCCCCGCGCGCTCGCTCGAGGGCGTCGCGTCGACGGTCCCGGACATGGACCTGGTGATCGTCCGGGAGAACACCGAAGGCTTGTACGCGGATCGGAACATGTTCGCCGGCAGCGGCGAGTTCATGCCCACTCCGGACGTGGCGCTGGCGGTCGGCGTCGTGACGAGGAAAGCGTGTGAGCGCATCGCGCACACCGCATTCGCGCTGGCGCGCACCCGCGGCCGGCACGTCACGATCGTGCACAAGGCCAACGTGCTGTCGATGACGACCGGGCTGTTCCGCGACGTCTGCCGGGAGGTGGGGGAGCGCGACTACCCGGACGTGCGGATCGACGACGAGCATGTCGACGCCATGACCGCGCACCTCGTCCGCAGGGGACGCGACTTCGACGTCGTGGTGACGGAGAACATGTTCGGCGACATCCTGTCGGACCTGACCGGTGAGCTGTCCGGCTCGCTCGGCACGGCCCCGTCGATCAACAGTTCCGAGACCAAGGTGATGGCGCAGGCGGCGCACGGAGCCGCCCCCGACATCGCGGGCCACAACCGGGCCAACCCCACGGCGCTGATGCTGTCGGCCGCGATGATGCTGGAGTGGCTCGGGGACCGTCGCAAGGACCGGCATCTGGGCGGCGCGGCCCACCGGATCCGCGACGCGGTCCGTGTGACGATCGCATCGGGAGTCGCCACGGCTGACCTGGGTGGACTCGCGTCGACCGGTGAATTCACCGAGACGGTCCTCGCCCGCACACTCCGTCGCTGAAACCGCCGCCACGGGCCGGGACAGGCCGTTAATGTTCGGTAACGACGTCCGCAGATGCGGGTGCCGTAACCTACCGTTCGACTATTCGGAGTTCGCGAGTTCTCCGTCGCCGTAGCTCGCTCGGTGTACCACGATTTCCTTGGAGGACATGCCAGTGTCTGGTCGATCCGTCTTCGCGCGAGGCCGAGTGGCCCGCACCATCTGTGCACTGGCGGGCGGCAGTGCTCTGCTGCTCGCCGGATGCGCCAGCAACACCGAGGGCGGTGGTACGCCTTCCGGAGAAGAGACCGTCGCCGTGGAAGTCGACAAGGTGGATGCCATCGCGGCGACACTGCCCGAGAAGATCGCCTCGTCCGGCAAGATCATCGTCGGTGTCAATATTCCCTACTCGCCCAACGAGTTCAAGGATCCGAGCGGCAAGATCGTCGGCTTCGACGTCGACCTCGTGGACGCCGTGAGCAAGGTGCTCGGCGTGACACCGGAGTACACCGAGGCGGACTTCGACAAGATCATCCCGTCGATCCAGGCCGGCAGCTACGACATGGGTATGTCGTCGTTCACCGACACCAAGGAACGCGAGCAGTCGGTCGACTTCACCACCTACTTCAGCGCCGGAGTGCAGTGGGCGCAGCCCGCCGGCAAGTCCGTCGACCCCACCAACGCGTGCGGCCTGCGGGTCGGCGTGCAGACCACCACCATCGAGGATCTCGAGGAGGTGCCCGCCAAGAGCGCGGCGTGCGTCGCAGCCGGGAAGCCGCCCATCGAGATCGTGAAGTTCGACAGCCAGGACGACGCGGCCAACGCCGTCGCCCTCGGCAAGGTCGACGCGATGTCCGCCGACTCGCCCGTCACCGCGTACGCGATCAAGCAGAGCGACGGCAAGATCGAGGCCGCGGGCGAGGTCTTCGACGCCGCGCCGTACGGCTGGCCCGTCGCGAAGGGGTCGCCGCTCGCACAGACCCTCCAGCAGGCCCTGCAGCATCTCATCGACGACGGCACCTACCGGACGATCGCGGAGAACTGGGGTGTCGAGGCGGGCGTCATCACCACGTCCCAGATCAACGGCGCCACGAGCTGAGCGGTTGACGAGTGTCTGACGTGGAGAAGGCCCCGGACCGGTCCGGCACCGAGACGGGGCAGGAACCGGAACCGATCAAGGCGATCCCGCTGCGGCGGCCCGGCCGCTGGATCGCCGCGATCGTCGTCGGCCTGCTGCTGGCGTTGTTCGTCAACGGTGCGCGCACCAACGAGGCGTACCGCTGGGACGTCTACGCCCGCTATCTGTTCGATGCACGGATCTCGGCCGCGGCGTGGAACACCATCCAGCTGACGATCCTGTCGATGGCGATCGCCATCATCCTGGGTGTCGTCCTCGCCGTCATGCGGCTGTCGCCGAACCCGGTGCTGAAGGCGGCGTCGTGGGGGTATCTGTGGATCTTCCGCGGGACCCCGGTCTATGTGCAGTTGGTGTTCTGGGGACTGTTCCCGTCCATCTACAAGCAGCTGGATCTGGGCATCCCGTTCGTCCACCAGTTCGTGCACATCGACCTGCAGGGAATCAACGCGGCGTTCCTGTTCGCGGTGATCGGGCTGGGACTCAACGAGGCCGCGTACATGGCCGAGATCGTCCGGGCCGGCGTGAACTCGGTGGCCGAGGGGCAGACCGAGGCGTCGGTGGCGCTCGGCATGACCTGGTCGCAAACCATGCGCCGCACGGTCCTGCCCCAGGCCATGCGGGTGATCATCCCGCCCACGGGCAACGAGCTGATCAGCATGCTGAAGACGACATCGCTGGTCACCGCGGTGCCGTACAGCCTGGAGTTGTACGGACGTGCCAGAGACATCTCGGGCGCGAACTTCCAGCCCATCCCGCTGCTGATGGTGGCCGCCACCTGGTACCTCGCCATCACCAGCCTGCTCATGATCGGCCAGTTCTACCTGGAGCGGTACTACTCGAAGGGTGCGTCCCGCAAGCTCACCCCGCGGCAACTGCAGGCGCTCGCCGACGCGCAGGGCAAGCCGCTCGTGATCGAACCCGGGCCGGAGACCTTGCCCGACACACCCGGAGGGGAACGACGATGACGCCGATGGTCAAGGCGGACCGGGTGTGCAAGAACTTCGGGGCGCTGAAGGTACTCAAGGGTGTGTCGCTGGAGATCGACGCCGGCCAGGTCCTGTGCCTGGTCGGGCCCTCGGGCTCGGGGAAGTCGACGTTCCTGCGATGCATCAACCACCTCGAGCAGGTCAACGCCGGGCGGCTGTACGTCGACGGCGAGATCGTCGGGTACTCCGAGCGGGGCGGCAAGCTCTACGAACTCCATCCCAGGGCGGCCGCGAAGCAGCGCCGCGACATCGGGATGGTGTTCCAGCACTTCAACCTGTTCCCGCACCGGACGGCACTCGAGAACATCATCGAGGCGCCCATCCAGGTGAAGAGGCTGAGCAAGAAGAAGGCGCTCGAGCGAGGGCGTGATCTCCTCGAGCAGGTGGGACTGAGCGAGAAGGCGGACGCATACCCGGCGCAGCTGTCGGGTGGTCAGCAGCAGCGCGTCGCTATTGCCCGCGCGCTGGCGATGGACCCCAAGCTGATGCTGTTCGACGAGCCGACGTCCGCCCTCGACCCGGAGCTGGTCGGGGAGGTGCTGACCGTGATGAAGGATCTCGCGGCCGGCGGCATGACGATGGTCGTCGTCACGCACGAGATGGGTTTCGCGCGCGAGGTGGCCGACCAGCTCGTGTTCATGGACGCCGGCGTCGTCGTGGAATCGGGCAATCCCCGCGAGCTGCTCGCCAATCCGCAGCACGACCGCACCAAGTTGTTCTTGTCGAAGCTGCTGTAGTGGCCTCCGGCCCCGTGAGTACTTCTCAACCGCGGGCGGTTAAGAAGTACTCACGGGTTTGCGGCAGCTGAAGATGGCGGTGCCGGGGAAGATTTGTCCCCGCAGCGGGCTCCACTGCCCCCATTCCCGGTCGAGCCACTCGGGCCACTCCGGCTCGATGATGTCGCGCACCTCCAGTCCGGCCGCCACGATCTCGCGCACCCGGTCGCCGATGGTCCGGTGGTGCTCGACGTAGGTGGGGACGCCGTCGCCGTCGACCTCCACGTAGGGCGTGCGGTCGAAGTAGGGAAGCGACGCAGTGAGTCCACGGGGGCCCGGATCGTCCGGGAAGATCCAGCGGATCGGATGGTTGACGGCGAAGACCCACAGCCCACCCGGGCGAAGAACCCGGGCCACCTCGCTCATCACCTGCTGTGAGTCCGCCACGAACGGAACTGCTCCAAAAGCCGAACACACGATGTCGAAGCTCGCGTCGGCGAAGGGGAGGTGCTCGGCTCCCGCATGAACGAGCGGCACGGTCGTGCCGCCGGCCCGCATGGCCTCGACCCCGCGGGTCAGCATCGACATGGACAGGTCGAGCCCGACTGCCCGGGCGCCCCGGCCGGCGAGCCACCGCGCGCAGGGAGCGGAACCGCAGCCCACCTCGAGGACGTCCTTGCCCGCCACGTCACCGAGAAGGTGGTAGTCGCCCTCGTGGAGTCCCTCCGGACACCAGACGAACTCACCCTCGGACGAGTCCACGCCGAGGAACTCGCCGTGGGTGCGGTGGTAGTCGTCCGCATCGGCGTCCCACCAGGCACGGCTCGCGCGTTCGCTGGACTCGGAATCGACGCGGACGCGGCTCACCCCGGACGTTCCGAGGACGCTGTTGGCGGTGCCGTGACGGTCGTCTTCGGGCGAGAGGGGAGAATCGGACGGGCGAGGATCGGGCATGGGCAACAGAGTAGAGCGTGGGAACGTGCCCGGGTTTGCCCAGCTTGCCCACGGGCGCGTAGCCTATTGCACGCGAGTGTCTCTGTGTGCGGCATCGGATTCGGTTCAGTTCGAGTTTGTTCGGTTCCAGTCGGGTGTCGTTCACTGCGCTTGCGGTGATCTGATTCGGCGGAATGATTCGTCGGTTCAGGTTGCTTGTCCGACAGAACACCATCAACCGACCACAACCCGTCCGGAGCAACTCAACACATGCCCTCCACCACCGTGACCTCGCCGCAGGTAGCCGTCAACGACATCGGCTCCGCCGAGGACTTCCTCGCCGCCATCGACGCAACGATCAAGTACTTCAACGATGGCGACATCGTCGAAGGCACCATCGTCAAGGTCGATCGTGACGAGGTCCTGCTCGACATCGGTTACAAGACCGAAGGCGTCATCCCTTCCCGTGAGCTCTCCATCAAGCACGACGTCGACCCCAACGAGGTCGTCTCCGTGGGCGATGAGGTCGAAGCTCTCGTCCTCACCAAGGAGGACAAGGAAGGCCGACTGATCCTGTCGAAGAAGCGCGCTCAGTACGAGCGTGCCTGGGGCACCATCGAGGAGCTCAAGGAGAAGGACGAGGCCGTCAAGGGCACCGTCATCGAGGTCGTCAAGGGCGGCCTGATCCTCGACATCGGTCTGCGTGGCTTCCTCCCCGCTTCGCTCGTCGAGATGCGCCGTGTCCGCGATCTGCAGCCGTACGTCGGCAAGGAGATCGAGGCCAAGATCATCGAGCTCGACAAGAACCGCAACAACGTCGTCCTCTCGCGCCGTGCGTGGCTCGAGCAGACGCAGTCCGAGGTTCGCAGCGAGTTCCTGCACCAGCTGCAGAAGGGCCAGGTCCGCAAGGGCGTCGTGTCCTCCATCGTCAACTTCGGTGCCTTCGTGGACCTGGGCGGCGTCGACGGCCTGGTGCACGTTTCCGAGCTGTCCTGGAAGCACATCGACCACCCGTCCGAGGTTGTCGAGGTCGGCACCGAGGTCACCGTCGAGGTTCTCGACGTCGACCTGGACCGCGAGCGCGTCTCCCTGTCGCTCAAGGCGACGCAGGAAGACCCGTGGCGTCAGTTCGCCCGCACGCACGCCATCGGCCAGATCGTGCCCGGCAAGGTCACGAAGCTGGTTCCGTTCGGTGCCTTCGTGCGCGTCGAAGAGGGAATCGAAGGCCTCGTCCACATCTCCGAGCTGGCCGAGCGCCACGTGGAGGTCCCGGACCAGGTTGTCGGCGTCAACGACGATGCACTCGTCAAGGTCATCGACATCGACCTCGAGCGTCGTCGCATCTCGCTGTCGCTGAAGCAGGCCAACGAGGACTACAACGCCGAGTTCGATCCGTCCAAGTACGGCATGGCGGACAGCTACGACGAGCAGGGCAACTACATCTTCCCCGAGGGCTTCGATCCCGAGACCAACGAATGGCTCGAGGGCTTCGACAAGCAGCGTGAAGAGTGGGAGAACCGCTACGCCGAGGCTGAGCGTCGCCACAAGATGCACACCGCTCAGATGGAGAAGACCGCTGCAGACGAGGCCGCCGAGGCTGCCACCGCTGCTGCCGGCTACTCCTCCGAGTCGGGTGCCGGCGACGCCGACGCCGCTTCGGCCGCCAGCACCTCGTCGTCCGAGTCTGCCGGCGGATCGCTGGCCAGCGACGCACAGCTCGCCGCTCTGCGCGAGAAGCTGTCGGGCAACGCCTAGCAAGTCCGCCTGACGCGTCAGGCAAAGCCGAAGACCCCGCTCCTGCACCGCAGGGGCGGGGTCTCGTCGTTGCCGGACATCCGAACATGACTGTGGCCCAACCTCTCCGGAGGTTGGGCCACAGTGGTGTGTCGGGTGAGGAGGGTGCTCAGTTCGCGGTGGCGGGAATCCAGTAGCCGGACGACGACTGCACCTCGGCACGCTTGCGCATCGTTGCGAAACTGTGCCTGCCCTGGCCGATGAGTGCGGTGAGCCAGGTCCGGCGATGCTCGGCGAGTGCGGACGCCACCTCGGGGATCTCGATGCAATGCACCCCGCCCGCGATGCCGAGGCGGTGCCGACCGAACTGGTTGCGGTGATCGCGCATGGCGTTCCTCTTCTTCGAGAAGGTGCAGGTCGGGTGCGTTCGGTCGAACATAACCGACCATGTCGGAGATCTGTGGTATTTGGGGCAGGTGAGTCTGCAGAGAGGGAAGAGGGTGGAGATCGGCGAGGGACGTGCGTACTCGGTCCGCGGCGGGTGCAACACTGGGAGGCGTGTTGAGAATCGGCCTCACTGGAGGCATAGGAGCCGGTAAGTCCACCGTGTCGAAGGTCCTCGCCGAACTCGGGGCCGTCATCGTCGACGCCGATCTGATTGCGAGGGAAGTTGTCGAACCCGGAACACCCGGCCTCGCTGCCCTCGTCGACCGGTTCGGTGAGGAGATCCTGACGGAGGACGGCGCACTCGACCGGCCCGCCCTGGCAGCGCGTGCCTTTGCCGACGACGAATCACGGCTGGCGCTGAATTCGATCGTCCACCCGCTCGTCGGGGCGCGCACCACCGAGACGATCGAATCGGCGCCAAAAGACGCGATCCTCGTTCAGGACATTCCACTGCTGGTCGAGGGCGGAATGGGCGCCGCGTTCCACCTGGTCGTCGTCGTATTCGTCGATGCCGAGGAGCGGGTGCGGCGGCTCGTCGGATCGCGGGGGATGCCCGAGAACGATGCGCGGGCGCGGATCGCAGCTCAGGCGGACGACGATCAGCGGCGGGCGGCGGCCGACGTCTGGCTCGACAACAGCGGCGCCCCGGGCGCGCTCGAGCCGGAGATCCGGGCACTGTGGTCGGAGCGACTCGTGCCCTTCGAGTCCCACATCCGCACACGGTCCGTCGTCCGTGTCCGGCCCGAACTCGCCCCGCCGAATCCGCAGTGGCCCGCGCAGGCGGATCGGTTGATCGCTCGATTGACACTGGTGTGCGGTGACCGCGCCGTCCGGATCGACCACATCGGGTCGACGGCCGTCGAAGGATTGCCCGCCAAGGACGTCATCGACGTCCAGGTGACCGTCGCGAACCTCGAGACGGCCGACGACCTCGCAGAATCTCTCGCCGACGCCGGTTTCCCTCGCATCGAGCACATCACCGCCGACGACCCGAAGCCCTCGTACCAGGGCGGAGAGACGGACCCGGCGCTGTGGGGCAAGCGGATCCACGGCGGCGCGGATCCGGGACGGCCCGTCAACATCCACATTCGTGTCGACGGATGGCCCGGACAGCAGTTCGCGCTCGTGTTCCGCGACTGGCTCCGCGCCGACGCCGACGCCCGGACCGAGTACCTCGCGGTCAAGGAAGGTGCGGCGGAGAAGGCGGCCGGTCACACGGACTACCGGGACGCGATCACCGCCTATGTGGACGCGAAGTCCCCGTGGTTCGACCGCGCCTATCACCGGGCGTGGGAATGGGCCGAGCGGACCGGCTGGAGCGCGTAGGTCACCGCCAGTCGATCGGCATTCCGATCGAGGCCAGCCAGCGGCCGAGGTCGTGGCCGTGCGCGGCGATGCCGTCGATCGCCGTGGTGGCGGTGAGGATCGCCTGCTCGACCGTCGCGGTGTCGAGCAGGCCGGTGCTGTGCGCCTCGATCAGCTCGTCGACGTCGAGGAGTTCGGTGTCGCGGCCGGTGCGGACGACCAGATCCAGGTAGTGGTCCTCCGACTTCCACACGTCGTCACCGCGGATGAAGGTGCCGATGTCGACATAGTGGTCCTGATCGCGCTGGTGGTAGGGGTGGTAGTGGAAGACCGACGCGCGCAGACCGAGGTCGGGGAGCAGCCACGACTCCAGGTAGTGGAACTGCCGGTGGTCGGAGGTGCGCGCCATGTACAGCCCCCACGGTTCGACCCGGTAGTGATCGACGTGGCGGACGAAACCCTTGGGGTCGGTGTTGGTGTGATCTCTCAGGTCGAAGTATTCGACCTTCGGTGGGTGGATGTCGTGACTCGCGCCTGCCATGGTGGGGAACCTACCGGGTTTTTCAGCTGACCGAGATCGTCGGGGAGTTTGTCGGTACCTGCGCCTACCCTGGTTGCATGGCGTTTGCATCCGAGCACCCCGTCGTGGCACATTCCGAGTTCCGTCCCATCGGGGACATCGAACGGTCGGAAGCGCGGTTCGAGGTCGTCAGCGACCACAAGCCGGCCGGCGACCAGCCCACCGCGATCGCCGATCTGGAACGCCGCATCAACGCCGGCGAGAAGGACGTGGTCCTGCTCGGCGCCACCGGTACGGGTAAGTCCGCGACCACGGCGTGGCTGATCGAGAAGGTGCAGCGGCCCACCCTGGTGATGGCGCCCAACAAGACGCTCGCCGCACAGTTGGCCAACGAGCTGCGCGACATGCTGCCCAACAACTCGGTGGAGTACTTCGTCTCGTACTACGACTACTACCAGCCCGAGGCGTACATCGCGCAGACCGACACCTACATCGAGAAGGACTCGTCGATCAACGACGACGTCGAGCGACTGCGCCACTCCGCGACGTCGAGCCTGCTCTCGCGACGGGACGTGGTCGTGGTGGCGTCCGTGTCGTGCATCTACGGCCTCGGCACCCCGCAGTCGTACCTCGACCGGTCGGTGCAGCTCGAGGTCGGTGTGGAGGTTCCGCGCGACGCTCTGCTGCGGCTGCTGGTCGACGTGCAGTACACCCGCAACGATCTGGCGTTCACCCGTGGCTCCTTCCGGGTGCGCGGCGACACCGTCGAGATCATTCCCTCGTACGAGGAGCTGGCGGTCCGGATCGAGTTCTTCGGTGACGAGATCGAAGCGCTGTACTACCTGCACCCCCTCACCGGGGACGTGGTGCGGAAGGTCGACTCGGTGCGCATCTTCCCGGCCACGCACTACGTCGCGGGTCCCGAGCGGATGGAACGCGCCGTCAAGGACATCGAAGCCGAACTCGAGGAACGGCTCGCCGACCTCGAGAACAAGGGCAAGCTGCTCGAGGCGCAGCGTCTCCGGATGCGCACCCAGTACGACCTCGAGATGATCAAGCAGGTCGGGTTCTGTTCCGGCATCGAGAACTACTCGCGTCACATCGACGGTCGCGGGCCGGGCACGGCGCCCGCGACGCTCATCGACTACTTCCCGGAGGACTTCCTGCTCGTCATCGACGAGTCCCACGTGACGGTCCCGCAGATCGGCGCGATGTACGAGGGCGACATGTCGCGCAAGCGGAACCTCGTCGAGTTCGGGTTCCGGTTGCCGTCCGCCACCGACAACCGCCCGCTGACGTGGGAGGAGTTCACCCAGCGCATCGGGCAGACGGTGTATCTGTCGGCCACGCCCGGCAAGTACGAGCTGGGGCAGGCCGGCGGGGAGTTCGTCGAGCAGGTCATCCGCCCCACCGGTCTCGTCGACCCCCAGGTCGTCGTCAAACCGACCAAGGGGCAGATCGACGACCTCGTGCACGAGATCCGCGAACGCGCGGACCGGGACGAGCGCGTCCTCGTCACCACGTTGACGAAGAAGATGGCGGAAGACCTCACCGACTATCTCCTCGAGCTCGGTATCCGGGTGCGGTACCTGCACTCGGACATCGACACCCTGCGCCGGGTCGAGCTGCTCCGGCAGCTCCGGCTGGGGGAGTACGACGTTCTGGTGGGTATCAACCTGCTGCGTGAGGGCCTCGACCTTCCCGAGGTGTCGTTGGTTGCCATCCTCGACGCCGACAAGGAGGGGTTCCTGCGGAGTTCGACCAGCCTCATCCAGACGATCGGCCGTGCGGCTCGTAACGTCTCCGGCCAGGTCCACATGTACGCCGACAAGATCACCGACTCGATGCAGCACGCGATCGAGGAGACCGAGCGTCGGCGGGAGAAGCAGATCGCCTACAACGAGAAGATGGGCGTCGATCCGCAGCCGCTGCGGAAGAAGATCGCAGACATCCTCGACCAAGTCTACGAGGAAGCCGAGGACACGGCCAGCGGAGTCGACGTCGGCGGTTCCGGACGCAACGCCACCCGCGGGCGCCGCGCGCAGGGCGAGGCCGGGCGCTCGGTCAGCGCCGGGGTGTACGAGGGACGCGACACGAAGTCGATGCCCAGGGCGGAGTTGGCGGACCTGGTCAAGGAATTGACCGATCAGATGATGAACGCCGCCCGTGATCTGCAGTTCGAACTCGCCGGACGACTGCGCGACGAGATCGCCGACCTGAAGAAGGAACTGCGCGGCATGGACGCTGCGGGCCTGAAATAGCGACGGCGCCGAGGCAGTACGGTCTGAAGCATGGATGCACACAGCGCAGGTCGTACCGCCCGGTCATTGGAGCTGCTTCATTCCCTCAGCTACTTCGTTCCCGAGGTCGAGGATCGTCTGGTCGAGGCAGGTCTCGAGCCGGGTCGGATGGGCTACTTCGCGGGCCGCTCCGCGCCGATGGGCGCGGTCGGTGCGGGCGTTGTCACTGCGACCTTCTTCAACTTCAGTCCCGTCGTGATCGAGTCGGTCATTCCGCGTGCCTGGGGTCTGACCACGCCCGGGGCAGTCGTCGAGGCGCGGTACCGGGCGGTCGGGGAGGCGTACGTGCGACTTCTCGGCGAATCGGTGACGAGTTCACCGGAGATGGCCGAGGCCGCCGAACTCGCGTCGATCGCGGCGCGGGGGATCCCGGGTGTCGAGGGCAGGCCGCTGTATGCGGGGTACGCGGAGGTGGCGTGGCCGGACGCACCGCACCTCGCTTTCTGGCATGCCCTCACACTGCTGCGGGAGTACCGCGGCGACGGTCACGTCGCCGCCCTGCAGACCGCGGGACTGAGCGGACTCGAATCGCTGATCACGCACACCGCGACCGGGTTCGGCTTCCAGAAGAAGTTCGCGATCACGCGCCGCGCCTGGACCCAGGACCAGTGGGACTGGGCATGCGACAGTCTCCGTGACCGGGAGATCCTGGACGCCCGGGGCGAACTCACCGCCAACGGTAAGGAACTGCGGGAACTGGTCGAGGATCTCACCGACGATCTCGCGCTGGCCCCGTGGGCCGCGCTGGGGGAGGACGGGGCGGCCCGGCTCGTCGAACTCGCGACCCCGTGGCGTGACGCGATCGTCGCGGCGGGGGTGTTCCCCGCCGGCGTGTTCGGTCCCAAGGTCGGCACGTCGCACTGACGCTGATCACAGCCTGCGCGCATCCGGAATGGGATCCGTCATGCACTGGGGATCTCCCTTGTGGCATGTGTTGCAAATGCACCTATGCGGGCACCGATACGGCTAGGGTCAGCGCAGTGGCTGCTGGGTCCAGGCATGACGTATGTCCGGACCCCGGCCAGTTGACCACCGCAGACATGGAGGAATGAATGAGCGCCTACCGGACCGTTGTCGTCGGAACCGATGGCTCCGAGTCGTCGTTTCTGGCCGTCGAGAAGGCTGCTGCCATCGCGGGGGACGCCGGTGCCAAACTGATCATCGCCTGCGCGTACTACCCGGCCGATCCGAAGGACGTCGGGCAGGCCGCCGACGCGCTCGGTGACGAGGCCTACCAGATCACCGGTTCCGCCCCGACGTACGACATCCTCCGCACCGCGAAGGAGCGCGCCCACGCGGCCGGCGCCAAGGAGGTCGTGGAGCGGGCTGTCGTCGGTGCCCCGGTCGAGTCGCTGCTGAACCTGGTCGACGAGGTCGAGGCCGGTCTTCTGGTGATCGGCAACCGCGGACTCAACACGCTCACCGGGCGTCTCCTCGGGTCCGTTCCTTCGGATGCCGCACGCAAGTCGACGTCCGACGTCCTGATCGTCCACACGGTGCGCTGAGACCGGAGACGGATCAACAGTAGTTCGCCTCGGCGGCATCGAGATAGACCTGCGCCACCTGTTCGGTGGTGAGGCCGATATCCGATGTCGCCGAGGCGAACTGCGCCATGGGGGTCAGATGCGCGAGGATCGTGGCCTCGTCGGTGCCCTCGGACCGTTGACCGCAGATGCCGTTGGCCAGCGCCATCACCGTGTCGTCGGGCAGCGCCGGTATGCCGGACTCGATCAGCGCCTCCTTGTAGCGCAGGCCACGCGAGTCCAGGTGTGATGCGGACGTAGTGGACGCAGGCGGGGCCGTCGGCGGCGGGCCGGAGGCGGTGGCCTCCGAGCACGCGGTCAGCACGATCGTGGTGAGGGCGAGCCCACACCCGATCAGCCGACCGCGACCGCCCGGTGTCACGACAGGATCCCGACCTCGGCCGGACCGAGTTCGGACAGCACCGCGGGCAACGCCTTCGTGTGCACCACACCGAGTCGTTGCGTCGCGCGGGTCAGGGCGACGTAGAGGTCGTTCATTCCCCGCGGCGACTCGTCGAGAATGTCCTGTGGCTCGGCGATGAGCACCGAGTCGAACTCCAACCCCTTGACGTCCCGCACCGTCAGGACGCTGACGGTGTCCGACTTCAGATCGGCCAGTGCGGCGACCAGGTCGTGGCCCCCGATCACGACAGTCGTGCCCGGTCCCGATTCCCGGGACACGCAGGTGCGCACCGTGTCCGCGAGTTCGGATTCGGACACCTGCAGTGCCCATGGTGCGAAACCGGATTCGCGCACCGACCGCGGCACGGTCTGCTCGGCGTCGATCTCGACGAGAACTCGCCGTGCCGACGTCATGATCTCCGCCGGAGTGCGGTAGTTGACGGTCAGTTCCGTGAGCTTCCACCGCGCGGCCACGTACGGCTCGAGGATCCGTTGCCACGACGACGTTCCCGCCGGGTCGCCGGTCTGCGCCGTGTCGCCGACGAGCGTCATCCAACGATTCGGTATGCGCCGCATCAGCATTCGCCAGGCCATCTCCGAGAGTTCCTGCGCCTCGTCGACGATGACGTGGCCGTAGGTCCAGGTTCGGTCGCCCGCTGCGCGCTCCGCGGTGGTCTGGTGCTGTCCCACGTCGTGGCGTTCGGCCAGCTGGCTGGCGTCGATCAGGTCGTACGCCATCAGAATTTCCGGGTCCAGCTCGTCCTCGAGATCCTGCGGCGCCGAACCTGTCAGGATGTCCAGGGCGCCCTGGGCATCCGCGATCTGCGCTCGCCACTGGCGGCGGGCGCGTTCCCGTTCGGCGGCGTCGTCGACGCCGAGCAGTTCAGCCAATTCGTCGAGGAGTGGCGCGTCGGCGGCGCTGAAGCCGCGCATGACGGGGCGTCGCAACGACTCACGTTGCGTTTCGGTCAGATTCGGGGCGGCGTCGGCCAGTCGCTTCGGCGACGCATACAGCTCGGCGAGGACCTGCTGCGGCGACAGTTCCGGCCACAGCGCGCTGATCGCCGTCATGATCTCCGGGTCTTCACGCATCTCGTCCCGCATGTCGGCGATGTCGTCCCGGCTCAGCAGGTTCCCGCCGTCGACGACGTTGGCGCCCAGTGTGTCCGCGAGTTGCTGGGCGAGCGCCTCGATGACCGACGAGACGAAGATGGGCCGGGCCAGGTTGTGCGGGCGCCGCGACGACCTCGCCCGGCCACGAGCGCGGGTGACGACTTTGCGGTCGAGGGTGATCCGGTAGGTGTCGAAGGTCAGCTCGACGGGACGCGACGGCACTTCCTGCCGATCCCGGACCGCCTTCTTGAGCACGTCCAGCATGTCGAGCGAGCCCTTGATCTCGCCGGCGTCGAGGCTGTCCTCGACGGTGGCGCGGACACCGGGGTAGAGGTCGCCGATGGTCGAGAGCAGCACACCGGTCTCGCCGAGCGACGGCAGCACCTGGCCGATGTAGTCGAGGAACGTGGCGTTGGGGCCGATGATGAGGACACCGGCTTTCGCGAGCTGCTGCCGGTAGGTGTAGAGCAGGTAGGCGGCGCGGTGCAGCGCGACCGCGGTCTTGCCGGTTCCCGGTCCTCCCTGGACCACCAGCACACTCTTGTGCTCCGACCGGATGATGGTGTCCTGCTCACCCTGGATGGTCTCGACGATGTCGTTCATCTGACCGGTGCGGGCCGCGTTGAGCGCGGCGAGCAGTGCACTTTCACCCGCGACGCCGTCCGAGCCGGTGATCGTGCCCGCGGCCTCCGCCGCCGCCAGATCCAGATACTCGTCGTTGACGGCCGTCACTCGGCGGCTTCGCGTCCGGATGTGCCGTCGACGGGAGACGCCGTCGGGGGCTGCGGGGGTGGCGAGGTAGAACGGGCGGGCCAGGGGCGCACGCCAATCGAGGAGCATCGTCTCGTAGTCGTTCTCCTCGTCGAGGATTCCGAGTCGGCCGATGTAGCGGTGCTCGCCGTCGAGATCGATGCGCCCGAAGCACAGCCCGTTCTCGGCGGCGTCGTACTTGGCGAGGTCTTCGGTGTAGAGCTGGTTGAACGACTCCCGCTCGCTGCGGGCCTGCGGGGTCCCGCCGGTTTCGAGCAGTACACGGCTCAGCCGGTTCGCCGCGTATTGGCGAAGGCCGTCCAGTCGGGTGTAGAGCATCGTCACGTACTGCTGCTCGAGCTCGCGCTCGTCGCGTGACGTGTCCTCGTCGGGCAAGAGGTCTCCTTGACTGGTTCGGCTGCAACCGGATCGGCTGCAAAAGTGCCTGGACAGTCTAGTCGGCCCCGGAGGCCGCCCGCTGACATTGCAGGTCAGGGGCGGTCTCCGGGGCCGATCAGATCGATTATCCGGCGCAGGTCGGCGCCGCGACTCGGGGGTCAGTGGGACAGTTCGTCCCGCTTCGCTCGGGCCTTCTCGAGCGCGGCTTCGGCTTGCTTGCGGGCCCGCTTGCTCAGCACCTCGCCGCGTTCTGCGGCGGTGCCGGCCCATTCGCCGCCCTTTTCGCGGGCGACCTCGGCCCACTCCGGGCCGCGTTCCTTCGCGACGTCGACGAGTTCCGCTCCGCGTTCCTTCGCCAGTTCGACGAGTTCCGCGCCGCGCTCCTTGGCGACCTCGGCCCATTCGGAGCCGTGTTCCTTCGCGACCTCGGCCCATTCGGAGCCGTGTTCCTTCGCGACGTCCGCCCACTCGGGGCCGCGATCCGCCGCTACCTTCGCGAATTCGGCGCCACGGTCTTTCGCGACCTCGAGGATTTCGGACCCGCGCTCGGCGGCCTCACCGGACAGGATGCGTGCGCGCTCCGACGCCGCAGCCAACGCTTCCCCGATCTCGGGACCGTGATGGTCGTG
Organism: Rhodococcus sp. IEGM 1351; assembly: GCF_030056875.1. Classification (NCBI taxonomy): domain Bacteria; kingdom Bacillati; phylum Actinomycetota; class Actinomycetes; order Mycobacteriales; family Nocardiaceae; genus Rhodococcus; species Rhodococcus sp. IEGM 1351. The sequence continues at coordinate 31,915 of NZ_JASHKU010000002.1, read as the reverse complement.
ACCCGATCCGAGCGGCAGAGCCGCGGCCACGGCCTCCTGTGCGTGCCGGGCGGCGCGACGGCCACGCCAGCCGAGGGACGGCTTGCCCTCGGTGTCGACGGCGGCGATCAGCAGTCCGCCGAGCAGGCTGACGTTCTTGAGGAACTGAGTGCGCTGCGCCGCCTTCTTCGCCGGGTCGGTCTCGTTCCAGAAGTCGTGCCCCACAACGGTAGTGGGGACCAGGCTGCCGGCCAGTGCGAGCGATGCGAGTCGCGGCGCCTTCCCGGTGGCGAGAAGCACTCCGCCGCCGATCTGCACGGCGGCGTTGATCTTGACCAACGTCTCCGGGTCGGACGGGATCTTCTGCGTGACGGACTCGGGAAGCGTTTCGGTGGACTTGTCGATCAGTGGTGCGGCGGCCTGTGCTCTCTGCGCCGGATTTCGAAGTGCATCGATCCCTCCGCTGATGAAGACTGCGGACAGCAGTGGGCGAGCGATACGACGGACAAGCATTCCTGGCCTCCCAATCTCGAGTTCTCCCGTCTCACACTAACGAGAGTTCAGGGCAGTCGTCGGCGTACGACGATGTTGCCGAACCGACGGGCTGCCCATTCACCAGTACCCAGGGAGGCCGATCGCCAATCGTGGACCGTCCGGTGCGCAATCGGCGATCGGATGCGGTCACCAGCCGCGCGCGCGCCACTCCCCGAGGTGGGGGCGTTCGGTGCCGAGGGTGGTGTCGTCCCCGTGGCCGGGGTAGACGACCGTGTCGTCGCCGTAGCGGTCGAAGAGCTTGGTTTCGACGTCGGAGAGCAGTGATGCGAACTTGCCGGCGTCGGCGGTCTTGCCCACGCCGCCGGGGAAGAGGGAGTCACCGGTGAAGAGGTGGGTGCGTCCGCCGCCGGCCTCGGTGAGCGCGAGCGCGACGGAACCGGGGGTGTGGCCGGCGAGATGGATCACGTCGAGGGTGACGTCGCCGACGGTGACCGTGTCACCGTCTTCCAGGAGACGGTCGGGCCGGACGGGCAGTGCGTCGGCGTCGAGTGGATGCGCGGCGGTGTCCACGCGGGTGGCGGCCGCGACGTCCTCGAGCGCCAGCCAGTGGTCGCCGTGCTGGTGCGTGGTGACGATCAGCTCGAGGGACGGAGCGTGTTCGCCGATTAACTGGTTGACACGGTCCGCCTCGTTGGCGGCGTCGATGAGGACGGATTTTCCGGTTGTGGAACAGACGACCAGGTACACGTTGTTGTTCATGGGGCCGACGGACATCTTCGTGATCGTGGCTCCCGGAACCGTGCGGCGCTGTGGCGCCGAACCGGGGGAGACGTGGCCGGTGTACGAGTCTTCTATCACCATGGGCTGCTCGGTCATGATGGGGAGGCTACCGTCGAATACAGGCAGGTGAGTGGCAGGGCGGCCATCCGTCCCACAGAACGTGTCGGTGCCCCGGCTTACCATGGCACGGCCAGAGGGCCCAGCGTTCATGCGCGTCCTCGGCTGTCGAACAATGAAGGGACTTGGAGTGGCGGATCGCCTTATCGTGCGGGGTGCCCGTGAGCACAATCTGCGAGGGGTCGATCTCGATCTGCCCCGCGACAGCCTGATCGTGTTCACCGGGCTGTCGGGCTCGGGCAAGTCGAGTCTGGCGTTCGACACGATCTTCGCCGAGGGCCAGCGACGCTATGTCGAGTCGCTGTCGGCGTACGCGCGCCAGTTCCTCGGTCAGATGGACAAGCCCGACGTCGACTTCATCGAAGGTCTGTCGCCTGCGGTGTCCATCGACCAGAAGTCGACCAACCGCAACCCGCGGTCGACGGTCGGCACCATCACGGAGGTCTACGACTATCTCCGTCTGCTGTACGCCCGGGCGGGCACCGCCCATTGCCCGGTGTGTGGCGAGCAGATCGCGCGGCAGACGCCGCAGCAGATCGTCGACCAGGTCCTCGACATGGAGGAAGGCACCCGGTTCCAGGTGCTCGCTCCCGTCGTGCGTACCCGCAAGGGTGAATTCGTCGACCTGTTCGACCAGCTCAACATGCAGGGCTACTCGCGTGTGCGGGTCGACGGCGTGGTGCATCCGCTCTCCGATCCGCCGAAGCTCAAGAAGCAGGAGAAGCACGACATCGAGGTCGTCGTCGACCGCCTCACTGTCAAGGCCGGCTCCAAGCAGCGGCTCACCGACTCCGTCGAGACCGCGCTGCGGTTGGCGGAGGGCATCGTCGTCCTCGACTTCGTCGACCGCGAAGAGGACGCCGCGGACCGGGAACGCCGATTCTCGGAGAAGCTGGCGTGCCCGAACGGCCACGCTCTCTCCATCGACGACCTCGAACCCCGGTCGTTCTCGTTCAACTCCCCGTACGGCGCCTGCCCCGAGTGCACGGGTCTCGGAATTCGCAAGGAGGTCGACCCCGACCTCGTGGTCCCCGACCCCGAGCTGTCCCTCGAGGACGGAGCCATCGCGCCGTGGTCGATGGGGCAGAGTTCCGAATACTTCGGCCGCCTGCTGTCCGGGCTCGGCGACATTCTCGGCTTCGATATGAAGACGCCGTGGAACAAGCTGCCCGCGAAGGCACGCCGGGCGATCCTCGAGGGCAGTGAGGAGCAGGTCCACGTCCGGTACAAGAACCGGTACGGGCGTACCCGTTCCTACTACGCCGAGTTCGAGGGCGTCATGCCCTTCCTGCACCGCCGCCTCGAGCAGACCGAGTCGGACCAGATGAAGGAACGCTACGACGGCTACATGCGAGACACCCCCTGTCCCGCATGTGGCGGCGCGCGTCTGCGCCCCGAGATCCTGTCGGTCACGATCGCGAACGAGAAGTTCGGCATGAAGTCGATCGCCGAGGTCTGTGAATTGTCGATCTCCGATTGCGCCGACTTCCTGAACAGCCTCACGCTGGGCAGTCGCGAGGAGGCCATCGCCGGTCAGGTGCTCAAGGAAGTTCAGGCACGTCTCGGCTTCCTGCTCGACGTCGGCCTCGAATACCTGTCGCTCGCCCGCGCCGCCGGGACCCTGTCCGGTGGTGAGGCGCAGCGTATCCGCCTCGCCACTCAGATCGGCTCGGGCCTGGTGGGCGTCCTGTACGTGCTCGACGAACCGTCGATCGGTCTGCATCAGCGCGACAACCGGCGTCTCATCGAGACCCTGACGCGCCTGCGCGACCTCGGGAACACGCTCATCGTGGTCGAGCACGACGAAGACACCATCCGCACGTCCGACTGGGTGGTCGACATCGGACCGCTCGCCGGCGAACACGGAGGCAAGGTCGTCCACAGCGGGCCGTACGAGGAACTGCTCGACTGCGAGGAATCCCTCACCGGGGCCTACCTGTCGGGCCGCAGTCACATCGAGATTCCGGCCATCCGCCGGCCGGTCGATCGCAAGCGGCAGGTCACGGTCATCGGTGCGCGCGAACACAACCTCGGGGGCATCGACGTCAGCTTCCCGCTGGGCGTGCTCACGTCGGTCACCGGTGTGTCCGGGTCCGGTAAGTCGACGCTCGTCAACGACATCCTCGCGACGGTGATGGCGAACAAGCTCAACGGCGCCCGCCAGGTGCCGGGCAGGCACACCCGCATCAACGGGCTCGACCAGCTGGACAAGCTCGTGCAGGTCGACCAGTCGCCGATCGGCCGCACCCCGCGGTCCAACGCGGCCACCTACACCGGGGTGTTCGACAAGATCCGCACCCTGTTCGCCGCCACCACCGAGTCGAAGGTGCGCGGCTACCAGCCGGGCCGGTTCTCGTTCAACGTCAAGGGCGGCCGGTGCGAGGCCTGCTCCGGCGACGGCACGTTGAAGATCGAGATGAACTTCCTTCCCGACGTGTACGTGCCGTGTGAGGTCTGTCACGGCGCCCGGTACAATCGCGAGACCCTCGAGGTCCACTACAAGGGCAAGACCATCGCCGAGGTGCTGGACATGCCGATCGAGGAGGCCGCGGAGTTCTTCGAGCCCATCACCTCGATCCACCGCTACCTCAAGACCCTGGTCGAGGTCGGTCTCGGGTACGTGCGGCTCGGTCAGCCCGCACCCACGCTGTCCGGTGGTGAGGCGCAGCGCGTGAAGCTCGCCGCCGAGCTGCAGAAACGGTCGACGGGCCGCACGGTGTACATCCTCGACGAGCCCACGACCGGTCTGCACTTCGAGGACATCCGCAAGTTGCTCGGGGTCGTCAACGGGTTGGTCGACAAGGGCAACACGGTGATCGTGATCGAGCACAACCTCGACGTGATCAAGACCTCCGACTGGGTGGTCGACATGGGGCCCGAGGGCGGGTCCGGCGGCGGCACCGTCGTCGCGCAGGGCACCCCGGAGGAGGTGGCGCAGGTTCCGGAGAGTTACACGGGTCGGTTCCTGGAAAACGTCCTCGAGGTGCCGGCGCCTCCCGCTGCGGCGAAGTCGAAGGCGGCCAAGTCGTCGTCGCGGAAGCCCGCTTCGACGAAGAAGACTGCCGCGGCCGCCACGGCGACACCGCGCAAGCGGGCGCCGAAGAAGGCCGCAGCAGTCAGCTGAGTTCGGTCAGTCCCTCGCGGCCGCGTCGATCGCGGTCGCGAGGTCCGCGGGCCGCGACCACATCGGCCAGTGGCCGGTCGGCAGATCGACGTAGTCGACCTTCGTGATCTGCGCGAGTTCGGCGGCCATCGGATGACCCGCGCCGGCCATCTGCTGGATGACCTCCGACGGGAAGCTCGTGCAGATCACCGTGGTCGGCACGTCCAGACGGCTGCTGTCGACGAGTTCGAGCCTGTCCCTCGCCGGGCCTGCCGGTTCGGGCACTGCGCGGCTGCGAAATATCTCGAGCGTGGCGTCGTCCAGCCCGTCGAGGCTGCTGCCTTCGGCCTCGAGTTCGGACCACGACGGAAGCGGGATCTCGGTGACCGAAGCGTCGAGATCCTCCCGGAGCGCGGTGCCGGTCTGCAGCGGTCCCGAGTCGACGTAGACGATGCGGGCCAGTCGGTCGGGCACCCGATCGCTCGCCGCGTAGGCCACCGGACCCGCGCCGCTGTGCGCCACGAGCACCACCCGCTCCGAGGACGGTGTGGCCGCGACGGCATCCGCGATCGCGGAGATGTGATCGTCCAGTCGGATGCCTGCACGGTCGCTGTCCGCGGAGTCGAGTCCGGGCAAGGTCACCGCGGTGACGTGGTGTCCTCGCCGGACCAGGTCGGAAGCCACTGCCTCCCAAGCCCATGCGCCGAGCCAGAATCCGGGAGCCAGGATGATGTGAGTGCCTGTGCTGTCGTGTGCTTCGCTTGTCTGGGTCATGAGACAAGAGTGAACCCGTAACGGTGACAACTGCGTGTCACCGTATGTGTCACAGTCGCGTAACGGAATCGGTCGGCGAGAATCGGGACTTTGCCGCGGTCGTTCGGCAGACTGCCCTCATGGACCGTCCAGCCCGCCTCCACGCCCTGACGGAAGAACTGCGCCGCGCGGGGAACCGGGGCCGGACCGCGGAGCAGTTGGCGGCGCAGTTCGAGGTGACCACCCGGACGATCAAGCGGGACATCGCCGTGCTGCAATCCTCGGGCGCCCCGATCCGGGCCACTGCCGGGCCGGGCGGGGGATACGGGATCATCGGGAACGGCACGTTGCCACCGGTGAATTTCACTCCCGCTCAAGCGGTCTCGGTGGCGTTGGCCCTCACGGCGTTTCGCGATGCGCCGTTCGCGACCGACGGCCGGGCCGCGCTGGCCAAACTGCTCGACGTGATGGACGCCGAGTCGAGGGAGCGAGTGGAGCGACTCGGCGCGAAGGTGTGGATCCGGCGAGACGCCGACACGGCGAGCGCGGAACCACGCATCCGCCGCGTCGTCGAGGACGGCGTGCAGCGCGAGCTGATGGTGTCGCTCCGGTATGTGGACCGGGACGGTGAGCGCACCGAACGCGTCGTCGAACCGCACCTTCTCGCTCACACGAGGGGATCGTGGTTCCTCGTCGCGTGGTGTCTGAGCCGCGCGGGTGTGCGGTGGTTCCGGCTGGATCGGGTGTCCGACGCCACCCTCACCGGCCGGTCGTTCGCCCCACGCGATCCGAGCCTCTTCGGCGAACCGCCGGCCGACGCGCGCAGCGTGTTCGAACGGTGAGATCCGATCAGAGCGCGCGGGCGGCGGCCACGGATCGGTTCAGCAACGAGACGAGAACCGACTCGTCGACGTCGGCGAGCTTCTTGACGTAGAGGCAGCCCTTGCCGAGTGTGTGCTTGCCGAGGGTGGCGAGTTCGGCCTCGTGCTCGGTGAAGTCGAGCGAGAGGTACAGGGTGAGTGCCGCGGCCCGGGGCGAGAAGCCGATCAGTGCGGTATCGCCCTCGTGTCCGCTGGCGTACCTGTAGTGGCGGGAGCCGAACCCGACGATGCTCGTGCCCCACATCGCGGCGGGCTCTCCGCTCGCGGCGGTGAGCAGTTCCACCAGTCGTGCGCTGTCGGCGCACTTGACCGGGTCGGCGATCGTGGCGAGGAACTCGTCGACGCCGGCGGGCGTCCGCGCGGTCTTGTTGCGGCTCGCCATGTCAGTACACGGGGCCGGTGTACTTCTCGCCTGGACCCTTGCCCGGCTCGTCCGGGTGCGACGACGCTTCGCGAAACGCGCGCTGCAGCGCCTGGAGGCCTTCCCGGATCGGTCCCGCGTGCGGTCCGAGGTACTCGATGGACGCGGTCACCAGGCCGGCGAGGGCGGTGATGACCCGCCGGGCCTCGTCGAGGTCGCGGTGGGGGCTGGAGTCGGGGTCGGCGTCGGAGAGGCCCAGTTTCTCGGCTGCCGAACTCATGAGCATGACCGCGGCGCGGCTGATGACCTCGACCGAGGGAACGTCGGCCAGTTCCCGGACGTCGGTATTCTGGTCACCGCCGGTCAGGGTGCCGTCGTTCGGGGTGTCATCGATGTTGTCCGTCATGCCTTAGAGGATTCCACCAGCGTCCGCCGGCGCAACGTCCCGGTATCGATTAGCTCACGACGTGCGCAAATGTTACTCTTGACGCAACGACCGCCTTCGGATTTGTCGGGGGCAGCAAGTGGAGTCCGACTCCCACCTCTGCGCGGCAGGTAAAACTGCAGTTCAGTGGTCCGGTCGCTCGGTCCGAGGCTACTCGGTTCGAGTTCCTCGAGTGTGAGGAGACGAGGGATCGGCGTGAGCCGTGAGTTCGTCTGACCGGTCGACATCGGGCCCCGCATGGTGAGAGTCATTCACCGCAGCGGGGCTTTTTTGTTGGGAATCCGGGCGTACGGGCTGCTGGCGGTCTCGAGACAAGACCGTTCAACCTAGGAGGCCCCATCAGCACTGAGACCCGCATCAACGATCGCATCCGAGTTCCCGAGGTCCGCCTCGTCGGACCCGGAGGTGAACAGGTTGGCATCGTGCGTGTTGAAGATGCACTCCGCTTGGCCCTCGAGGCCGATCTCGACCTGGTCGAGGTGGCCCCCGACGCTCGCCCGCCGGTCTGCAAGATCATGGACTACGGCAAGTTCAAGTACGAGGCCGCGCAGAAGGCGCGTGAGTCGCGCAAGAACCAGCAGCTCACGGTCATCAAGGAGCAGAAGCTCCGCCCCAAGATCGACGATCACGACTACGAGACGAAGAAGCGCAACGTCGTGCGCTTCCTCGAAGCCGGATCCAAGGTCAAGGTCACGATCATGTTCCGCGGACGTGAGCAGTCGCGTCCGGAGCTCGGATTCCGGCTGCTGCAGCGTCTCGGTGCAGACGTGGCGGATCTCGGGTTCGTGGAGACGTCCGCCAAGCAGGACGGTCGAAACATGACGATGGTGCTCGCTCCGCACAAGGGCGCGAAGACCCGTGTGAAGGCGCAGGAAAGCGCCGCTGCGCCGCCGGCGCAGCGGGCAACTCCCGCGCCGGCCGCGCCGGCACAGGCTCCTGCGGCACCTGCGGAGCAGGCGGGCGACAGTGCGCCCGGCGAAGCGCCGACCAGCTAGTCCGACTACACCAGCACGACCCGGATCACCGTCCGGATACAGAGAACTGAGGACTCCATGCCCAAGTCGAAGACCCACAGCGGCACCGCGAAGCGATTCAAGGTGTCCGGCAGCGGAAAGATCCTGCGCCAGAAGGCCGGTCGCCGCCACCTGCTCGAGCACAAGGCCTCGAAGGTGACCCGTCGCCTCGATGGCGTGGCTGTCGTCAGCAAGGCTGACACTCCTCGCATCAAGCGCCTGCTCGACATCTGAGTCGACACCCTTTTACTGACCACCCGGGGCAGCTCACCGCCCCAAGATTGACAGGATTTTTCAGTGGCACGCGTAAAGAGGGCGGTAAACGCCCAGAAGAAGCGTCGTTCGATTCTCGAAGCCTCCAGCGGCTACCGCGGACAGCGCTCGCGCCTGTACCGCAAGGCGAAGGAACAGCAGCTCCACTCGCTGACCTACGCCTACCGTGACCGCCGCGCGCGCAAGGGCGACTTCCGCAAGCTGTGGATCACGCGTATCAACGCTGCTGCACGGGCGAACGACATCACGTACAACCGCCTGATCCAGGGTCTGCGTCTGGCCGAGATCGAGGTCGACCGCAAGAACCTCGCCGAGCTGGCCGTTTCCGACGCGGCGGCATTCGCCGGCCTCGTGGCCCTCGCCAAGGCGGCGCTCCCGGCCGACGTGAACGCTCCGGCCGGAGAAGCAGCCTGAGTCTCGCAGCACCCCGGCCTTCAGAGCCTCGGAAACGACCCGTGGACCCGCTCACCGAGCGCACCCCACGGGTCGTTTCTGCTGTCAAGCTGCTGCGCACCGCGGAACGCCGCAAGGTCGGGCGCTTCCTGGTGGAGGGCGAGAACTCCGTCGGCGAGGCACTCGACACCCGCCCCGTACACGACCTCTTCTACACCGAGGACGCGGAGCAGCGGTACTCGCGGCTGATCGACCGGGCACACACGGCGGGCGTCCGTACGTCGCTGGTGACGGACCGGGCGGTCCGAGCTCTCAGCGACACGGTGACCCCGCCGGGTCTCGTCGCGGTGTGCGATCTCCTCGACGTTCCGCTGGCGGAGGCGATAGGCCCCGGAACTCGTCTGCTCGCGGTTCCGGTCGCGGTCGCGGAGCCCGGTAACGCGGGCACCGTCATCCGGGTCGCGGACGCGGTGGGCGCGGACGCGGCGATTCTCGCGGGCGACAGCGTCGACCCGCACAACGGCAAATGTGTCCGGGCGTCCGCCGGAAGCCTCTTCCACCTTCCCGTCGTGCGTGAACGGGACACCGCTGCGGTCCTCGACAGCATCAGCGCGGCGGGGATTCAACTGCTCGCCACGGCGGCCGACGGCGAAGTCGATCTGGACGATGCCGACGAACTGCTGGCCCGCCCCACGGCGTGGCTGTTCGGCAACGAGGCCCACGGCCTCGACGCAGCCACCTCGGCGCGAGCCGATCATCGTGTCCGGATTCCGATCCACGGTCGAGCCGAGAGCCTCAACCTGGCGACGGCGGCGTCGATCTGCCTGTATTCGAGCGCGCGGGTCCAGAACCGCAAGCGAACCGACAGCTGAAACGGCGAGAATCGGATCGCATAGGATTTGACGGCGAGCTGTTTCGGTTTCGTCGAGAGTGTTGACTGAAAGAACTTAAGGAGTGGCACCGGTCGTGGCTAAAAAAGAGGGCGCTGCCTCCACGGGGGTCGAAGGCGGCGCGGTCGATGCGAGTGCGCTCACCGAAGACGCTCTGACTGCGGCGGCGGAGAGCGCCGAGAAGGCGTTCGCGTCGGCGGCGGATCTCGACGACCTGGCGAAGGCCAAGGTCGAGCACATGGGTGACAAGTCGCCGATCGCCCTCGCCCGCCGCGGACTCGGAGCCCTCCCGGGCAAGGAGAAGGCCGACGCAGGCAAGCGCGTGAACGTCGCCCGCACCCGGATCAGTGCGGCGTTCGACGAGCGCCGCGCCGTCCTGCTCGCCGAGCGTGACGCGGCCGTCCTCGTGGCCGAGGCCATCGACGTGACCCTGCCGTCGCAGCGTCAGCCGGTAGGCGCCCGCCACCCGATCAGCATCATCTCCGAGCAGGTCGAGGACGTGTTCGTGGCGATGGGCTGGGAGGTCGCCGAGGGCCCGGAGGTGGAGACCGAGCACTTCAACTTCGATGCCCTCAACTTCCTGCCCGATCACCCCGCGCGGACGATGCAGGACACGTTCCACATCGCACCGGAGGGCTCGCGCCAGGTGCTCCGCACGCACACGTCGCCGGTACAGGTGCGCACGATGCTCTCGCGCGAGGTGCCGATCTACGTGGTGTGCCCGGGGCGGACGTTCCGCACCGACGAACTCGACGCGACCCACACCCCGGTCTTCTCTCAGGTGGAGGGACTCGCCGTCGACAAGGGCCTCACCATGGCCCACCTGCGCGGGACACTCGACGCGTTCGCCCGCGCACTGTTCGGTCCCGAGACCCGCACCCGGATGCGCCCGAACTACTTCCCGTTCACAGAACCGTCCGCCGAGGTGGACGTCTGGTTCCCGAACAAGAAGGGCGGCGCAGGCTGGGTCGAGTGGGGCGGCTGCGGAATGGTCAACCCGAATGTGCTGCGCGCTTCCGGAATCGACCCCGACGTGTACACCGGGTTCGCGTTCGGCATGGGGCTCGAGCGCACACTCCAGTTCCGGAACGGGATCCCGGACATGCGCGACATCGTCGAGGGCGACGTGCGATTCACACTGCCCTTCGGTGTCCAGGGCTGACCCCCACGTCACCCGGATCCTGTCCACCACAGTCACGACATTTTCACGAACGAGAGAGCTGAGCAGACGTGCGAGTAGCGCAATCCTGGCTGACCGAGATCCTGCAGCGTGCCACCCCGGACTGGGACGTCACCGCCGAGGAACTCGACGCAGGTTTCGTCCGGGTCGGGCTCGAGGTCGAGGAAGTCGACCGGCTCGAGCCCGTCGACGGCCCCCTCGTGGTCGGCAAGGTTCTCGAGATCACCGAGCTCACCGAGTTCAAGAAGCCGATCCGCTTCTGCAAGGTCGATGTGGGGGCGGCCGAGCCGCAGGGCATCGTGTGCGGCGCCCGGAACTTCGACGTAGGCGACCTCGTGGTGGTCGCACTCCCCGGCGCAGTCCTTCCCGGTGGTTTCGCCATCGCGTCCCGCAAGACGTATGGGCAGGTCTCCGACGGGATGATCTGCTCGGTGGCCGAACTCGGCATCGGCAAGGACCACTCGGGCATCCTCGTCCTCGAGCCGGGCACCGCGCTCCCCGGCGCGGACGCCAACGAGTTGATGGGCCTGCACGACACGGTCATCGAACTCAACATCACCCCGGACCGCGGCTACTGCTTCTCCGTCCGCGGGCTCACCCGTGAACTGGCGTGCGGGTTCGACCTCGACTTCGCCGACCCGGCGTCGGTGGCGCCGTACCCGGCGGAGGGGGAGGCGTGGCCGATCCGCGTCGAGCCGGAGTCGAAGGCGACGCGTTTCGCGGCCCGCCGGGTGACGGGTATCGATCCGAAGGCGGTCAGCCCGTGGTGGCTGCAGCGCCGGTTGCTGCTGTCGGGGGTCCGCCCGATCTCGCCGGCCGTCGATGTCACCAACTACGTTCTGCTCGAACTGGGCCAGCCGTTGCACGCGTTCGATGCTGCGAAGATCAGCGGCGAACTCGTCGTGCGCCGCGCGGTGGCGGGGGAGAAACTGACCACTCTCGACGAGACCGAGCGCGTCCTCGACCCCGAGGACGTCGTGATCGCCGACGATTCGGGCGTCCTGTCGCTGGCCGGGATCATGGGTGGCGCGTCCACCGAGGTCGGCTCGGAAACCACCGACATCCTGCTCGAGGCGGCCACCTGGGATCCGCTCGCGGTGTTCAAGACCGCGCGCAGGCACAAGCTGTCGAGTGAGGCCGGCAAGCGTTTCGAGCGTGTGGTCGACCCCGAGATCCCCGTGGCGGCACTGGACCGGGCGGCCGCGCTGCTCGTCGACATCGCCGGCGGGCGGGTCGATCCGGCGCTCACCGACATCGGTGAGGTCACCCCGCACGAGCCCATCCACATGGACATCGACCTCCCCGACCGCGTGGCGGGTGTCGACTACCCCAACGGCACCGCTGCACGCCGGCTCACGCAGATCGGCTGCAACGTGGAGGTCGGGGTCAGCGACAGCGGACACGGTCAGCTCGTCGCCGGCCCGCCATCGTGGCGGCCCGATCTGGTGCAGCCCGCCGACCTGGTGGAGGAGGTGCTGCGCCTCGAGGGACTCGAGAAGATTCCGTCGGTGCTGCCCGCAGCCCCCGCGGGTCGTGGGTTGACTCCGGCGCAGCGCCGCAAGCGCGCCGTCGGCCGGGCCCTGGCGTTCTCGGGATACGTCGAGATCCTGCCTCCGGTCTTCCTGCCCACGGCGATCTTCGACACGTGGGGGCTGGATCCCGAGGATCCGCGCAGGAACACCAGCAGGGTGCTCAACCCGCTCGAATCCGATCGGCCGGAACTGCCCACCACGTTGCTGCCCGGACTTCTCGAGGTCCTCGCCCGCAACGTCTCCCGCGGTCAACGCGACCTGTCGCTGTTCGGCATCGCGCAGGTCGTGCTGCCCGGTGCGGACACCAAGCCGGTCGAGGCGCTGCCGGTGGACCGGCGCCCGACCGACGAGCAGATCACGGCACTGCTGCAGTCGTTGCCGGATCAGCCGGTGCACGTGGCGGCGGTGCTCACGGGGCAGCGTGAGCCGAGCGGTCCGTGGGGCGCGGGCCGAGCGGCCGACGCCACCGACGCGTTCGCCGCCGCCCGGACGGTCGCTGCCGCTGCCGGTGTCGAACTGGAGTTCCGCGCGACGCAGTACCTGCCGTGGCACCCGGGTCGCGGCGCGGAGCTGCTCGTGAACGGTGTCGTCGTCGGACACGCGGGCGAGTTGCATCCCGCCGTGCTCGAGCGCGCCGGACTTCCCCCGCGGACGAGTGCCGTGGAGATCGATCTGGACGCCCTGCCGCTGGTGGAGAACCTGCCCGCGCCGAAGGTCTCGCCCTTCCCCGCGGTCCTTCAGGACGTGGCGGTCGTGGTCGACGCCGCGGTACCCGCCGCCGAGGTCCAGGCGGCCCTGCGGTCGGGCGGAGGGGAGCTGCTCGAGGACATCCGGCTGTTCGACGTGTTCGAAGGTGAGCAGGTCGGGGAGGGCCGGAAGTCGCTGGCGTTCGCGCTGCGATTCCGCGGCGTCGACCGCACCCTGACCGAGGACGAGGCGAGCGCCGCCCGCGACGCCGCGGTGGCTGCGGCGTCCGCTGCCGTGGGTGCCGAACTCCGCAGCTGACCCGTAGCCTGGGTGGAGGGCCAGGGACGGTGAGGAGCGGTGCGATGACCGAAGTGCGCGACGTCGTGGCGGCGGCGAGTCAGTTGACCGACGCCGAGTTCCTCCAGGTGGTGCGTGCGGTGGCCGCGGGTCGCCCGGGCCTCGGTGCGCTCCTCGCGGCGGTGGACGTGGGTGCGGCGATTCCGGCCGAGGATCCGGTGACCGCGGAGGTCGTGCCCCACATCGCACCGGATGTGCCCGAGCCGGACTACACGCCGGGTGGGGTCCCGACGTTCGACCGGGTGCGTGAGCGGATCGAGGGACGGTTCGGGACGGCGATGGGCTCCTCCGAACTCGCGCACGACAGCCCGTCGGGGCAGTCGCTGGACGAGGCGTGGGAGAAGCGGGAGAAGGCGGGTAAGGCCAAGCTCGACGAGATTCGGCGGTCGCTCGGCAAGCAGTGACCACGGATTGCGGCCCGTCCAGAGACCGCGGTGTGTATTAGCTTGCATGATGATGCATAATCAATCGTATGACTGAGCACGCGGGAAAACCGATCAGGATTGCTGTCGCCGGCGCGAGCGGATACGCCGGTGGCGAAGTGCTGCGTCTGCTGCTGGGGCACCCGTCGTATGCGGACGGTTCGCTCGTCATCGGCGCGCTCACAGCCGGCGGCAACGCCGGATCGACTCTGGGCTCGCACCATCCGCACCTGCTTCCCCTCGCCGACCGAGTGCTCGAGGACACCACCGTCGAGACGCTCGCCGGACACGACGTGGTGTTTCTCGGTCTGCCGCACGGTAATTCGGCGCAGTACGCGAAGGCGCTGCCCGAGTCCACCGTCATCATCGACTGCGGTGCCGACTTCCGGCTGACGAACGCCGAGGACTGGGAGCGGTACTACAAGAGCCCGCACGCGGGCAGCTGGCCGTACGGACTTCCGGAACTCCCGGGTGCCCGCGAGAAACTCGTCGGCGCCACCCGCATCGCCGTCCCCGGGTGCTTCCCGACGGTGTCGAGCCTGGCGATGGCTCCGGCGGTCGCGGCGGGTGTCGTCGAACCGCGGGTCACGATCGTCGCCGTCACCGGCGCCTCCGGCGCGGGACGCGCACCCAAGGCCGATCTGCTCGGCTCCGAGGTGATGGGTTCGGTTCGTGCCTACGGTGTGGGCGGCGTGCACCGCCACACCCCGGAGATCATCCAGAACCTCTCCGAACTCGCCGGTGAGCGCGTCACCGTGTCGTTCACCCCCGTGCTGGCGCCGATGCCGCGCGGCATCCTCGCCACGTGCACCGCGGCCACCACCGCGTCCGAGGACGAGGTGCGCGCGATCTACGAAAAGGCTTACGCGGACGAGCCGTTCGTGCACGTGCTGCCCCGGGGCGTGCTGCCACAGACCGGTGCCGTCGTCGGATCGAACGCGGTCCAGATCGCGGTGACGGTCGACGCCGACGCCGGTCAGATCGTCGTGGTCGCGGTGATCGACAACCTTGCGAAGGGCACCGCCGGGGGAGCGGTGCAATCGATGAATCTTGCGCTTGGACTACCCGAGACCGCCGGTCTCTCGACAGTGGGAGTTGCCCCGTGAGCAGTGACAGCACGATCGATCCGCATCCGACCCGGGAGGTCGCCGGCGGCACCCTGGTCCGAACCCAGGGAGTGTCGGGGCCCGCAGGCTTCCGCGCAGCCGGGATCAAGGCGGGTATCAAGGCGAGCGGCAACGCCGACCTGGCTCTCGTCGTCAACGAGGGACCCGAGCTTGCAGCGGCGGGCGTCTTCACCGCGAACAAGGTGAAGGCCGCCCCCGTGCTGTGGTCGCAACAGGTGCTCACCACGGGCAGGCTGCGCGCCGTCGTGCTCAATTCCGGTGGGGCCAACGCGTGCACGGGTGCAGGCGGGTTCCAGGACGCGCACAAGACGGCCGAGGAAGTGGCGTCCGCGCTGAGCAACTGGGGAACCGAGACCGGCGCCGTCGAGGTCGCGGTGTGTTCCACCGGCCTGATCGGCGACCGCCTGCCCATGGACAAGGTCCTGGCCGGTGTCACGGAGGCCGTGCACGAGCTCGCCGGGGGAATCTCGGGTGGCACCGACGCCGCGTACGCGATCATGACCACCGACACGGTGCCGAAGCAGGCCGCCCTGCACCATGCGGACAAGTGGAACGTGGGCGGAATGGCGAAGGGCGCGGGCATGCTGGCCCCCGCGCTGGCGACGATGCTGTGCGTGGTGACGACCGACGCCGTCGCGACCGCCGCACAACTCGACGCCGCGCTGCGGGCGGCCACCCGGGTGACGTTCGACCGGCTGGACGTCGACGGCGCCACGTCGACCAACGACACGGTGCTGCTGCTCGCGTCCGGTGCGAGCAACGTGACACCGACCCAGGAAGAACTGAACGCGGCTGTGACGGCCGTCTGCGACGATCTGGCCGATCAGATGATGGCCGACGCGGAGGGCGTCACCAAGCGGGTGCGGGTCACGGTCAGCGGCGCCGTCAGCGAGGACGACGCCTTGATCGGCGCCCGGACGGTGGCGCGGGACAGCCTCGTCAAGACGGCGCTGTTCGGGTCCGACCCCAACTGGGGCCGGGTGCTCGCCGCAATCGGCATCGCGCCGATCGAACTGGACCCCGACAAGATCTCGGTGTCGTTCAACGGCGCCCCCGTCTGCATCGACGGCGTCGGCGCACCGGGTGCGCGGGACGTGGACCTGAGCGACATCGACATCTCCCTCGACATCGACCTCGGTCTCGGCGAACACGCGGTGACCATCCGGACCACCGACCTCTCGCACGCGTATGTCGAAGAGAACTCGGCGTATTCGTCATGACAGCGACCAGCGAGGCACTCAGCGGCATCACCGATCACCAGAAGGCGCACGTCCTGGCGGAGGCGCTGCCGTGGCTGCAGCAGTTCCGCGACAAGGTCGTCGTCGTGAAGTACGGCGGCAACGCCATGGTCGACGACGCGTTGAAGACGGCGTTCGCGGCCGACATGGCGTTCCTGCGGACGGTCGGAATTCAGCCGGTCGTCGTGCACGGCGGCGGCCCCCAGATCAATGCCATGCTCGGAAAGCTCGGCATGACAGGTGAATTCAAGGGCGGCTTCCGCGTCACCACCCCCGAGGTCATGGACGTCGTCCGGATGGTGCTGTTCGGTCAGGTCGGCCGCGAACTGGTCGGACTGATCAATGCGCACGGACCGTACGCCGTCGGCATCTCCGGCGAGGACGCGCACCTGTTCACCGCCACCAAGCGCACCGTGATGGTCGAGGGCACGCCGACCGACATCGGTCTCGTCGGCGACGTCACGACGGTGAACCCGGAGGCGGTCCTCGATCTGATCCGTGCGGGCCGAATTCCCGTGGTGTCCACCATCGCCCCCGACTCGGACGGTGTGGTGCACAACATCAACGCGGACACCGCCGCCGCAGCGCTCGCCGAGGCCATCGGCGCCGAGAAGCTCGTGGTCCTCACGGATGTCGAAGGGCTGTACACGAACTGGCCGGACCGCGATTCGGTGGCCACCGAGATCGACGTGGACGCGCTCGCGCAACTGCTGCCCAGCCTCGACGCCGGCATGGTGCCGAAGATGGAGGCCTGCCTGCGCGCGGTCCGCGGCGGCGTGCCCACCGCGCACGTCATCGACGGCCGTGTCGCCCATTCCGTTCTGCTCGAACTGTTCACCGGCGAGGGCATCGGCACGATGGTCACGCCCGGCCCGACTTCACCTACCGAGGGAGTTGCCTCATGACCGGAACCCCGGAACTCCAGCAGCGCTGGTCCGGCGCTCTGATGAACACGTACGGCGTCCCCCGGGTGGCACTCACGCGCGGGCAGGGAGCGGTGCTGACCGACGCCGACGGCAAGGAGTACGTCGACTTCCTCGCCGGCATCGCCGTCAACATCCTCGGACACGCCCACCCGGCGATCATCGAGGCCGTCACCACGCAGTTGTCGATCCTCGGGCACGTGTCGAACCTGTACGCCAGCGAGCCGGCGATCGAACTGGCCGAGAAGCTGCTCTCCCATCTGGGCGCCCCCGGACGTGTCTTCCTGTGTAATTCCGGCACGGAGGCCAACGAGGCGGCGTTCAAGCTCGCGCGGGCCACGGGACGATCGAAGATCATCGCCGCGGAGAACTCCTTCCACGGCCGCACGATGGGTGCTCTCGCGCTCACCGGCCAGGCCGCCAAGCGCGCGCCGTTCGAGCCGATGCCCCCGGGCGTCGAGCACGTGCCGTACGGCGATCTCGACGCACTCGACCGCGCCGTCGACGCCGACACCGCGGCCGTGTTCCTGGAGCCGATGATGGGTGAAGGCGGTGTCGTCGTTCCGCCGGAGGGGTACCTCGCGGGCGCACGGCAGATCACCGCCGATCGCGGCGCCCTGCTCGTGCTCGACGAAGTGCAGACCGGGATCGGCCGCACGGGCTGGTTCTACGCACACCAGGCGGTCGGGATCGTGCCCGACGTCATGACCCTCGCGAAGGGTCTCGGTGGCGGGATGCCGATCGGCGCGTGCATCGCGACCGGCGCGGCCGCGGACCTGTTCGGGCCGGGCAAGCACGGCACGACGTTCGGCGGGAACCCCGTCTGCGCGTCGGCGGCGCTCGCCGTGCTGCGGACGATCGCCGAAGACGACCTCATCTCCCGCGCCGACACGCTCGGCAAGTCGCTGTCGGCCGGTATCGAAGGTCTCGGACATCCGTTGATCGACCACGTCCGCGGGGCCGGGCTGCTGCTCGGCATCGTCCTGACCCAGGACGTGGCCCCCGCGGTGGAGAACTCCGCGCGTGAGGCCGGATACCTGATCAACGCCGCACAACCGGGCGTCGTCCGGCTGGCTCCGCCCCTGGTCCTCACGGACGATCAGGCCGAAGGATTCGTCGCGGCGCTGCCCGCGATTCTCGACAACGCGCAATCGGCCGCTCAGCCGGGAAAGCAGTGACGACCGTGGTGAAACACTTTCTCCGGGACGACGACCTCACCCCTGCACAGCAGGCCGAGGTCCTCGAGCTCGCCGCCAGGCTGAAGAAGGCCCCATTCGCGGAGCGCCCGCTCGAAGGCCCCCGCGGGGTCGGCGTGATCTTCGAGAAGAATTCGACGCGTACCCGGTTCTCGTTCGAGATGGGCATCGCCCAGCTCGGCGGTCACGCGATCGTCGTCGACGGGCGCAGCACCCAGCTCGGCCGTGAGGAGACGC
Organism: Rhodococcus sp. IEGM 1351; assembly: GCF_030056875.1. Lineage (NCBI taxonomy): Bacteria > Bacillati > Actinomycetota > Actinomycetes > Mycobacteriales > Nocardiaceae > Rhodococcus > Rhodococcus sp. IEGM 1351. Next base: position 13,533 of record NZ_JASHKU010000002.1, on the reverse strand, counting down.
TGCAGGACACGGGCCGCGTCCTGTCGCGGTACGTCGACGCCGTGGTGTGGCGCACGTTCGGGCAGAAGCGGCTCGAGGCGATGGCGTCGGGCGCCGACGTCCCGATCGTCAACGCGCTGTCCGACGAGTTCCACCCGTGCCAGGTCCTGGCCGACCTGCAGACGCTCGTGGAGCGGAAGGGTTCGCTGAAGGGACTGAAGCTCACCTACCTCGGCGACGGCGCCAACAACATGGCGCACTCGCTGATGCTGGGCGGTGTGACCGCAGGCGTCGACGTGACCATCGCCAGCCCCGAGGGGTTCGCACCGCTGCCGTGGGTGGTCGAGGCCGCCCGCGCGCGGGCGGGCGAGACCGGCGCGACCATCACCCTCAGCGGTGACCCGCAGACGGCGGTCGTCGGCGCGGACGCACTCGTCACCGACACCTGGACCTCGATGGGCCAGGAGAATGACGGGCTCGACCGGGTCGGTCCGTTCCGCCCGTTCCAGATCAACGAGGCGCTCCTCGCGAAGGCCGACGCCGACGCGGTGGTCCTGCACTGCCTGCCCGCCCACCGCGGGGAGGAGATCACCGACGAGGTTCTCGACGGACCGCAGAGCGTCGTCTGGGACGAGGCGGAGAACCGGCTGCACGCGCAGAAGGCCCTGCTCGTGTGGCTGCTGGCGCAGCGAACCGGGGACCGTCCGTGAGTGCGGCACCCCCGCAGCGTGCAGGTGCGGCTCAGCCGCAGCGTGCAGGTGCGGCTCAGCCGCAGCGCGCCGCCAACGCGGCGACGGCACCCACTCGGGCGGGACGGCAGGCGCGCATCGTCGCGATCCTGTCGAACAACCCTGTCCGCAGCCAGACCGAACTCGCGGCGCTGCTCGCGGCCGAGGGCATCGACGCCACCCAGGCCACGCTGTCGCGAGACCTCGAAGAACTGGGTGCCGTGAAACTTCGCGCCGCAGACGGCGGCGCCGGGGTCTATGTGGTGCCCGAGGACGGAAATCCCGTCCGCGGCGTCTCCGGCGGAACCGACCGGCTGTCGCGGTTGCTGGGGGAGTTACTGGTGTCGACCGATGCCAGTGGCAACATGGCGGTGCTGCGAACTCCCCCGGGGGCAGCGCACTATCTGGCGAGTGCACTCGATCGGGCATCATTACCTGACGTCGTGGGAACCATCGCGGGGGATGACACCATTCTCGTGGTGGCACGCGAGCCGCTGAGCGGGGCGGAACTCGCGGCCAAGATCGAATCCCTCGCCTGACAACTGAATCATCTCTACAGATCTTCAACCTAAGGAGCACAAGGACCATGGCCGATCGCGTCGTACTCGCCTACTCGGGCGGGCTGGACACCTCAGTCGCCATCAGCTGGATCGGCAAGGAGACGGGCAAGGAAGTTGTTGCTGTCGCCATCGATCTCGGCCAGGGCGGCGAGGACATGGAGGTCGTGCGTCAGCGTGCACTCGACTGCGGTGCGGTCGAGTCGGTCGTGGTGGATGCGCGCGACGAGTTCGCCGACGAATACTGCCTGCCGACCATCCAGGCCAACGCCCTCTACATGGACCGCTACCCGCTCGTGTCGGCCATCAGCCGCCCGCTGATCGTCAAGCACCTCGTCGAGGCGGCGCGCGCCCACGGCGGCACCACGGTCGCGCACGGCTGCACCGGCAAGGGCAACGACCAGGTCCGGTTCGAGGTCGGCTTCGGATCGCTCGCTCCCGACCTCGACGTGATCGCACCGGTCCGCGACTACGCGTGGACCCGTGAGAAGGCGATCGCGTTCGCCGAGGAGAACGAGATCCCGATCAACGTCTCCAAGAAGTCGCCGTTCTCGATCGACCAGAACGTGTGGGGCCGCGCCGTCGAGACCGGGTTCCTCGAGGACCTGTGGAACGCGCCGACCAAGGACGTCTACGACTACACGCAGGATCCGACCGTCAACTGGCAGGCCCCGGACGAGCTGATCATCAGCTTCGAGGCCGGCCGCCCCGTCGCGATCGACGGCAAGCCGGTCAGCGTCCTCGAAGCGATCCAGGAGCTCAACCGCCGCGCCGGCGCTCAGGGCGTCGGGCGCCTCGACGTCGTCGAGGACCGTCTCGTCGGCATCAAGAGCCGTGAGATCTACGAGGCTCCGGGAGCCATGGTCCTCATCAACGCCCACCAGGAACTCGAGCACGTCACGCAGGAACGCGAGCTCGGCCGCTACAAGCGTCAGACCGAACAGCGCTGGAGCGAGCTGGTGTACGACGGCCTCTGGTTCTCCCCGCTGAAGGTCGCGCTGGACACGTTCATCGAGAAGACGCAGGAACGCGTCTCCGGCGACATCCGGCTGGTGCTGCACGGCGGTGCGATCATCGTCAACGGCCGCCGCAGCAACCAGTCCCTGTACGACTTCAACCTGGCCACCTACGACGAGGGCGACACGTTCGACCAGTCCTACGCCAAGGGATTCGTGCAGATCCACGGACTGTCCTCGAAGGTCGCGGCGAAGCGCGATCTGGGCCTCTAGGTATGAGTGCTCACGGCACCAACGAAGGAGCCCTCTGGGGCGGCCGGTTCGAGTCCGGACCGGCCGCCGCCATGGCGGCGCTGAGCAAGTCCACCCACTTCGACTGGGTGCTGGCTCCGTACGACGTGCGCGCGTCCCAGGCCCATGCCCGGGTGCTGCACAAGGCCGGCCTGCTGGCTGACGACGACCTGGCGGCGATGCTCGACGGTCTCGGCAGGCTCGCGGCCGACGTCGCGAGCGGCGAGTTCGTCCCGAGCGAATCCGACGAGGACGTGCACGGGGCGCTCGAGCGAGGCCTGATCGATCGGGTCGGTCCCGAGGTCGGGGGACGCCTGCGCGCCGGGCGTTCGCGCAACGATCAGGTGGCGACGCTGTTTCGGATGTGGCTGCGGGACGCCGTCCGCCGCGTGGCCGCGGGTGTCCTCGACGTCGTCGACGCACTCGCGACGCAGGCCGCGGCGCACCCCTCCGCGGTGATGCCGGGCAAGACGCACCTGCAGGCCGCGCAGCCGGTGCTGCTCGCGCACCACCTGCTGGCACACACGCACCCGTTGCTCCGCGACGTTCAGCGGCTGCGGGACTTCGACGTGCGGGCGGCCGTGTCGCCGTACGGGTCCGGAGCGCTGGCCGGATCGTCACTCGGACTCGATCCCGAGGCGATCGCCGCGGAGCTCGCCTTCGATTCGTCGGCCGAGAACTCGATCGACGCCACGTCGTCGCGGGACTTCGCGGCCGAGGCGGCGTTCGTGCTCGCGATGATCGGCGTCGACCTGTCGCGGATGGCCGAGGAGGTCATCCTCTGGAGCACTCCGGAATTCGGCTACATCACGCTCGCCGACGCCTGGTCGACCGGCTCGTCGATCATGCCGCAGAAGAAGAACCCGGACGTGTCCGAGCTCACCCGCGGAAAGTCCGGGCGGCTGATCGGCAACCTGACCGGTCTGCTGGCCACCCTGAAGGCGCAGCCGCTCGCGTACAACCGGGATCTGCAGGAGGACAAGGAGCCGGTCTTCGATTCGGTGGCACAGCTCGAGTTGCTGCTCCCGGCGATCACCGGACTGGTGTCCACTCTCGAATTCCACACGGACCGAATGGCGGAACTGGCACCGGCGGGCTTCACGCTGGCCACCGACATCGCCGAGTGGCTCGTTCGTCAGGGCGTCCCGTTCCGGGTCGCGCACGAGGCGGCGGGGGCGTGCGTCCGCGTTGCCGAGGCGCGGGCCGTCGGACTCGAGGATCTCACCGACGACGAACTCGCCGGGGTCGATCCGGCGCTCACTCCGGACGTGCGGGAGGTGCTCACCGTCGAGGGCTCGATCGCCTCGCGTAACGCCCGCGGCGGTACAGCCGGTATCCGTGTGGCCGAACAGTTGGGCGGGGTCCGTCAGCTGTCCGAGTCGCTGCGTGAGTGGTGTCGATGACGCCCGTGTCGGACGCCCCGGATTAGGGGCTGTGTGACGCGTCGAGCGCAGTAGGGTGAGGGCGGGCGGCAGTGAGACGTGCGTCACAGTTCGAGAGTCTGGGAGAGTGTTCGTGGGACTGAATACCGAAACGGTGATGGGCCCGATCCGTCGCGTGGTGGCGACGGCGCAGAACGGGTTGGAGGTAGTTCGCCTCGGTGGACTCGAGACGGACCTCACCACGTCGCCGTTCGAGGTGGTCGAACGCGCACCGATGTATCGGCTCCGCAGGTATTTCCCCGACACCGACCCTGCCGACGCCGGGCCCCCGATCGTTCTGGTCCCGCCGATGATGATGTCGGCCGACGTCTACGATGTGACCCGCGATCAGGGCGCAGTCGGCATCCTGCACTCGATGGGGATCGACCCGTGGGTGGTCGACTTCGGATCGCCGGATTCCGAAGAGGGCGGGTGGGATCGGAATCTCGCCGACCACATCGTCGCGATCAGCGAGATCATCGACCAGGTGCGGGCGCACACCGGTCGTGACGTCTACTTGTCCGGATACTCGCAGGGCGGCATGTTCGCCTACCAGGCCGCCGCCTACCGCCGCAGTCGCAACATCGCCGGCCTCGTGACGTTCGGCAGTCCGGTCGACACGCTCGCCGGGCTGCCGTTCGGTATCCCGGCGGGGTTCGCCACCGACGCTGCCGGCTTCCTCGCGGACCACGTCTTCAATCGGCTCGCGGTGTCGGGGTGGATGGCGCGCACCGGTTTTCAGCTCCTCGATCCCGTAAAGACACTGAAGTCGAGGCTCGACTTCCTGCGTCAGTTGCACGACCGGGAAGCGTTGTTGCCGCGGGAGCAGCAGCGGCGCTTCCTCGCGACCGAGGGCTGGGTGGCGTGGTCCGGTCCGGCTGTTGCGGAGTTGCTCAAGCAGTTCATCGTGCACAACCGCATGATGACCGGCGGGTTCGTGATCAAGGATCAGGTGGTGTCGCTCGCGGAGTTGACCTGCCCCATCCTCGCGTTCGTCGGGGAAGTCGACGACATCGGTCAGCCGTTGGCTGTCCGCGGTATCCGCCGGGCCGCCCCACGGGCGAATGTGTACGAATCAACTTTGCGGGCAGGACATTTCGGCCTCGTCGTCGGTTCGGCTGCGGCGACCCACACGTGGCCCACGACCGGGAAATGGGTGCTGTGGAACGAGGGTCTCGGCCCACGGCCCACCACTATCGAGCTCATGCGCTACGACGAACATTTCGGCAGCGAATCCGGAGTCTCCATCAGCGACCGCATCATTCACACCGTGGCGTCGGTCGCCGAGGTCGGCGTCGGTGTCGGCAAGGGGATCAGTGATTTCGCTTCGGGCGCGCTGCGGGGAACGGTGGAGCTGTCCGGCGAGGCCACGCGGGCGCTACCGCGGCTGGCCCGGCTCGGTCAGATGCAGCCCCACACCCAGATCTCGCTCAGCCGGTTGCTGGCCGAACAGGGGCGGAAGGCGCCGGGCGGCGAGTGCTTCCTCTTCGACAATCGCGTCCATACCTACGCGGCGGTCAATCAGCGGATCGACAACGTGGTGCGCGGCCTGATCCAGGCCGGTGTCCGTCCCGCCGCTCACGTCGGCGTCGTGATGCAGACGCGCCCGAGTGCGCTCGCCGCCATCGCGGCGCTGTCCCGTCTCGGTGCCGTGGCTGTCTTGCTGCCCCCGGGCCGGGAGGTCCACACCGCGATCCGCATCGACGGTGTCGAACGCATCGTCACCGACCCGGAGAATCTCGACGCGGCGATCGCGACCGGGATGCAGGTCCTGGTTCTGGGCGGTGGCGACCAGCGCGACCTCGACGTGGATCCCTCGGCGAACGTCGTGGACCTCGAGAAGATCGACCCCGCCGCCGTGACACTGCCGGGCTGGTACCGGCCCGATCCCGGTCTCGCTCGTGAACTGGCATTCATCATCTGCAGTGAGTCCAACGGCCACTGGGAGACGAAACAGATCACCAACTACCGGTGGGCGCTGTCGGCGTTCGGAACGGCCTCGGCCGCCGATCTGGACCGTGGCGACACCGTGTATTGCCTTGCACCCCTGCATCATTCGTCGAGCCTACTGGCCGCGATCGGTGGTGCCGTGGCAGGTGGCTCCCGGATCGCGCTCTCACGCGGAGTCGATCCCGAGCGGTTCGCCGAGGAAGTCCACCGCTACGGGGTGACCGTGGTGAGCTACACGTGGACGATGATGCGAGAAATCCTCGACGCCGAGAACCTCGCGCTCGACGGCAGTCACCCCGTCCGGCTCTTCATCGGATCCGGAATGCCGCAGGGGTTGTGGCGTCGCACGACGGAGCGGTTCGCACCGGCGAAGGTCCTCGAGTTCTACGCGTCCACCGAGGGCGACGTGGTTCTCGCGAACGTCGCAGGCGCGAAGGTCGGGGCAAAGGGGCGCCCCCTCCCGGGGAGCGCGGAGGTTCGGCTCGCGGCCTACGACCCGATCGCCGGGCGACTGCTGGAGGACGAGCAGGGGTTCGTCCGGGAATGCCAGGACGACGAGGTCGGTCTGCTCCTCGGCAGGGCGGGCGTGCACGCCGAGATGTCCGGCGGCGCGATGCGGGGGATCTTTGCCGCGGGCGACGCCTGGATTCCGACGGAGAACCTCTTCCGTCGCGACGCCGACGGGGACTTCTGGCTGGTCGACCACAGGAAGACCGTCATCGCGACTTCGAGGGGAGCCGTGTTCACCCAGCCGATCGTCGATGCGCTCGTGTCCGTCGATCGCGTCGACCTCGCGGTTGCCTACGGGGTGGAGGTCGGCGGCCGGACACTGGCCGTGGCCGCGTTCACCCTCCGCGAAGGGCGGGCGCCGAGGCTGGCGGAGATCTCCGACGCCTTCGAGGTGCTTCCTCCCGCGCTGCGACCCGACATCTTCCAGGTGGTGGAGGACATCCCGCTGGGGTCCTCGTACCGTCCGAACGCCGAGGCGCTGAGCGCGGCCGGACTGCCCAAGCCGGGAACCCGTGTGTGGTACGTCGATCCGGAATCGCAGCAGTACAAGCGACTGACCAAGGCGGTGGCCGCGGAGTTTCGGAACGGCTCGGCCGGGGTGCCTGCCGGTGCGCGGTAACCTGACACTGCTCACCCGAACGGTTGGAGAGGACTTCCGTGGTTATTGATCCGACGTTGCTCGGCATTCTCGCGTGCCCACAGGACAAGGGTCCTCTGCTGTTGGTCGGCGACGAGCTGCTCTACAACCCTCGACTGCGACGGGCGTATCCCATCGAGAACGGGATTCCCGTCCTCCTCATCGACGAGGCCCGGGACGTCGGCGCGGACGAGCACGAGACGCTGCTCGCCCGGGCTGCCGGCGAGGCCTGATCACACCGGACTCGGGCGAGCCCGATCACACCGGCAGAGCTCCGGTGAGGTAGCGCTGCAACGTCGGTCCGACGATCGCGACGAGGTCGTCGACGGGCAGCGACGCGAGTGGCTCGAATTCGAGGATGTACCGCGTCACCAGAACCCCGGCCATCTGGGATGCCACCAGCTGCATGCGCAGCATCCCGGTTCCCGGTGGCTCGTCGACGCGCGGTCCGAGGTCTCGGAGCACGACCTCCAGGAGGAACGTGCGAATGAGATTGGGTTCGTTTCCCGCCATCGCGGACCGGAACGCCGCGACCACGGCGGGCTTGTGCGGCGACTCCCAGATGGAGAAGACGGCCCGGGCGAGGTGACTACCGACCTCGCCCGTCGGAATGTCGAGCACCGGAGCGATCACCTGCGTCGGATCCACGGGAATGTCGACCGAGGCGAGGAACAGATCTCGTTTGGTTCCGAAGTAGTGGTGGATCAGGGCGGAGTCGACGCCGGCACCGGTGGCCACGGAGCGCACGCTGGTTTTGTCGAAGCCGTTCTGTGCAAACAGTTTCCGTGCACTCGCCAGGATTCGTGACCGTGTGTCCGGGTTGCCCGGGCGTCGTCCCGTGCGCAGACCCGGGGTGGCGTCCGCGCGTGTCGCGGGGCCGGTCATGGTGTGCGACGCCTCAGAGTCGCGGCGCCCAGCGACAGTGCGAGGAGCGCGAAGGCGGCGACCACCGCCAGGTCGCGCCACATGAGCCCCGTCGCCCCGGGATGGGTGGCGACCTGCTGCAGCGCCTCGACCGCGTAGCTCAGCGGGAGGGCGTTGCTGATCCACTCGAGCCAGGTGGGGAGCTGATCTCGCGGAACGAGCAGACCGCACAGGAAGAGCTGGGGCACCACGACCACCGGCATGAACTGCACCGCCTGGAACTCGGTGCGCGCGAAGGCGCTGCACAATAGGCCGAGGGCGACGCCGAGTATCGCGTTCAGCACGGCGATCAGCAGCACCCACGTCACGCTGCCCTCGGTGGTGAGGCCGAGGAATCCGAACGAGACGACGCAGGCGAGCGCCGCCTGCGCAGCAGCGGCCGTGGAGAACGCGGCAGCGTAGCCGCCGAGCAGGTCGAGTTTGCCCATGGGGGTCGTGAGCAGGCGTTCGAGTGTTCCCGACGTCCGTTCGCGCTGCATCGCGATCGACGTGACCAGGAACATCACGACGAACGGCAGGATGCCGAGCATCGTGATCGCGACGCGCTCGAACAGCGACAGCTGACCGGGTGGCGCCGGAACGTTCTGATACAGGAAGTACAGCAACACCATCAGCAGACTGGGTACCACCAGAATCATGGCGACGGTGCGGTGATCCGTCCGTAGTTGCGCGAGGATCCGGCCCGCAGTGGCTGCGAAGATCGTGACGTTCATCAGTTCTCGCTCCCGACATGTGATGCGCGAATGAGGTTAAGGAAGGCGTCTTCGAGGCTCGCCTCACCGGTCTGCTCCCGGAGTTCGCCGGGGGAGACCTGCGCGAGAACGTAGCCGTCGCGCATGAGGAGGAGCGAAGCGCAATGTTCGGCCTCGTCCATGACGTGGCTCGACACGAGCAGGGTGGTACCGGTGTCGGCGAGAGCGTCGAACCGTTCCCACAGTTCGACGCGCAGGAGTGGGTCCAGGCCGACGGTCGGCTCGTCGAGGACGAGGACCTCGGGGCGTGCCACCAGCGCGCAGGCGAGGCTGACCCGTCCCAGCTGTCCTCCCGACAGATCCGCCGCCTTCTGGGTTGCGAAGCGTGTCAGACCCACCGCCTCGACGGCTTCGGTGACCGCGTCCGACGGTTGGCCGTAGAGCGCGGCGAAGTAGGCCACGTTCTTCTTGACCGTGAGGTCGGCGTACACGCTGGGTGACTGGGTGACGTATCCGATGCGGCTTCGCAACGAGACCGAGCCTGCGGGGGCGCCCAGCACCGTGACCGTCCCCGATTCCACGATCTGCGTGCCGACCACGCACCGCATCAGCGTGGTCTTTCCGCAGCCGGAGGGTCCCAGGAGGCCGGTGATGGATCCGCTCGGCACCTGAACGTCGATGCCGTGCAGCACTTCGTTCCTGCCTCTTCGCACGTGCAGATCTCGGATGTCGATCACCGGGCTGCCGGTCATGGCGGGCCTCAATTCATCACTGGGTGAATTCATTGCTTGATGAATTATGCGACCGACGGGGTGGCGAGTCAACGGTTGTGGAGAATCGGGACGTGACCATCGATCGACTTGACCGGGCGGACCCCGTCGACGCCGCGCGAATCGTTCTCGGATCCACGCTGATCGTCGGAGACGTCCGCATCCGCATCGTCGAAGTGGAGGCGTACGGCGGGGAGAAGGACGGCCCGTGGCCCGATCCGGCATCGCACTCGTACCGAGGGAGGACGCCGCGCAATGAGGTGATGTTCGGCCCGGCCGGGCACCTGTACGTCTACCGCAGCTACGGGATGCACTTCTGCATGAACGTGTCGTACGGGCCGGTCGGAAGCGCGGGCGGGGTGCTTCTCCGGGCGGGCGAAGTGCTCGACGGCTGCGCCACGGTTCAGGCGCGCCGGCCCCGCGTCACGCGACCTGCGGATTGGGCGCGCGGTCCCGGCAACCTGGGGTCCGCGACCGGCGTGACCCTCGCGGAGAACGGTGCGGCGTTGTTCGAGCACGATTCGCCGGTTCGGCTGGAGGTCGCGGAGTCGGACGGATGGGCGAGTGGCCCCCGGGTCGGCGTCAGCGCGGCCGCGGACCGGCCGTGGCGCTTCTGGATTCCGGAGTCGCCGGCCGTCTCCGTGTACCGGAGGAGCCCGCGTGCGATGCCCGCCGACGAGCAGATGGGATGATCGGACCCGTGACTGAGAACATCATCGATGAACTGACCTGGCGCGGGCTCATCGCCCAATCAACCGATCTGGACGCGCTGCGTCGTGATCTCGACGCCGGACCGGTCACGCTCTATGCCGGTTTCGATCCGACCGGGCCGAGTTTGCACGCCGGCCATCTCGTGCCCCTGCTCGCACTGAAGCGATTCCAGCGTGCGGGCAACCGCCCCGTCGTGCTGGCCGGTGGAGCGACGGGTCTGATCGGCGATCCCCGCGACGTCGGTGAGCGGACGATGAACTCCGCCGACACCGTGGCCGAATGGGCCGATCGGATCCGGGGTCAGCTCGAACGTTTCGTCGACTTCGACGACTCGCCGAGCGGCGCGATCATCGAGAACAACATGAACTGGACCGGCAAGCTGTCGGCCATCGACTTCCTGCGCGACGTGGGCAAGCACTTCTCCGTCAACGTGATGCTCGCGAGAGACACCGTCAAGCGGCGCCTCGAATCCGACGGCATGTCCTACACCGAGTTCAGCTACATGCTGCTCCAGGCCAACGACTACCTGCACCTGCGGCGCAGTCACGGCTGCTCGCTGCAGGTCGGCGGATCCGACCAGTGGGGCAACATCATCGCCGGCGTCGAATTGAACCGTCGCATCGACGCCGAGTCGGTGCACGGTCTGACCGTCCCGCTCGTCACGTCGGCGGACGGCAAGAAGTTCGGGAAGTCGACCGGAGGCGGAAGCCTGTGGCTCGACCCGGAGATGACGAGCCCCTACGCGTGGTACCAGTACTTCGTGAACACCGGCGACGCCGACGTCATCAAGTACCTGCGGTGGTTCACCTTCCTCACGGCCGAGGAGTTGGCGGAACTGGAGACGGCGACGGCCGAGCGGCCGCATGCACGGGAGGCGCAGCGCCGGCTCGCCGCCGAAATGACGACT
>NZ_JASHKU010000029.1:0-88296 GCF_030056875.1 Rhodococcus sp. IEGM 1351 | reverse complement strand
TCGCCGACCCGACCGCCTGGCAACAACCCCCGACGAATTAACGAATCAGACCACTAAGATATCCGGAACCGTTGTCATGGAGGTTATTTCACACTCCCGAAGGAAGAAATAGGGTGCAAACACCCTCGAGATCGTCTCCTGGAAGTTGTCGCCAAAGCAACTGGCTGGCGTGGCGTGGGAATACCGCCACCGGGCGTCCTGGTCCTATTGAGCACCACGTTCCGCTCGTAGCCTAAGTTGCGACACAGACCACATACTTTGGTTCGTCACAGTGCCCGCTTTAAAGGAGGGGCAACTTTGTTGCCGCCCCGGTCGTGCCACGGCCGTCACGAGAGGAACAACCAACAGATGTCCGCAACACCGACCGCCGAGGAACTATACAAGTACATCGGCTTGGCTTTCGAACAGGCTAAGAGCGACCCGATCCTCCTCGAGAAGCTCTCGAACATCCCGGGTGTCTTCGAGATCCTCACCACCGAACCCGACGGCTCCATGATCATCGACATGCCGAACCTGACCGCCGTTCCCGGCGCAGCGGACGGCAACGCAGATTGCACCTTCCGGATGACCGGCGAATATGCGAACCGCTTCTGGCAGGGCGACCTCAATCTGACCATGGCTGTGATGAGGGGCGACATCGGCATGGAAGGGAACATGAAAATCGTGGCCAAAGCGATTAACGCGCAAACGAAGCTTTTCCCGACTTACATCGAGCTGCTGAAGAAAGATGGACGGACGGACCTGCTCGTTAAGTGACGCCGCCTGAACGATAGAACGCAACATCGTGAAAGACGACTGGGTCTCGACGCTCGACCTCCGCCAGGTCGAGCGTCGAGACCGGCGGGCCGTGCACGCCGCGATGTGGTCGCCACGGACGTTCCATTCCCACCGTTGAGGATGATTGCCGCCAGCTATTTCGGGTCGCGAGTTCAGGAATGGTAGTCGTAGGTCTCATGCATGCACTTGCGGTCGGCCATGGTCACGCCGAGCCGGCGGGAGGCAGCTGACGCCTCGCAAACCGCTGTGCAGGAGTGGCTTCGGTCTATGCTGGCGCATCCGCGCTCAGTCGGCGCGGTTGACGATGGCGACGGACGTCGCGGTGTTCTGCTGCACGTCGCGCGACCTGCAGGAGACTCGCGAAATTGGCACATCAATGTGACCCTTGCCACAGGAAAGTCCACCGCGTAGCGTGTTCCTAACTTCGTTACAACTTTCATTATGGACTGCGAGCAACCTCGTTGCCGTCCGGTCGCGCCACGGCCATCAGGATTGGAATCGATCACATGTCTACTCCACGCAGCGCCGGAACTTCTCGGTCGTGTGACCGCAGGCCCAATGACCGTCCGGGGTATGCCGAGCTCGCTCAGAGCCTTTCCGGCGGCCATACAGCTGTTTCGGAAGTGCGTCATGCTGCTGAAGAACGCTGGACGGACCGACCTCCTCGTTCGAGGCCGCTGAAGCACAGCGTCATGAAAGACGACTCGGTCCCGACGCTCGACCTCCGCCAAGTCGAGCGTCGGGACCGCCGGTCGGCTTGGGAGAACGCGATGGCGGGGCGGCTCGTGCCGATGGGAATCGATATTTCGTCCGACGCAGAGGGCGAAGGCCACGGATTACTACGATCTCTCGATCTCAGCGACATCAAAGTCACTAAGTGGGATTGCCCCGCACTGAAAGTGAGTCGCACGAAGCGATTGATCGAAACGTCGGACACCGAGGTGCTGATGCTGCTCACAGCATCCTCCGGTACTCAACACTTCGAACTGCAATCGGGTTCCGCTCGCATCGAACCTGGAACCGGCCTCATCTCGACGGGTCGAGTGGCGTACAACTCCACCGTATCGCCCGGCCTCCGGAAACGCAGTGTAATCATCCCCCTGTCCGCACTGGCGTCATACGACACCGGCGGTTCGATCCCCGATTGTGTGATGCTCGATCAATCCCGCCCGCTGGCGCGAGTCCTGATCGGTTTCGTAGAAAGCATGGGTTCGCACGTGTCGTCCATGGACGCCGCAGACGCAGAGGCGGCCCGAGAGGCGCTGCTCACGCTGGTGGCCGGGGTGATCCGGAGCAGCACCCGTGCGGCATGCGACGGTCCTACGCTCCTGCCCGCCCTCCGATCACAGCTCGATCAGTGGATCAAGCAGCACCTTCGGAGCGGCCCGATCCGCGTCGCTGACATGGCCAGAGCGTTCAACGTCTCGAGCCGCACGGTCCATCGCGCCTTCTCCCTCACGGGCGACACCGTCGGGTCGGTTGTACGCATGCAGAGACTCGCCAGCGCACGCCGCGACGTGGTCGCCACTGACATTCCGATCGGGTCTATTGCCCACCGCTGGGGGTTTTACGACGCAAGCCATTTCGGTCGCGAGTTCCGAAAGTTCCTGTCGATGTCGCCCAGCGACTATCGGGAGTGCTTCGGCATTGCCAGTGTCGAGATGCAGGCGGAAACGGACACCCTGAACCCGCACTCTACGTCGACAATTGATGACTTGGCCAGCTGAATCGGACCGGAGCGGCAAGCACTGGACGCTCACGCAGTTGATCACGGTTCTGCTGCTGGTTACCCTCTCGCCTGTGGATCCGCGGCGCTGCGGTCCGACTCGCGCGAATTCGCGAGGAGTGCATTCACAAGCGAAGACTGTGCCGACTCCGCGGTATCGCCCAGTCCCACCAGCAAGTTCACCATTGTCGGTTGCAGGACCTGAGCGACCGGATCAGGGAACTGGGCGAAGTGACCGCCCAACTCCAGGGTGACGAATCCGTGCACGCAGCTCCAGAGCTGCGTGGCGATCACTTCCGGATTCTCGCCGCCGCGGATGCGGCCGCTTCCTACGAATCGGGCACATCGGCCGACCAGAAGCGAATACGCAGTCCGAAACGCCTCGGACTGGGCAGCGGCACCCGAGCGGGCTGGTCTGAGCTGACGGTATCCACGGCGCGTCGCGAGGCCGAACATCAGGTCGTAGAGATGCGGATTGGCCTGGGCCAGTTGTCGGCAGGCCAACGCAATACCGAAGAGATCCGCGGCGGGATCGTCGCTGGCGGGTACCGACTCGAAGGCAAGGGCGAGATCTCGGAAGCCTCTGTCGACTACGGCCTGAAGCAGCTCAGGCAGGCCCCCGAGATGGTAATAGACGGACATCGTGGACACCTGCGCCGCTTCAGCGACCGACCGTGCTTTGATCTCGGATGGGCCCGCCTCTGCGAGCAGAGTCGTCGCCGCGTCGACCAGCCGCTCGATGATTTGTTCGGACGTCAACCGAACAGTGGCCTCCTTGTCGGGGCTCGGCATCCGCGTCCACCTTCCCCAGTTCGCATCGCCCCGTATGAGGGGCCTGGGAACGAGGTTACAAGAAGCTGCACGCGGCGTGCTGGCCAGAACGGCGACGCCGTACCGGTCAGCCGCGCTTGTCCTGCGCGTGCTCCAGGACCCAACCCGCGATCTGTGTTCGTGAGGTGAACCCGAGCTTGGTCAGAATGTGTTCCACATGGCCCTGCGCGGTGCGCGGCGATATCACCAGCTTGGCGGCGATGGCCTTGTTGGTGAGGCCCTGCGTTACCAGCTCTGCGACCTCTTGCTCCCGCTTGGTCAGGCCCGTCGCACTGCTACCGGCGGGCTGTGTCGTGGCCTCGGTGCGCTCGCCGAGGGCGTAGGCGACCGCTCCCTCGAAACCCATGAGCGCACCTTCCCGTCTGGCCGCCTCGAATGCCCGCTCACCCAGTGAGGTGCGAGTGAGCCGTTCGCAGTCCTCGTGGCGTACGAGCAAGGTGGGGAACAGCACCGAGGTGCTTCCCAGGGCACGGCCCAGCGCCTCTGCGGCCCCCATCAGGATGGCGGCGCGTCGTGCGCGGTCCTCGGTGCCGGCGATCCACGCCAGAGCCTCCAGGGTCATCGAGGCAGTGAATGGATCGTCCACCAACCGGCTCAGCCGCAAGCACTGTTCTAGCAGTTCCGCCGCCTGACCGCGATCGCCTTGCTGCAAGGCCGCCACTCCCAGCGCCCACAGGGAGTACGACCGGTATACCGATTCACCGTGTGCTTTTGTGATGTCCAGAACCTTCTGATGGCACTCGATCGCCCGCGGAACATCTCCCTGCAATTCGTACACCAACCCGAGCATCATCAGCGCCCACACCCGCAATGACAGGTCGCCGCGGTCGCCGAATACCTCCAGGGCTTCCTCCATACGCGTGCAGGCGTGGGGTAGGTCGCCGCTGACGAGGCCAAGAAGACCGTCTGCATGGGTGACGCGGGCGCGGACCAGCGGGTCGGTTATCTGGGGGATCAGAGCCTGCGCTTCATCCACCAGAGTCCTCGAGGCCGGAAGGTCACCCTGAACGCCCGCGAACACGCTGGCGGCGTACAGCGCCCCTACTCGTGAAGCGGTCGGTTGCTCGGAGTTATGCGCCAGGGCGCGGTCGAGCCAGTGCCGTCCCTCCCGGAACAGTCCGCGGGAGAGCCAGAACGGGAACAGGGCCGCCGCTATCCGGAGACCGTCCTCGGCGCCGGTGCCGGGTTCCTCCAACAGGCAGAATTCCATCGCCTCACGCAAATTCGACTGTTCCCTCTCGAGCCGCGCTATCCACTCCAGCTGCTGCGGACTGATCCACTCGGCCTCCACCTGCAACACCAAACGCTGATACCAATCGCGGTGCCGTCGTCGCAATATCGAATGGAAACCGGTCTGCTCGGCCTTTTCCTTGCCGTACTCGCGCAGGGTCTCGAGCATCCGGAACCGCACCGCCGAGCCGGCGTCTTCCCGGATCAGGATCGACTTGTCGACCAATGCCGTCACTGTGTCGAGCAACTCCTCCGGGGTCAAGTCCTCCCCGCAGACCGCCTCGGCAGCATCCAGTTCGAAACTTCCCGCGAACACCGACAGCTCGGCCCACAGCTGCTGTTCCCGAGTCGTACAGAGCTCATGACTCCAGTCGATGGACAGCCGCAGGGTCTGCTGGCGCGTCGGTGCAGCGCGATTGCCGAGAGTCAGCAGCGTGTACCGGTCGGTCAGCCGCTGCAGGATCTGCTCGGGCGACATCGCCCGCAACCGTGCCGCCGCCAGCTCGATCGGCAACGGTAGGCCGTCGAGTTGGTGGCAGATTCGGACCACCGCCATCCGGTTGTCGTCGGTGAGTTCGAATCCGGGCACGGCGGCCGCGGCGCGCTGTACGAATAACGCCACCGCGTCGTACCCGGTCAGCGCCCGCAGCGAGGGCTCCTGGTCTGGGGCCGGGACCCTCAGCGGGGGAACCCGCAGCACCGCCTCCCCGCCGATACCCAAGGGTTCGCGGCTCGTGGCCAAGATCCGCAGCTGCGGACAGGTGCGCAACAGCATCTCGGCGGATGCCGCGACCGCCTCCACCACCTGTTCGCAGTTGTCCAGTACAAGCAAAAGGTGCCTGGAGGCGAGGAACTCCGCCACCACGTCGTCGAGCTGTCGCGCGGGCTGATCCCGCAGCCCCAGGGCCGCGGCAACCGTGTCCGTCAGGAGTGACCCATCCCGCAACTCGCCCAGTTCGACCAACCAGACTCCGTCACCGAAGCTCCGCCGGACATCGGCAGCCAGCCGAAGCGCCAGACGCGTTTTCCCGACACCACCGATCCCGGTCAACGTCACCAGACGAGCGGACGACAGCAGCTGTTTCGCCTCGGTCGAATCATGGCGGCGGCCCACGAAGCTGGTGAGCTCGAGCGGCAGATTACTCACCGGAGTCCTCACGGCGGGTGCCATCGATGGAGTAGGTGGTGGAGTCGCCGTGGACCTCGGGCGGGCGCGCGCCGGATCCGGATCGCGTCGGCGGGCGTCCGGTTCGCCGGACAGGGCCATCTCGTCGACGGGGAAGCCATGGTGGAGCTGGACCCGCCGTAGTTCGTCGCCGAAGTCGGCGGCGGTGGCAGGACGCTGCCCCGGATCGGCGGCCATGGCGCGGTCGACTATCTCCGATACGTCGTCGGGAACGCCGTGCTCGCGCAGGTCCGGAACCGGCTGGGTGGTGATTCGGAGGAAGTGAGCGACCACATGCTCACCGCTGTGGCGCTCGAACGCCGCGTGACCGGTGATGGCGCAGAACACTGTCGCACCGAGACCGTAGATATCGGAGGCCTCAGTCGGAGGTTCGCCGCTGAGTACCTCGGGTGCGGTGAAAGCCGGTGACCCTGTCACGGTGCCGGTGGCGGTCTCGAATCCGCCGGCGATATGGGCGATGCCGAAATCGGTCAGCGCCGGCTCCCCGTAGTCGCTGAGCAGGATGTTTCCGGGTTTGAGGTCCCTGTGCAGGACGCCGAGACGGTGTGCCGTCTCGAGCGCTCCGGCTATCTTCACCCCGAGCCTGAGTGCTTCCTCCAAGGGCAGTGGACCGTGACGGCGGATCCGGGCGTCGAGCGAATCCTGCGAGTGGTAGGGCATCACGATGTAGGGGCGACCGCTGTCGGTGGCACCGACGTGGAGTGCGCTCACAATGTGAGGATGTCCGGTGAGGCGGCCCATCGCCCGCTGTTCCCGGAAGAACCGCGCCCGGTTCTCCTCGTCCAGGTCCGCGGCGAGGACCTTCACCGCCACAATGCGGTCCAGCGCCGGTTGCACACACCGGTAGACCACACCGAACCCGCCCCGGCCGATTTCGTGGGCGTCCTCGAATCCCGCAGCGCTCAACTCCGCCGTGACCGTGTGGGCCACGCCGCGCTGGGTCTCGAGCGGATCACCTGCGGCCATCGGAGTGTCCTCACCGTCTCCCCGCAGAGCGAGAACAGGACCTGGACGATCCCATCCTCGATGAGGCAACTTGCCTCATCTCGAGGAGAATGTGACTTCAGGATATCGCCGCCTGGCAGGCAAATGGGATTGTGGTCGAGCATCGGGGCAACAAACGGGCATCCACGATGCCAGGTCGTCTTCGAGGTCACCGCAGCCCACAGCATGACCCCACGGTGATCTCATTTCTGTCAGTTGCCGACTTTCGGCAGCAGCAACGCGACGCGTAGTTTCTGGTCGATCGTCTGCGACAGGGTGAGCGTCTCATCCAGTTTCTGGCCGAGAGCCTGCGCGTTGACGTTCGCATCATCCAGGGTTGCCGCTATCCCGCCGAGCGGCACACCGGCCGCACCGGCCTCTCCGCCTGCCCCCCGACCGGCAGAAATTGTGCCCGCCAAAGGGGCGTCAGCCTCGGTCAGCGTGGTACCGAGGGTGCCGAGTTGGTCACTGAGAGTGCCCAGCACCTGATTCGCCCGGGTGAGGGAATCGATGACGCCGACCACCTCCGGCAGCCCTTGCCGCGCCGCCTCGGCTGCGGGTGGCAATTGATGCGCCCCGTCGAGCGCGGCATCGGTCGTCGCGTCGAGCTCTTGCGCCTGCACGACACCGTTTTTGAACGTGTCGTTCGTGATGCCCAGGTCTCTCGTGAGGATCAACAAGCCGCTCAACACCGCAATGGTGAATGCCAAGGTGATCGCCCAGGACAACCGAAATCTTTTCTGCATGTGCATCTGCATGTTCACTCCGTCGAACGAAGAAAGGGTATCCGGATGCTCAGGGAAGAGGCAGCGGCGGTAACGGTGGTGCCTCGAAACCCAAGGACGGGATACCGAGACTGTTGAACGGAGGGCCTACCACTGCGAGGAGCGGACCGAACTCCCGAACATGCTCAGCTTCTTCCTGGATCGTCGCCAGCGTCGAGGCGATCCCCGACATCTTCGGGCCGAGCGCGAGAAGAGTGAGTTGCATTGTGGTCAAACCGTCGTGGATTCCCTGCAGCTCGGTCGCGACGGAACCGACCGCCGTCGACAGTCCGTCGACGGTGGCGCCGGCCTCGTCGGAACGCGCGGTAACGCTCGTCACCACGTTCGGCAATGGCGCCGAGATGTCCGCGACCTTCGATGCATTGCCCTCCAAAGTCGCTGACAACGGTGACAGTTCGACACTCCGGCCGACCAACACGGCCAGGTCGTTCGACATGGGTCCGAGAACCTGGATGTCCGCCGCCAGCTGCGCGTGCTTCGGTTCCAGTTCGACGGTCAGTTCGTCGAGTCGTTGGGCCGAATCGATAATCTGCACGCTCAAGGCCGACGGCCGACCGAGAGGGTCGCTGATATCACGGAACGTGGGAAAGAAGCCGTTGATTGCGCACAAGCCGATGGCGGGCGCCACACCGAGTACCAGCACAACCGCGGCGAAAGTTCGACTGCCCACCATTACTTCCCTCCCGTCGGTGCGGGGATCAGATTTCCCTGCGCCGGAAGCGGCGCGAGTTTGACCGTCGTACGCTCGAGTTCGGCGTTGAGCTGATCGGCCAGTTGCAGTGCAGCCAGAAGCCGATCGTTCACCTTGACCACCGCCACGTCCGCGTCGGCGGAGATGGCGTGTAGCGATCCGGCCGCGCCTTGAAGCGACGAGGAAATGCCATGGAGCTGGTGGGCGATAGTGACGTCGTTGTGACCGGCAGCAACCAACGTATGCATGTCGGGCAGCATTGCGGCCAGCAGATCAACGTCCACGGCCGTCGCCGAATTCAGCTCGGCAAGAACTGTTCTGAGGTCTGCAAGCTCGCTCCGCACACGGGAAGGCGCGGCCAGATCGGCCCGCTCGTCGAAGTACTGATTGGCCTGCCCGAAGTTGTCCACGATGGCGCGGGTGCTTTGCCGAACCGCCAGCCCCTCGGAGATTGCGTTCAGTACGAGCACGAGCAGCACGGCAGACATGACCGCCGCTAGTCGGCCCAGCCATTCGGTGGCAATCGAGTACCTGGTGACAGGGCGAGTGACCGCGAACCCCTCTGATTGCGGGCCAGCCGAGGGCAACACGGCACTTCGTGGTGCGGTCAGGTCGGCAGGACCATTCGGTCTTCGGTCTTTACGTCGCATGTCACGTCCAGTCGGTCGAGAGGCAGGGGTGGCGGGCCGGTCGGTATTCAGCCCGGCAATGGAAGCATCTGATTGATCGTCGCCGCGGATTCAACCGCACTCTGTAAGTCGGCGATCAATCCCTCGATCACCGCCAACAAATCTTCGCCCTGCTGACCGAACGCCTGAGCGGAGTCCACCAGGGGAAGGATGACGTTGTGGACCTCACCGAGGATGTGCGCAATCACGGCAAGTTGCTCACTGGTGATCTGGGCGCCTCGAGCGGTGCTCGACAGAGAGCCGGCAACCGGCGTGATGGCGTGATGCAGTTCCGCCAGGAGTGGCCCTAACGCCCTGATGGATTCGAGCGCCGACTCCACAGTCCCGGTCAGCTGGGTCAGTTCTCCGAGCTCCGCGGTGAGCTGATCGTTGACATCGAGGAAGCTCTCGGAAATTCCGACACTGGTCGCGTTGACTCGTTGCTGGTTGTCCAGGCTCCTGTTCAGGTTGAAGATCACGATGGAAAACAGGCCGAGTACGGCGACGGCTATTAGTGCGAGAACCGTTCTGGCCGGTCCACCAGGTCGTCCGAAAAACACCATCAGTTACTTACCTTCCGGACAGATCGGCGGCTGCGGACTCCACGGAAAGACGGGTGTCGTGCACCTGGCCGGCCGTCACACGCACGTCGTCCAGGATGGCCGACATCGTCGCGCGATTATCCGACAAGGCCGTGGCTGCACCGTTCGCCGGTGCCTGCAATGCGCCGACGCGAGTGCTGAGGGATTCGAGTGAACCGACCAGAACGGCGACGTCGACGCCGGTATGGTCGAGAATTTTCTGTAGATCTACCGAAATTGTTCCGACGAGGGTGCTGAGCTCAACTGACACCGCTTCGCCCATGCCGAGAACATCGGTCAGGCACTCACGCACCCTGTCCAGTGCCGCGAAGGCACTCACTGTCACGCGCTCGTGCTCGACGAGCCGAGTCAGGGACGGGTTGTAGCGGTCTGCCGCTTCGACAGACTGTTGCAGGCGCCCAGGCGTTGCGGTGAGATCGTAGATTCTAGGGCCGAGATAGAAAACGCCGAGTGGGATCAATACCAATACCACTACAGCACGCCCGATCCAGGTACTGCGGGAAACTTCAGGTCCGGACGACACCGATCGAAGCACGGTGGTGTCGGCCCCGACTTCGGGCTCCGCGCCATGGTGCACGAGGGCGCCGAGCCTGTGCGAGAGGGCCGCCATCATGACACCACCGGCACAGGCGCGGCCAGGTTGTCGCTGTCGTTGTGCGTGACGGAATGGTTTGGGGTGATGGCGGGTGACATTGGTCCTCCTGGGTCGTGTGGATCCTGAAGAAGGGCACTCTGACCCCGGTCGGGGCGTGGTGTTTGTGTTATTACGCGCCGTCGCGGGCCGCGATCGCGTTGATGGCGGAGAACTGCAGGGTCCAGAGGTTGGCGTGATTGGGGTATTTCGCGGACATGGTGGCGACGAGGTCGTCGGCGTCCTTCGCGGTCGGGAAGGCGGCGATGAAGTCCTGGATGTAGGAACGGGTTTGGGCGATCATGGTCTCGACGGCGTAGTCGTCGCCGTCGGGCCTGCGGTGTCCGCACACGATCATCTTCGGCTGAAGCTTTTCCACGACATCGACGGTGTCGAGCCAGTCCTGCCATTCGGAGGGAGTCGACAGGCCGAGCATCGGGTAGATCTCGTTGTAGATGGAATCACCGGCGATGACGGTGTCGATCTCGGGGATGTGCACGATGGTCGTGGGGTGGACGTCGGCCTGCTTCACCTCGATGATGTTCAGCGGGGAGCCGTCGACATACAGGGTGTGACCTTCGAGGGGTTCCGGAAGCGGACCGGCCGGGATGCAGGCGTCGCCGAACAGCAAATTCCACTGCATGGTCTGAATGTCCATGGTTTCTTTCATGGACTCGATCACGTGCGGCAATGCCACGCATTTGACGTCCGGGAACCGCTCCTTGAGCGGTCCGATGCCCAGGTAGTGGTCCTGGTGGTCGTGGGTGATGTAGATCGTGGTGAGTTTCTTGCCGGTCCGCTCGATCAGGTCGCCGAGGTCCTGGACGTCGTCCTTGAGGTAGAGCGCGTCGATGAGGACGATTTCGGTTGCGCCGCTGATCAGGATGGCGGTGGTGGGGGAGAAGGTGCCGTCCGGGATGCCGGGGAACTCCGCGGCCGGGACGTTGGGCCAGCGGCTGACGAAGACCGTCGCGCGGATCGGGACCGCGGGAGCGTTGGTGTCAGTAGTCATAGGGAAACCTCCAGTTGCAGTGGTCGGTCAGTGGCCGCGGTGGTGGGCAGCGTCGACACTTCACGGTAGAAAGATGCGGTTGCCGGTGGATAGAACCAACGCGTCCGGTGGTGGTACGGAAGTGACAGGTCCTTGTACCGGCCCTGATCGGACAGGTCCTTGTGGCTACGGGACGCAGCCGTGGCTTCCAGGCTGTCGCCTGGAAGCCACGCATCGGTCAGGCGCGTAGGTGGGTGACGAAGTGGTCGCGTGCGGCGCCGGAGACCTGGTCAAAGCCGGGGCCTTCGTAGAAGTCGAAGTGTCCGCCGTGGGTGACGACGAGCTGTTTGGGTTCGCGGGCGCGTTCGTAGGCGTCGAATGCGAGAGCGTAAGGCGTACAGGCGTCCTCGTCGGCGATGATCATCAGCAGTGGGGTGGGGGAGATCTGGCTGATGAAGCTGCCGGGGTCGAATTCGCCGGCCATCTCCAGGCTCCGCGCGGTCATTTCGTTCTTCCAGTTCGGAGCCCGGTCCGCCGATACCTTGGTGAACCATTCGTAGGCGTCGGGCTGGGGCATCGCGGCCTGTCCCATCGGGTCGGGGGAGACGGCCGGGAGCATCGCGGGCTCACCGCCGGCGAACCGGTTGAGACGGTCGGCGTCGAAGTTTCCACGGACGTGGGGCAGAAAGTCGGGGCGGATCAGTCGGTCCAAGGTGGCTGGACCCGAGATCATGGGTACCTGGGCGACGACCGCCTTCACTCTTTTGTCGATCGCCGCGACCATCAGACCGATTCCACCGGAGAAGCTCGAGCCCCAGACGCCGACCCGGTTCGCGTCGACCTCGGGGCGGGTGGTGGCGTAGCTGATCGCGTTCCGATAGTCCCGGTACTGCAGGACGGGGTCGAGTTCTTGGCGGGGAGTTCCGTCGCTGTCACCGAAATTGCGGTGGTCGTAGACGAGCGCGTTTAGGCCGGCTTCGGCGAAGACGCTGGCGTAGTCGTCGAGGTACATTTCCTTGACGGCGGACATGCCGTGTGTCAGGACGATGACCGGTGCCGGGGTGGTGGTGTTCTGCGCCGGGTAGAACCAGCCGCGGAGGGTGACGTCGCCTTCACCCTGGAATTCGATGTCTTCGCGATTCATGTGCTTTTCCTCTTCAC
The DNA here is from genome assembly GCF_030056875.1 of Rhodococcus sp. IEGM 1351. Lineage (NCBI taxonomy): Bacteria > Bacillati > Actinomycetota > Actinomycetes > Mycobacteriales > Nocardiaceae > Rhodococcus > Rhodococcus sp. IEGM 1351. The sequence continues at coordinate 76,033 of NZ_JASHKU010000029.1, read as the reverse complement.
GCCGGGTTGTGTGTCGGACACTGCCAACCTAGGAACCGGTGAGCGGGCTCTGATAGAACGAGCGCGCCCGTCACTGGTACCGGTGCGCCAACATCAGTGCAGAAGCGGGCAACCGATCCGCGGCGTCGGTCAGGATCAGCGACGATGCCGCTCGGCCCGCTCAGTCGCCAGTTTCTCTGCCGCCTTCGCGCACCATTCGGTCCAGGACAGTTCACTGTCGATGCCTGCCTGCAGGATCAGGTGCTGGAGTCGTTGTCGGCGCGTCGTGAGTGGGCCGTTGAAGTCGCGATTCTCGATATCGCGGTACGTCTGGAGAAGGGACCGGTGATAGTCCAAATGCTGTTGAATGTCGTCGGTCAGGTCGATGTCACCGAGCACGGCGGCGGCGCGCATGCGTACGAGGAGCGGATCCCTGAGGGGCACCGGCTCTTGCCCGGTGCCAACCCATTCTCGTAGATATCGCACACCTGTTTCGGTGATCTCGTATGTGCGAGGTGCGCCCCTACCTTTCACCTGGCTCACATGCGGCTGGATGAGACCGTCACCGGTCATGTTCCCGAGTTCACGATAAATCTGCTGGTGGGTGGCATGCCAGAAGTAGCCGATGGACGAGTCGAAGCGTCGTGTCAGCTCCTTGCCTGTGGAAGGGCGCTCCACGAGCGCCGTCAGGATCGCGCACCTCAGCGACATCGATTGCGGACCTCCGTTGATGCTCGTGTGACATATTGCGCCGCCAACTTTACTCATGCGCTGCCTCGCACCACTTGTGCAACAAGTTGCACAAAAGCTAGTCTTCCCAGCGAGACATCGCATAGCCGCTAGCAAAAGGACGAGATCGATGACCGCCTTCCGCAGACTGTTCGAACCGCTGCAGGTGGGGCCGTTGACCCTGCCGAATCGGGTGGTGATGGGCTCTATGCATCTGGGCTTGGAGGAAGCCGAAAATGGATTCGAGGCGATGGCCGCGTTCTATGCCGAGCGCGCACGGGGCGGCGTCGGACTCATCGTCACAGGTGGCGTTTCTCCGAACTATGCCGGCAGGCCCTTTGAGGTGGGTGCGACAATGTCCACAGCCGAGGACGTGCGGCAGCACCAGCTGGTGACGCGCTCGGTGCAAGACGCTGGCAGTCGAATCATTCTGCAGCTGCTGCATTTCGGTCGCTATGCGAAGCATCCCGATTTAGTGGCGCCGAGTTCCGTGCGAGCGCCCATCAATCGTTTCGTTCCGCGTGAGATGGACCCGGTCGAGATCGTAGAGACCATCGACGACTTCGCAGCGGCGGCTGTGCTGGCGCAGAACGCCGGTTACGACGGTGTCGAGATTATGGGATCCGAGGGCTATCTGATCAACGAATTCCTCGCGCCCCGTACCAATCTCCGGCTCGACGAATGGGGTGGCGACTTCGAGAACAGGTCCCGCTTCGCGCTCGAGATCGTGCGCCGCACCCGCCGAGCCATTGGCGAGGACTTCTTGATCTCCTTCCGGATCTCCCTCACCGATCTGGTTCCGGACGGTTCCACCTTCGCCGAGACGATCGAATTGGCCCGCGAACTCGAGCGGGCCGGAGTGTCGATGCTGAGCACGGGAATCGGTTGGCATGAATCGAGCGTCCCGACCATCGCCTCGCCGGTCCCCCCGGGAGCGTTCCGGGACTACTCCGCGAAAATCCGTGCTGCCGTGAGCATTCCGGTCGTCGCGAGCAATCGGATCAACACCCCGGAGCTTGCCGAGCAGATTCTCGGCAGCGGTGCCGCGGACCTGATATCGATGGCGCGTCCGCTGCTGGCGGATCCGGAGTTCGTGAACAAGGCGCGCACCGGGCGTGCGCACCGGATCAACGCCTGCATCGCGTGCAATCAGGCGTGCATCGATCATACTTTGGCCGAAAAAACCACGACCTGCCTGGTGAATCCGCGCGCGGGCCACGAGCTCACCCTGATGGCCACCCCGCCGCGAGCGCGCAAACGCATCGGCGTGGTGGGCGCCGGGATGGCGGGGATGGCATTCAGCGCCTTCGCCGGGCGGCGTGGTCACCAGGTGACGTTGTTCGAAAGCCGGCCGACGCTCGGCGGACAGTTCGATCTGGCCTGGCGTATTCCGGGCAAGTCGGAGTATCGCGAGACGATCCGGTACTACGAGGGCGAGCTGGAGGAGGCGGGCGTCTCGATCCGGCTGAAGACCCAGGCCTTCGCCGAACTGCTGATCGCGGAGGATTTCGACGAGATTGTCATCGCGACCGGGGTGAAGCCGCGCGAGATATCGATCGTCGGTGCCTCGCATCCATCGGTGGTCAGCTATGTCGATGTGCTCCGCGGTACGGCACCGGTCGGCGCGCGGGTGGCCATCATCGGTGCCGGTGGCATCGGATTCGATGTCGCCACGTTCGTTACGGGTGAGGAGACCCCCGATGCCGACCGCCTCGAGGAGTTCTTCCGGCACTGGGGGGTGGACGTCGATCCGCACGTGCCGGGTGGAGTTCGTTCGCCGGTCCCGGCCGGGTCCGCACGAGAGGTTTACCTGCTGCAGCGCAAGCAGGACAAAATGGGTGCGGGCCTCGGGTTGACCACGGGCTGGATCCACCGGACACACGTCGGGTCGCGCGGCGTCCGAATGATGTCCGGGGTGACCTACGAGTCCATCGACGACGACGGTCTGCACATCACCGTGAATGGCCGCGCCGAAACCTTGGCCGTGGACACGGTGGTCGTGTGCGCCGGCCAGCTGTCCGAGCGCGGTATTCACGACGAGCTGCTGAGCCGGGGGGTATCAACCCATCTCATCGGCGGGGCAGCGGTCGCGGGCGAACTGGACGCCAAACGTGCCATTCGGGAGGGCACGGAACTGGCGGCCAGGATCTGATCGGCGGGGCGGTGTCGGACACGATCAGCTGCTGCGCTGGGTGCAGCGAGTCCGCCCTCGCGGAGTCGGTGACGCTATATCGTGGTACACCGTATCGGTGAACTACTGGCCCACAATGCGTTTCAGTCCGTGGGAGGTTAAGGGCCGGGGACAGCGGCGACTTTCGCCAGCGGTTGACGTTCCCGGCCAAGGTGAATAGTCCGCGCGGTGGCTTGACCTGACCTCGGGCTTTCACGCCGATTTCGGCGGGGCTGGGTGTTGGTTTGACCACTGCGTTCTCGAGTGCGCTCGCACCCTGGCGAAAACCAATGACCTCCCACGATCCGGGCAAGATCATCGCCGATCTGAGATGGCACTCGCCCTGGGCGGCGACTGCCGGCCGATATCGCGCTGCTGCGGGCAGAACCCGCAATCTTCGGCCGGGTGGCATCCGATCCCACCGTCTCGAGACTGATTGACGCATTGGCCGCTGTCGCTCCGAAAGCGTCGGCGGCTATAGACTCCGCCCGTTCGACAGCCAACGGATCGCCGCTGGCGAGCGGGCGCTCGACCATGAGATCGACGCAGGACGGCCGCTGATCATCGAAATCGTCGCGACCTTGGTGACCGCGCACTCGGAGAAGGAAATGGCCTGCCGCCACCTACAAAGTGGCTTCGGTTTTACCCGCTGTGCGCGTTCGTCGACCACGGACCGGACGGCACGGGAGAGTCGTTGGCGATGATGCTGCGACCGGGGAACGCCGGCTCCAACACCGCCGCCGACCACATCGAGGTCATCCGGCACTTAGTGACTCGCCGTTCACAGCCAAAGGTGGGCGGGTCGGCAGCAAGGTGCTGATCGACCGCGGTCGGGACCGGCGGCACCCATGCCCTCACCGACTACCTGACCACGCAGAAGTTGTCGTACTCGATCGGATTCGGTCTGACCGACTCCATCGTCGCTGCGATCGAAGCACTTCCCGAGCGGGCCTGGATCCCACCCACACCGCGGACGGGCGACCCGGCGACGGCGCCTGGATCGCGGAAGTAACCGGGTTGCTCGATCTGCCGGCTGGGCACGGTGCGAAGACCGGATCCGCATCCTGAAAGACACCGGCCTGGAAAATCTTCCGTTGCAGGATTTCGATCAGAATCGGATCTGGCGCGCCGTCGTCGCCCTCGCCGTCGAGGTCACCGCATGGATGCAGATGCTTGCGCTCACACCGACCACCCGGCCAGTCGATGGGAGCCGAAACGGCTACGACTACGCCTGGGGGCGCCGCCCTGCACGAAGTGCCTGGGGGAGTCGCGATCGACGCGCGCATCGCCCGCCACGCACGCAAGGTGTATCTGTGGTTGTCTGCCCACGCGCCCTGGATCGACTTGGTGATCACCGCGCTGGCTCGTCTCAACGCGATACCCGACCCCTGACCAGCATCAATCCGACCATGTAGACGAAAGGAATCAACTTTCGGGACCCTGACACCGGCGACCACCCGACCGCGTCGGGCGAGCGCTCGTTGCCGAGTACCGAATCCACGCCCGAAATACCCAATGCGGCTCTGATCAAAGCGACACCTCAGAGGCATGCAAGATTGAGGCTGATGAGCGAGGAGCGGTCCCCTGATCGGCGAACCGCTCCTCCGTTGGTCGTTGCAGGGCCTCAGGTTCAGCGCTGCACCATTCGCGCTCCGTTAATCTCTGTAGCCGTCAATGATCCACAGCTCAACTTGCGTTGACCTTGGGCATGATTTCCTCGGTCAGACGCTTGAGGTCGTCCATGGTCTTCGAGGTCGGTACGTCCCTGAATGGCGGCCACAGAAGCGGCATTGTCAAGCCGGCCTCCTTGTAGCTCTTGAGCCTGTCCTCAATTTGTTGAGCCGTACCCGCGAGCAAGTTCGTGGCCTTGCCCGCCGGGCTCTGATCGATCGGCTCGTCGGTGATGACGAACCAGATCATGCTGCACATGTCGAAGCCCTCGGGGAAGTCCCGGCCGAGTGCGTCCAGCTCACGCTTCATCTCACCCTTCCATCGCTTGATGTCTTCGGGGGAGTCCTGGATGCCGATCCAGCCCTGCAGTCCGTACTTCGCGATCCGTTTTGCCGAGCGCCTGGGGTCCTTGAGGCCTGAGAAGTAGATCGGCGGGCCGGGTTTCTGGATCGGCTTGTGGCCGAAGCCTGAAAGAGGGAAATCGGCGAATTCGCCGTGGTACTCGAACAACTCGTTCGACCAGATGCCCTGCATGATTTCAATCGTCTCGCGCACATGCCCGTGTCGGCGGGGAAACAGGTGCGGGACGCTGGCGGCCGCAAACTCCTCGGGCATCCAGCCCGCCCCGACCCCGACGTTGAGCCTGCCATTCGACAGGTGGTCCTGGGTGGCGAGTTCAGCGGCGAGAACCCCCGGGGAACGGTACGGGGTGTCGATGATGCTCATGCCGATCCGCACCTTCCGAGTCTTCGCGGCCAACCATGGAATCAGAGCCATTCCTTGAAACCACTTGCCCCGCGAGATGACCGGCACGCTGTTAGGCAGGTCGGTCATCATGCCGAACGGGTATTGAAGCTCCGCCCGGTCGGAGGTCTCGGGGACAACAATCCGGTCGAGCGTCCACACCGAATCGAAATCGAGGTCCTCAGCGAGGGCGGTGAGATCCTCGAGCTCATGCAGTGTCACGTGGTCGCGGAAGTTCGGGAGGTAGAGAGCTAGCTTCATCGATCGGGCTCCTCACAATCTCAGCGGCGATACATCCAGCCTGAAGAAACAACGCGGTAGTGCTTACGCTCCGACCGCTTGGTTAAGGTCGTGCAGCCTGGCTGGAGCGGGGTGCGTGAGTGTCTGGATCGGCACCGAGACAGAATTTGTCTCGGTGAATTTTCAGTCCCGCTCAACGCGGTCTCTCTTGCACCCCACCGCTCCCTCAACTACCACTGCGGGCGGTGCTGACTTCGGCGTGCGTGTTTCGTAGGGTGGGTTTATCGATTTTGCCGACGGCGTTTTTGGGGATGGCTTTGATGATGTACGCGGTGGGTCGTTTGTAGCCGGTGAGGTGTTCTTCGCAGAGTGTGGTCAGTGCTGTGATGTCAATGGTGAAGCCTGGTCGTGGTTGGACGTAGGCCACGACGATCTCGCCCCATTTCTCGTCCGGGACACCGATCACGGCGGCTTCGAGGACCGAGGGGTCTGTGGTCAGGACATCTTCGATTTCTTTGGGGTAGATGTTCTCTCCGCCGCGGATGATCATGTCTTTCGACCGTCCGACGAGGACAAGGTAGCCGTCGGCGTCGAAGTGGCCGACATCGCCGGTGTGGAGCCAGCCGTCGACGAGGGTGCGTGCTGTTTCTTCGGGACGGCCGAGGTAGCCACGCATGATGTTGGGGCCTCGGACGATGACCTCACCGTCCTCGCCATCGGCCAGTTCGGTGCCGTTGTCGTCGACGATCCGGATTTCCTGACCGATGAGGGGGAGTCCGACGCTGCCGGCGCGGCGGGGACCGTGGACGGGGTTGCAGGTGGAGACACAGGTTCCTTCGGACAGCCCGTAGCCCTCGATGAGCGGGAATCCGTAGCGTGTTTCGAACCGGGTCAGTAATACGTCTGAGGCGGGTGCGGCTCCGCATGCCCCGAATCGCAGGGACGTGGTGTCGGGGACCAGTTCGGGGGGGAGCGCGGCGAGCATGTTGTAGATCGTGGGTACCGCGCTGAAGTAGGTGGGACGTTCACGTTCAACGAGGTCGAAGAAGGTTTTGGGGTCGAACCGGCCGACGATAACGGCGCTGCCGCCGGCGAGTAGTGGTGAGAGGATGCTGACGATGATGCCGTTGACGTGGAAGAGCGGCAAGATCAGCAGGGAGCGGTCCGTTGGCCCCAGCGCCAATGCCACGCCCATCATTTCGGCCATGGCCTCGATGTTGCTGTGGTCGAGCATGACGCCCTTGGGTGTGCCGGTCGTGCCGCTGGTGTAGACGAGTAGCGAGAGCGCGGCCGGGTCCAGAATCGGTGCCGGATCGAAACCTGCGGGGTCGGTGTGGAGGGTGTCGGCGCTGAGTGTAGGGGTGTCCGGTGTGGTCGAGTCGTCCTCGATGACCAGCAGGCGTGCATGGGAGTCGCGTAGTTGCCGTTCGACTTCGATATCGGTCATGCTGGGATTGACCGGTGTGACGGTGGCGCCAATCCGCCAGGCCGCGAAGAGGAGCACGACGAACTCGAGACGGTTGGTCAGTTTCACGGCGACGACATCGCCGACGCCTATCCCGAGGTCGTCCAGGTGATGTGCGGCCGCCCGTACGCGAATGAGCAGCTCGGCGTTGGTGAGCGACTGCCGCCCGTCGGAGATCGCCGGCCCATGCGGGTCCAGATCGGCGCGGTGGTCGGGCAGGGAAGCGAAATGCATGGCGTACCTATCGGGTCGGGGCGCGGTGGGAAGCGGACGGTCTTGGTGTGGCCACGACCGACGGGCGTGGCCGGCCGGGTCACGGCGCGGTGTGTCTGTTCTGTGTTATTGCGCGCCGTCGCGGGCTGCGATCGCGTTGATGGCGGAGAATTGCAGGGTCCAGAGGTTGGCGTGGTTGGGGTATTTCGCGGACATGGTGGCGACGAGGTCGTCGGCGTCCTTCGCGGTGGGGAAGGCGGCGATGAAGTCTTGGATGTAGGAACGGGTTTGGGCGATCATGGTCTCGACGGCGTAGTCGTCGCCGTCGGGCCTGCGGTGTCCGCAGACGATCATCTTCGGCTGAAGCTTTTCCACGACGTCGATGGTGTCGAGCCAGTCCTGCCATTCGGCGGGGGTGGACAGGCCGAGCATGGGGTAGATCTCGTTGTAGATGGAGTCGCCGGCGATGACGGTGTCGATCTCGGGGATGTGCACGATGGTGGTGGGGTGGACGTCGGCTTGTGTGACTTCGACGATGTTCAGCGGGGAGCCGTCGACGTAGAGGGTGTGGCCGTCGAGGGGTTCCGGAAGCGGACCGGCCGGGATGCAGGCGTCGCCGAACAGCAAATTCCACTGCATGGTCTGAATGTCCATGGTTTCTTTCATGGACTCGATCACGTGCGGCAATGCCACGCATGTGACGTCCGGGAACCGCTCCTTGAGCGGTCCGATGCCCAGGTAGTGGTCCTGGTGGTCGTGGGTGATGTAGATCGTGGTGAGTTTCTTGCCGGTGCGTTCGATCAGGTCGCCGAGGTCTTGGACGTCGTCTTTGAGGTAGAGCGCGTCGATGAGGACGATTTCGGTTGCGCCGCTGATCAGGATGGCGGTGGTGGGGGAGAAGGTGCCGTCCGGGATGCCGGGGAATTCCACGGCGGGGACGTTGGGCCAGCGGCTGACGAAGACCGTGGCGCGGAGGGGGACGGCGGCGGCGTGGGTGGGGGCCGTGGAAGTGGTGGTGTCAGTAGTCATAGGGAAACCTCCAGTTGCAGTGGTCGGTCAGCGGCCGCGGCTGCGGGCACCGACGACAACTCACGGTAGAAAGGCGCGGTTGCCGGTGGATAGAACCAGCGCGCCCGGTGGTGGTATGGAAGTGACACGTCGTTGCCGACCCCCCGGACGCAGGTGTGGCTTCCAGGCTGTCGCCTGGAAGCCACGCATCGATCAGGCGCGCAGGTGGGTGACGAAGTGGTCGCGTGCGGCGCCGGAGACCTGGTCGAAGCCGGGGCCTTCGTAGAAGTCGAAGTGTCCGCCATGGGTGACGACGAGCTGTTTGGGTTCGCGGGCCCGCTCGTAGGCGTCGAACGCGAGAGCGTAAGGCGTACAGGCGTCCTCGTCGGCGATGATCATCAGCAGCGGCGTGGGCGAGATCTGGCTGATGAAGCTGCCAGGGTCGAATTCGCCGGCCATCTCCAGGCTCCGCGCGGTCATCTCGTTCTTCCAGTTCGGAGCCCGGTCCGCCGATACCTTGGTGAACCATTCGTAGGCGTCGGTCTGGGGCATCGCGGCCTGTCCCATCGGGTCGGGGGAGACGGCCGGGAGCATCGCGGGCTCACCGCCGGCGAACCGGTTGAGACGGTCGGCGTCGAAGTTTCCACGGACGTGGGGCAGGAAGTCGGGGCGGATCAGTCGGTCCAAGGTGGCTGGACCCGAGATCATGGGCACCTGGGCGACGACCGCCTTGACCCTTTTGTCGATCGCCGCGACCATCAGACCGATTCCACCGGAGAAGCTCGAGCCCCAGACGCCGACCCGGTTCGCGTCGACCTCGGGGCGGGTGGTGGCGTAGCTGATCGCGTTCCGATAGTCCCGGTACTGCAGGACGGGGTCGAGTTCTTGGCGGGGAGTTCCGGCGCTGTCACCGAAATTGCGGTGGTCGTAGACGAGCGCGTTGAGGCCGGCTTCGGCGAAGACGCTGGCGTAGTCGTCGAGGTACATTTCCTTGACGGCGGACATCCCGTGTGTCAGGACGATGACCGGTGCCGGGGTGGTGGTGTTCTGCGCCGGGTAGAACCAGCCGCGGAGGGTGACGTCGCCTTCACCCTGGAATTCGATGTCTTCGCGATTCATGTGCTTTTCCTCTTCACGCCGGGTTGTGTGTCGGACACTGCCAACCTAGGAACCGGTGAGCGGGCTCTGATAGAACGAGCGCGCCCGTCACTGGTACCGATGCGCCAACCTTGACGCCGGAACGGTCAACCGGGGTCTCCGCGCTGTGGCCGGAGGTTGGTGAGTGTGTCCCACAGGTGGGGTCATGCCGGTCGCGGAACTTCGTCCCGCGGAAGTTCGAAGAAAGAGGAGCTTGTTTCTCACCGTCGTGTACCGCGCGTGGACGACACCGGCACGCCGAGTCGATGGGCCGCGGTGCCGGTTTGACTGCAGCACAGGGTGAATCGGTCTCATGCGGGCAGTTGGTGCGTGAGCGAAGCTGCTTGTCGGAAAATCCCCGCGCGTTAGCGCTCGGGAGTGTGGCCGAAGCCGGTGAACCCCCGGGTCCGGTCATCCTGCCGGACGCGCCGGTCGGCGTGGAGGACCGGACCCATCTGGACGGTTCAGGCGAGGATTCTGGTCACCGACTCGGCTACGCACACCGGCCGGTCCGATCCTTCGCGCTCGATGGTGACCTGGCTGATCATCTGGACGCCACCGGAAATGTCGGTGACTTCCAGTAGCCGGATATGTCCTCGCACACGGCTGCCAACCGGTGCGGGGGCGGGGAACCGGACCTTGTTGAGGCCGTAGTTGATCCCCGCGGTGGCCCAGTGGGTTTGGATGACATCGCCGATTATGGCGGCGACCAGGGACAGGGTGAGGAAGCCGTGGGCCACGGTCGTCCCGAACGGACCACCGGCGGCTCGCTCGGGATCGACGTGGATCCACTGGCGATCCTCGGTGGTGTCGGCGAAACTGTTGATGCGGTCCTGGGTGAGCTCAAACCAGCGGCTGCTGCCGAGGTCGGTGCCGACCGCTACGCGGATGTCGTCGAGCGAGCTGAATGTCGTGGTCACATCGAGATCCCGCCGTCGACAGGCAGCACGGTGCCCGTGATATATGCGGCTTCCTCGGATGCAAGGAAGGCGACCGCCGCGGCCATTTCACTGGGTGGGGCGAAGCGTCCCGCGGGGATCTGCCGTGCGATTTCGGCCTTCTTGGCTTCTGGGATGCCGGCGATCATGCGAGTGTCGGCGTTGGGGGAGATCGCGTTGACCGTGACGCCGAAGCCCGCCAGTTCCTTGGCGGCAGTCTTCGTGAAGCCGATGATCCCTGCCTTGGCCGTGGCGTAATTGGACTGTCCAATATTGCCGTGCAGACCGGTGTAGGAGGTCACGTTGATGACCCGGCCGTAGTTCTGGGCGCGGAATTGGGGGACAGCCGCGCGGGTCATCCGGAACGTGCCTCCGGCGTGGACCGCGAGAACTCTCTCGAAGTCATCGTCGGTCAGCTTCCACAGCATGTTGTCGCGCAGGATGCCGGCGTTGTTGACGACCACGTCGAGACGCCCGGTCTCGGACACCGCCGCGTCGACGATCTGCTGAACCGCGTCGGTGTCGCTCACGTCGGCGACCACGCTGCGGGCGGCGATCTCACTGACGGCCTGGTCGAGGGCTTCCTTGTCGAGATCGACGAGGAACACGTCGGCGCCGGCGCCGAAGAACAGCGCGCCGATCTCCTTGCCGATCCCCTGTCCGGCGCCGGTCACGATCACGGTGCGGCCGGTGTAGTCGAAGCGCAGATTCGTCATGTCGGGTTCCCGCTCTTACCGGCCACGGAAAACAGGTTGCAACTCATGTCAATTTCCTTACATCTTCGGCGAACTGGTTGGGTGGTAATGGAGTTCGGGTCGTTCGCGCTGCGACTACTTGCCCTGAAAGTAGGCCTGGCGGCGCTCGACGAACGACTGGATTCCTTCCTGGAAGTCGTGGCTGTCGAAGACGGCGCCCTTCACGTCGTCGATCGCGGCGATGGCGGCGGACTCGCCCTGTTCGAGGTACTTCAGGGCGGACGCCTTGGTGGCTCGAACGCCGAGTGGGGCATTAGCGCAGATTTCACGGGCCAGTTCGATCCCGCGCTCGATGTGCTGGCCGAAAGGCACGACTTCTTGGACGAAACCGAGGTCGAGGGCGCGCTGGGCGTCGAACTTGTCGGCCCGGAGCAGGTGGTACATCGAATTGCCCCAGCCGGTCCGGGTCAGGTAGCGGAAATGGGCGCCACCGAGGGGTGCGAGGCCGCGGGCGACCTCGAGCTGCTGGAACTGCGCGGTGTCGGCGGCAACCACGATGTCGGCGGCAAGCATCATCTCGATGCCGACGGTGAGGGTGATGCCCTGAACCACGGCCACGATCGGCTTGGTTGCCCGCCGCCCCAGAGCGAACGGATCGACCAGAGTCGGGTCGATGTCCGCGTCTGCTCCAGGACCGAAGAACTTCGGCAAGTCCAAGCCTGCGGTGGTGTTTTTCCCGGCGGAGCGGAACACCGCGACCCACAGGGAGTCGTCCTCGTCGAATGTGGTCAGACGCTGGGCGAGCTGGCGCATCATGTCCGGCGTGTAGGAGTTCATCTTGGATTCGTTTTCGACCGTGATGATCGCGATGTTGCCGTCTCTCTCGAGGGTGACCTCACCGGGCTTGTGGTCTTGACTCATGAATGGCTCCTTGTCCGTGGAGAGTTCGCGCCGGAGACGTCGGTGGCGGCGACTGGACTGAATCGTCTATTCGTTGTGGTCAAATGTCAACAGCAGCACACATCCACGCGCAGCGGCGCGGTTCGCACCGAAGTGCCGCCTGACGGGTACTCGCTCACCAGCGGTGGCACACCCATACCTGAGTGCGGCGCAATCGTCCTATGCGTCGCCGCGCGCGCGTTCGTAGGTTTGTGTGCGTCCCCACCACGCCACCTGCGGTGGACCTCCAAGGCGGTCGGAGAATCGGGTCACCGCAGGCGGCGACAGCGCCCCAACTGTGCCTAAACCGATTCCGTCGTCCGGGGGTTCCATGGAGGAGTGGGCGGCTCCGCCCTGCCGCCGACGGAATACGTCTAATACGCAGCGTTTCCGACCTAGATCACACTCGCACACCAGGTTAGGTGGCCTTGCCATGAACTTCGCGTCTCTGCCCGACCGTCTCGCCGAATCGAGCCCGGATGGGCCGGCGGTATCCGATGGGCGCCAGTCGCTCACCAATGCCCAGCTGCTGACCCGAGTCCGGGCCGCGGCCCGTCATCTTTCCGACCTCGGAATCGGGTCTGGTGATGTCGTGGCGGTCGCGCTGACGAATCGCATCGAGTTCGTGCTCCTGTTGTTCGCGGCCTGGCGGCTCGGCGCCGTCGTGACCCCGGTCAATCCGAGCCTTACCGACGGCGAGGTCGCACGACAGCTGCACGATTCGGGCGCACGTCTTATTGTCGTCGAGGACGGTTCGACAGTGGCGGGCGTCGCCACGCTCGCCGTCGACGACCTGTACTCAGAGGGGATGGGGCCGGATCCGGCACCACAACTGGACCCGTCCGCGCTGGCTCTCTTGATCTACACCAGCGGCACGACGGGTGTACCGAAAGGAGTGATGCTCGCCCACTCCAACATCGACGCAATGACGGACATGGCATGCCAGTGGCTCGAGGTGGGCCCGGCGGACCGCTGCTTGCTTATTCTGCCGCTCTTCCATGTCTTCGGCATCATGATCAATGTACTCACGCCGCTGCGCGCAGGCGGCAGTGTCGCCATCGCCGACCGGTTCGATCCCAAGACCTTCTTCGACTTCGTGGAGCAGGAGCGTCCTACCTACTTCAGTGCGGTGCCCACGATCTACAACATGCTCGATGCGCTGCCGGCCGGCGTTCGACCCGTCACATCGTCCTTGCGGTACGGGCTTTGCGGTGCCGCACCCGCTTCGCCCGAGTTGCTGACCCGCTTCGAAGCGAGGTTCGGGTTCCGCCTCATCGAGGGCTACGGGCTGTCCGAAGGAACGTGCGTCTCTACCATCAACCCCCTCGCGGCTCCGCGACTCGGCAGCGTGGGGCGTCCCCTCCCGGGTCAAGAGATCCGAATCATCGACGAGGTGGGCACGGCGCTCGAGCCCGGCACGATTGGTGAGGTCATCGTGCGTGGCCGCAATGTCATGTCTGGCTATCTCGGTCGGCCGGAGGAGACGGCGAAGACGATCGTGGATGGCTGGTTGCACACAGGCGATGTCGGCTACCTCGACGCGGACGGCTACCTGTTCCTGGTCGCTCGATTGAAGGAAATGATCATTCGTGGTGGCGAGAACATCTACCCCAAGGAGATCGAGGACGTCCTGACGGCTGACCCGTCTGTCCTGGAGGCGGCCGTTATCGGTGTACCCGACGACAAATGGGGAGAGGTGGTCGTCGCCTACGTCCAACCGCGAGCCGGCGTCAGCGTCGATCCTGCGACGCTGACTGCGCTGACTGAGCAACACCTCAGCGGCTACAAGCAGCCGACCTCGTTCTTCGTGATTGACGCCATCCCCAAGAACGCCGTCGGCAAGATCGACAAGGTCTCGCTACGGGCCGCCTACGCAGCAGCCCTCTGACCAAAGGGGATACGGGCACGAGAAGCGTGCGCTCGACCTAGGTGATGCGCACGATGCCGCGGGAATGAACACGCTACTTGGTCTTTCGACCATTGACCGGAGGTCACGATGAAGAAGTTGCACATGCGGGCATTCGGGAAGCCGAGCACGGCTCCGGAGCTGATCGAGTCGGAGACTCCCGAACCCGGAGCAGGACAGGTGCTCGTGGCGTTGGAAGCCGCCCCCATCAACCCATCCGACGTGCTTCTCATCAGAGGTCTCTATGGGCATCGCCCGACCCTGCCCGCAGCGCTGGGCACAGAAGGCGTCGGTCGAATCGTCGCCGTTGGCGCTGCCGTCGATCCTGCCCGCATCGGCGAGCGGGTCCTGATAATCCCTACCCTGAAGCACGCCACGTGGCAGGACCAGATCGCGATCGACGAGGACGACGCCATTGCGGTCGATCCGGCGGCCGATGTCCTTCAGCTGGCGATGCTCGGCGTCAACCCTGTGACGGCCGACCTCCTGCTCCGTCGCTTCGTCGATGTCCCGCTGGGCGGATGGGTCGGACAAACCGCCGGTAATTCTGCTGTGGGCCGCTACGTCATCACCCTGGCCAAGCAGACCGGCTACCGCACTCTCAATGTAGTGCGCCGCCCCGAAGTCGCCGCGGAGCTGCTGGAGTTGGGCGCCGACGCCGTCGTCGTCAGTGGACCGGATCTCGGTGTGCAACTGAAGACGGCGCTCGGGGACGAGCGGATCTCACTCCTGCTGGACGCGACAGCCGGGGACGTGGTCGCGGAACTCGCTCCTTGGCTCGTCCATGGGGGCACCCTCGTCAGCTACGGAGGAATGAGCGGCGCCCCGGTCGTCGTCCGACCTGGCGACCTCATCTTCCGCGATCTTCATGTCCGGGGCTTCTGGCAAAAGGGCTGGCTCGACACAGCGCCTCGCGAGGAGTTCACCGCCGCCTATGCCCGGCTCGCCGCCCTCGTCACCGACGGCACCTTGCGGGTCCCCATCGCGGCCGCCTACCCGCTCGAGAAGTACCAGGACGCCCTGATCCATGCCACCCAGGCCGACCGCGTCGGCAAGGTGCTCTTCGCGTGGTGACGGCTATGCGGCGAATTATGGTGATCCACTGTTCGAACACGACAGATGTGTCGGGATATCGGTTCAGAACCCTCGGTCGGAGCCGTCCGCCGTAGCGCTGCGCGCGCGCAGCAAACGCGTCTGGGCCGCAGCTTCGAGCTGCCGCTGATGCTCGACATGCAAGACCTCGGCCGACTGCACCAGCTGCTTGACCTCTCGCGCGGCGGCGGTGTCTGCCTGCAGGAGAGTGTGAGCCATGGCCCGAGTTTCGCTTTCGAGATCGTTGACAGGTACCACGCTGTGTGCAAGTCCCAGTGAGAGCGCCTCCTTGGCAACAACATTGCGTGCAGTGACGCAGATTTCGAGTGCGCGGCCGTATCCAACTTGCCGGACCAGGGGTGTGAGCCCGGTCAGGTCGGGCACCAGCCCGAGTGCGACCTCCTTCATGCAGAATGTTGCGTCCTCGGCCACCACCCGAAGATCGCACGCGAGTGCGAGCTGGAAGCCGGCACCGACTGCGTGTCCCTGGACGGCGGCGATCGAGATGAAGTTCGAGTTACGCAGGAACAGGAAGCCGTCTTGATATTCACGTATGGTGCGCGCGACGGTCATGTCGGAACCGTCGAGTAGGCCGGAAATGGTCTCGCCGTCGGCAGCCTCGTGCGGCGAGGCAGGGTCTTTCAGCATCGATCGATCCAAACCGGCCGAAAAACTACGCCCTTCAGCGCGAACGATGACAACGCGAATGTCAGTCGGCATCGTCTGCCCCAACGCGGCGAGTGCTCGCCACATTGCCGGGCTCTGTGTATTGCGTCGTTCAGGTCTGCACAGCGTGATTTCGGCTATCGGTCCGCTCTGTGTGAATCGGAGGCCTGCCGATTGCAACTCGGCCTCGGACGGTCCTGCCATCGAAAGACGGTTCACCCCAGTCATCTTCGCTTCTCCCAGTTAGGTGCGCACTACGGCGCTCGGCTTGCAGTCCCGACGGAGTGCAGCGGACCAAATGATCATCGACCTCAGACCTACATTATGCAACAAGTTGCATTAAGGTTGCCGGTGGTGGTACTTTCTGGTCGGTCCGCTATCAGGCTCACACTTGGCCCCCGATCGCGAGCGGTCTCTTCTTCTGCCGGATGGGTGTATGCGTCGCCCCACCTCACGTCTCGGAAAGGACGTCATGTTCCCCGAACTGTTCGCGGTGTCAGGTAAGACGGTTCTGGTCACCGGGGGTACTCGCGGCATCGGCTACATGATCGCCGAAGGGTATCTCCGGGCCGGCGCCCGCGTGTACATCTCTTCCCGTAAAGAAGCCGCGTGTGCCGAGGCAGCGAAGCGCCTCTCGGAACACGGTGAGGTGCATGCCATTCCGTGCGACGTCACCAGCGAGGAACAGTGTGCGGCGCTGATCGACGCCCTCGGGGCACGGGAGCCGAGCCTTCACGTGCTGGTCAACAACGCCGGCGCAACCTGGGGTGCGCCCTTCGACGAGTTCCCCGACTCCGCGTGGGACAGGGTGCTCGCCGCCAACGTCAAGGCTCCCTTCACATTGACCAAGATGGCGCGCCCGCTTCTGGAGAAGGCGTCCAACCAAGACGACCCTGCCCGCGTGATCAACATCGGCTCGATCGACGGGCTTGCAGTGCCGGGCGTCAGCAATTTCTCCTACTCGGCGTCCAAGGCCGCCATCCACCACCTCACTCGCCACATGGCCGCGGAACTGGCGCCATCGATTCTGGTCAATGCCATTGCGCCCGGGCCGTTCCCGTCGAAAATGACGGCCGCGATGTTGACGGACGTCGGTGATAAGCTGAAAGACGCCTCCCCGGCCGGCCGGATCGGCGAGCCCCCCGACATCGCTGCGACCGCGATCTTCCTGAGTTCTCGTGCCTCGAATTACGTGGTCGGTGCGGTCATTCCGCTCGACGGCGGTCTGAGCACAACCATCGGCCTCACATTCTAGAAGGACCACTGCCGTGTACATAGCACCACTTGCTCAATACGACTTCCTCTACACCGAGGTCCTCGGCACAGACATTCTCGAGACCGTGACAAACGGCGAAATCAAAGCCGCCGACGCGGCTGCAGTGCTCACTACGGCAGCGGATTTCGCCATCGAAATATTGCATCCGCTCAATACTGTCGGTGATCGTGCGGGCAGCGTGCTCGCCGATAGTGCTGTGACGACCCCGGTCGGGTACAAGCAGGCCTACCGTTCCTTCGCCGAGGCCGGGTGGGTCGGGTTCGGCCTCGATCCCGCGATAGACGGCGGAGGTGCGCCATTCCTCCTTTATAACGCGGTCTCGGAGTTGTGGTCCGCAGCTAATCCCGCGTTCTCGGTGTGCTGGCTGTTGTCGACCGGTGCGGCCGCGGCGCTGCACTCGGCCGCGCGCCCGGAACTGAAGGACGTGTTTCTCGCGAAGATGGTGTCCGGCGAATGGACGGGCACGATGAACCTGACGGAGTCGGATGCCGGTACGGATCTGTCCGCGATCCGCACAATCGCCCGTCCCAACGAGGACGGTACGTGGGCAGTCACAGGGCAGAAGATCTTCATCACCTGGGGAGATCACGACCTCACAGAGAACATCGTGCACCTAGTTCTCGCACGTACCCCGGATTCTCCCGCGGGACTGGCCGGGCTGTCGCTGTTCGTGGTGCCGAAGTTCCTCCCCGAGGGCCGAGGCGGTATCGGTGAACGTAACCGCGTCACCACTCTCTCCCTGGAGCACAAGCTCGGCCTCCATTCCAGTCCAACCTGTGTGCTGGATTATGTCGACGCGACAGGCTATCTCGTCGGAGACCTGCACCGCGGCCTCTCGGCGATGTTCGTCATGATGAACACCGCCCGCATCGGCATCGGTCTGCAGGGGCTTGGACTGGCGGACCTCGCCTACCAGCAGGCTCGCGACTATGCCCAGCAGCGAGTGCAGGGCACAGTCGTCGGACGCCCGTCGGGTACCCCCATCGCCGAGCATCCCGACGTTGCTCGCCTGCTCACGTCGATGTCGAGTTCCATTTCGGCGATGCGCGCCTTCTCGATGCAGGTGGCCGAGTGGTTCGACCGCTGGCAGCGCACCGACTCGACCGACGCCGCGGAGCTGGCAGAATTCTGTGTGCCGATCCTCAAGGCCTGGTTCACCGAGGAAGCCGTGCGCATCGCCTCCGACGGACTCCAGGTATACGGCGGCTTGGGTTTCATCGAAGAAGCCGGTGCGGCGCAGCACTATCGCGATGCTCGGATCATGCCGATCTACGAGGGCACTACCGCGATCCAGTCCAACGATCTGCTCGGCCGCAAGCTCATTCGCGACGGCGGAGCGACTGCGCGACGCTTCTTCGATCGGATCGACTCCAGCGTCGGGATTCTGCGGGTGATCGAGCACCCGGTGGCGGCCCGTACGGCGGAACGACTCGATCGCGCCCTGCATACCGTGCGTGACACCACCGAAACACTCCTGTCGCACGCGGCAACAAATCCTCGTGACGCCTACGCCGCATCGGTTGACTATCTGACGATTCTGAGCCTTCTCGTCGGCGCTTGGATGCATGGCCGCATCGTCGCGGCTGCGCTCGCCCACCCCGAAATGTCCACCGCCGACCAGCAGCGCCTGACCGAGGCCGACTTCTACGGCGCCCATCATCTCAGCCGTGTTCATTCGCTGGCCGAGGCGATCCATGCAGGTGAAATCGGATGAGCGGCCTGAAACCTATGCTTTGGCCATCACAACTTCCAGCCCAATGAACTAGCGCGCATCACCAACCCTGCCCACGCAAGAACTCACAGAAAGCACGACTGATGACATACCAAACACACACCATCTGGCGGGAAGGCGCGGTGCAGGTCGTCGACCCGTCGCGCGTCGTAATCAATGGAGGCGAATCCGCATGAGCGACCTCGCGATCGACGTCTATACCTGCCAAGCGTTCGAACTGCCCGGAGGCGGCTGGTTCTCACCCACTACCTCCACCCTGATCACCGGGCCGACCGAAGCCATACTCGTCGACACCCAGTTCCTGCCCACCGACGTCGACGAGGTGATAGAGCAGATCGAGGACTCCGGCAAACAGCTGACCGCGGTCTTCCTCACCCACGGCCACTTCGACCACTACTTCGGCCTCGAGCGGCTGCTGAACCGATTCCCTGAAGCCCGCGCCGTCGCAGTACCGTCCGTGGCGAAATCCATCGCGACCAACCTCGAGAGTGATCGCGCCTACGTCCGCGATTTCTTCGGGGGACAGGCCCTCGACAACACCGCGGTACCCGAACCGCTCGACAACCTGGTCCTCACCGTCGATGGCACGGAAGTGCTGGCCATCGAGATCGAGCAAGCCGACACCTCACCCACCGCGATCATCCATATCCCGACCCTGCAGGCGGTGATCGCCGGAGACGTCGTCTACAACGGCGTCAATCCCATGCTGGCGATGACCAACCGGAACGACTGGCCGAACTGGATTTCCAGCGTCGACTACCTCGCCTCGTTGAACCCCACCACGGTGGTCGCCGGACACAAGCGCCCCGAACTCGACGACCTGGCCGAGTGCATCGACGAAACGCGGTACTACCTGCAGGAATTCGTGTCCAACGTCGACGAACTTGCGCACGCGCGCGAACTCGTCGCACATATGCAGTCGCGTTTCCCGGACCATGCCAACCCCTCGACGCTGGTGGTGTCGGCGGTGACGGCATTCAAACAGAAGAAGAACAACAACGCGTGAAGCCGTGATCGCATGTGCATACGCGCTGATGACTCGACTGACTCCCCGATTTCGATCTGCTCTCCCTCGGGGAGTTGCAACTGCTACTGCAGATCGCTGTCACCGAGTTTTTTCATGGAAAGTGACCGATGAGCGGGTCGAGTGTGACAGCACCCGCACGCCGTGAATCGGCGTCTTTACACCTCGTGCGCCGAGAGCGCCTCGACCAAGCGGGAATCACCGTCGTGTTTTCCGAATGCGCTGCACCACAGGAGGGTTCGACCTCCTCGGAGGACTCGGCGTTGGCCTCCATGTAGGCGGCTCACTGGGCGGGTACGTCTTCGGCCGGATAGATGGCCTCGACCGGGCATACAGGCTCGCATGCAGCGCAATCGACGCACTCGTCAGGGTAGATACATCACGCGATTGCCTTCGTGAATGCAGTCGACTGGACATTCTTCGATGCACGCCTTGACGAGAAGATCGACACAGGCGGAATTGATTCGCTCTCGGGCACCGCCGCATTCAACGGCGTAGAGATCCAGATCCGGGGGCACTGCACTCGACGCTCCAATCCGGCGTAACGCGGCGATCATTGCACAGCGACTATCAGAGAGTATCCCGCATGACCGAACACAACCCCGCCCGCAACCGCGAACAACGCATCATCGACGAGATCGACGCACTCGTCGAATGGCAGATCGAGGAAGGGCACAGGAGGGGGGACGGCCCACGACCGAGCGAAACCGCGCCCACCAGTGACAATGATACCGAGTCGGTTGCCGCACTGCACAACGCAATTTCCCGAGTATGTGCGTTTGTGAACGGTGTGCATCGGTTGGCGCGGACGATTCCGCTGATTGCCCAGTCTGGAGCCGCGGTTGGGGAGCTCTCTCGAATACGTGGGCGCTGATCCTCGAACGCGCTGACTTGTCGGTGACGGACATCCTGGACGATGACGGGTTGGCCCTGCTCGAGGTTGGCCTTTGGTCACGGATACCGATGAGGCGCTACGACAGTGGATGCGGGCACTGGAAACACTACTTCAGCGCTTTCAGTGGACCGCTCTCATGGCCGCGCAGGGCGCGCCCGATCCTCGATCAGGGGTTACCACCTGCTCCTCGCGGTCTCGGTAGCTTAGATCAAGGAAACCGGCGCCGCGGACGACCTCTCGCTCGCCACTATGCGCACAATTCTCGAGACGGGTACAGCCAGAGCTCCGATCAGGTTGACGGTCAACGAGTTCGTCACCGCCGACCTCTTCACGCGTCAGCGATATCCCTCTGGCAATGATGCCCCATTTCGGCATTTGCACGGAGGCCGATGTGCGCCCACGGGAATATGGATTCGGGCGTCTGAAGCCTTCGCGACAGCCTCCGCCGGATCACCCCCGCAGGCTGCCGGAGTACGCCCGGAAGTCTTGTGTATAGCGCTGATCAGGCCGGGGGATCGCTGATGCCGGCGGCATCGAGCAGTGTGCCGGCGGTCTCGACAGCGAGACGGTCGAGACGCTGTGCCTGTACGACAGAGCGGGCACTGGCTCCGTCGAATACGAGAGTCAGCTGTCGGGCTAACCGCGCGGGGTGGTCTGCGCCGCCGCGTTCCGCTTCCTGCTGGAAGAACGCTGTCAGCTTGTCCTTCTGTCGACGGGCGACCACACTCGCCGGATGTTCGGGTGCCTTGACTTGGACAGCCGCCGCGACGAACGGGCATCCGCGGAAGTCGTGTCTCCGCTCTAAGTCTTCCAATCGTTCGAAGACATGCAGAATCCGTGCTCGCGGGCGACGGTTGTCGTCTTCGGCTGGCAGCAGCGAAGCCTGATAATCCGGTGCCGTGCGTTCCAGCAGACTGGCGGCGACCAGGTCATCCTTGCTGTCGAACAGCTGGTACATCGAACGCTTGGATACACCGGCCGCTCGGCACAGACTATCGACGCCGATGTGGACGCCCTGTTCGTAGAACAGCTGCGCCGCGGCGTCGAGCAACCGGTCGCGCGAGGAGACAGCACCAGCGTCTGCCATAGACGAGGACGTTGTCGGGTTGGTCATAGACGACAGGCTACCCCTCGGCTTGCGCTTTGAAAACCGATCTGTTTCTCTAAGTGGAAACAGATCGGTTTCCGAAAGATCAGTACATGACCAGCAACAAAGGGGACAAATGACTACCACGATCGGGGCACCTGCCTCAGGTAAAGCAGGCCGTCGCGGCTCACACGCCGTGCGCTGGTGGGTACTTGTGGTGCTGGGTGTGGCGCAGCTCATGGTCACGCTCGACGCGACTGTCGTGAACATCGCGTTGCCCGCGGCCCAACAGGACCTCGGTTTCAGCGACGGCGACCGGCAGTGGGTCATCACCGGGTACGCGCTCGCCTTCGGCAGCCTGCTGCTGCTCGGCGGCCGACTGGGTGACCTGTTTGGCCGACGCAACACCTTCGCGATCGGTCTGATCGGTTTTGCGGGCGCGTCTGTCGTCGGTGGCGCGGCCAGTAGCTTCGAGATCCTCGTCGCGGCACGTGTCGGCCAGGGCGTCTTCGGCGCTCTGCTGGCACCCGCCGCGCTCTCGCTGCTCACAGTGACCTTCACCGAAAAATCCGAAAGGGCCAAGGCCTTCGGCATATTCAGTGCGTTGTCCGGTGCCGGCGCCGCGATCGGTCTGCTACTCGGCGGCATGCTTACCGAATGGGCGTCCTGGCGCTGGGTGATGTTCGTGAACGTCGGATTCGCCGCCATCGCCCTGGTCGGTGCGGTGCTGCTGCTCGCCAAGCATGTGGACACCGAGCGGCCCAAGCTCGACATTCCAGGCACCGTCGTAGTGAGCGCCGCGCTGTTCGCCGTCGTCTACGGATTCGCGCACGCCGAATCAACCGGCTGGACCAACCCGGTCACCCTCGGGTTCCTGATCGGCGGCGTGGTCCTGCTCACGGTGTTCGTATGGCTGGAGGCGAGGGTCGCACATCCGCTGCTGCCCCTGCGCCTGGTGCTGGACCGCACCCGCGGTGGTTCGTTCATGGCGGTGTTCGTCATGGGTATGGGGATGTTCTCGATCTTCCTGTTCCTGACCTTCTACTTGATCGTCAGCTTGGGCTACTCGCCGATCAAGGGCGGTTTGGCGTTCCTGCCGATGGTTGCGGGCATCGTTCTTGCGTCGACCACGGTGCCTTCGCTGCTGCTGCCCAGGGTCGGCCCGAAAATCGTGATCAGCAGCAGCTTCCTGGTCTCCGCAACCGGTATGGCTTGGCTGACCCAGCTCGAGTTGGGCAGCCGCTTCGTCACAGACGTCCTCCCCGGACTGGTCCTGCTGGGTATCGGCCTCGGTGGCGCGATGACCACCGCATTCCAGGGCGCTACCGCAGGTGTGCACCACGAGGACGCTGGTGTCGCCTCGGCGCTCATCAACACCAGCCAGCAGGTGGGTGGCTCGATCAGCACGGCGCTGCTGACTACCGTTGCCGCATCAGCGATGACCGAATACCTGACCTCACACCAGCCCGGCCCGCTGACCGTGGCGCAGGCCCACGTCGCGAGCTACACGGCCACCTTCACGTGGGGCACCGGAATATTCGTGGTCGGTGCGGTGATCGCGGCGTTAGTGGTGCCGAATGCAGCCCTTGCACCGTCGGAGGGCGAATTGGTGATAGCGCACTGAGCTGTTCCGCTCGAACAGCACCACGCACGCGTCGTGATGACGCGGGTGTGGTGCTGTTTTCTGTGAGCGGTCTCAGCACGTGGGGGACTATCAGATTTTCGGTGGATCTGGCTCTGGTGCATGGGTTTAGCTGCCGGTCGAAGTGATGCGTCCGTCGAATACGATTGCGAATGCGTTCAGAAGCTCCTAGGAATTGGTGGGTGGCCCCCAACACAGCCCCTTCGAGGTGCTTTCGAAGGCCTGGCCATCCGACCTGTCCGCTGTGCTGGCCATCGTGACGACGATCGCCGACACCGCCCCGGAAGCTGGCCGATTCGGGGTCGTCGACCGGTGGCCGGGGCATCGGAAGACTTGCCGCAGCTGTCGACCGCAGCCGACACCCTCGGCGGCCAAAACGCCCCGCTGACATCCACTCCCGCCGATGCTCTGTCGGCGACCTCGACTGTGCTGTCGGTGCTTGAACCGGCGACGGTGGTCAATCAGGTTCTGGGCGTTGCGACCGGGGTAAGCGCTCTCGACGTACCCGGCATCCTCCGCAAGCTCACGGTGTTGCCGCAGAAGGTCGCCGCGCCCGACGCCCACGGCGCGCACCAGGTGGCGGGGGAGCTGTACAACCAATTCTCACCGTTGGTGAAGATGGCCGCGGTCGTGGATCTGTGCTGGGTGTCGCAGATACTGTCGGTCATCCCGGACCCCCCGGGGACACCCAGATCGCTGCACTCGTTGCGTCGATCCTGGCGAACGTCGACGTTATCCGATTGGCCACCCTGGTCGGGCAGATCCAGGAAATCGCCTGGGCCGACATAAAAGGCTTGGTTCTGTTGCTGCACGGCGGCGGGCAGACCCGGCATTCCCTGGCGGAATACCGGGCGCAGCCTCGCGGCGGACGGCTGGTCCGCCATCGCTGTGGATGCACGTGGGCATGGAGACAGTCAGTGGGCACCGGACGGGGACTACGGCATCGATGCGCTGGTCGCCGACCTCACCACGGTCGCTGGTATTGGCATTGGGACCCGGAGTTCCTTCGCCAGGGCGACGAACCCACTCGCCAAGCCGACTCTGTCGTGCGATACGAACGCGCTCGGGACGCCGCCACGGTGATCACCGTGCCCACGATGCTCGTTCGTGGCAAGCAATCGGATGTGGTCAGCGAGGAAGGCGCCAAAGAACTGCTCGAGCTGATCCCGACCGCCACACTGATCGACGTCACCGGGGCCGGTCATAGTCGCCGGCGACGACAACGACATCTTCAGTGGGGGATTGAAGGATTTCTCGACGACGACGTTGTCGCGTCGCGTCACTGAGGCCATCGAGACCCTCGAACGTAACCCGCACAGGCTCAGCCCGGATCTGCATCCGTGTCGGTTGCATCGGTGGTCGGATTTGGCTCCGAAACCGGTCGCCCCCCGCCCGGAATGCCTCCGCGAAGGGACAGGGTATGGGCCCCGATGCCGGATAACAGGTCGGCGGCGGTTCGTCCGACCGACGACAGGTCCAGATGAATGAGGCGTCGACGCGCGGTGACGGCACGTCTATGAAATCTCTGTCGTGGCCGTGAATGTCGCACTGCCAGGCAGCTCCTCGAATCCGCTATGTGGTGCAGTTCTGATCGTCGCCCGCTCGGGGCAGGATGAGAACCTGGGCAACCGAACCGCAGCAGACCTCGAGCGTGAACTCGCCATGCTCGCCTACGTACGCGACCGCCTCCGTGCTTCGAGAGGCCAAGACTTCCGTATCCCGGCGACCGCGGTCGTCCAGGTTCTCGATGAGCTCAGAAGACATGATTCCGCCCAGAGCGGCCGACGTTTTGGTCGCGATGGAGTCGGCTGTGAGCCGGGCAGCAGTGCCAGGGTGGTGCGGGTCAGACCGGATGTCGACCGGAAATGCCGCGCCCATGTTCGCGGTTCACAGCTGCGCCGGCATGGGGAACAGGGCGATCGCGGAGACGGTGATCCCCGCGACGCCAGCAAGGACGCCCAGTAGGGCCCGCAAGGATGCGGCCTCGTCGTCGGCAACCGCCGACCGCGACGTCGCGATGGCACCGCAGACAATCGCGGCCGCTCCCAAGATGAATCCAAGCCCGATCACCCAGAACGAAGCAATGGACAGCGCCCCCAATGTGATCGACACGGCAGGCAATCGCGATCCATGTCGCTGCGTTCTCTCGTTGCTGTCGGCGGAGGTACACACGCGACGGGCGGCGCGTGAGCTGCGGGGGACGGCGGCGGTCATGATCTCCTTCGTGTGGTTGACGAGTCGGTTCGGCGGGCACATATCGGCGTCACAAGGCCGGAAGCTCTTCGGGAACCTGTCGGTCCAAATTTGATCGACGGTACCGAGTCGTGCCGCCCTGGGGAAGCGCGGCACTACCGAATCCGGCCGTGCACACCGAAATATAACGGGAAGGTCGAACGCTGCAACCGCATCGCCGAAGAACTGTTCTACCCCCGCGAATACACCGCCGAGCAGCAATGACGCACTGCCGTCGGCGTGTGGAACGTTCACGACAATTAGCACCGACCGCATTCAACACGCGGAGGACGACCGCCCGCTGCGTACGCCGGTGCCGCGTCACGAATGTTCATGCCTCATGCAACTAGAACGCCTCTTCCTCTAGCTCCATGATTTCGATGTCGAGGGTCTCGAGGATCTCCTTCGTTGAAGCCAGGACAGGCAGGATGTTCTTGGCGAAGTACGACGCGATGACAACCTTGCCCCGATAGAACGGCCGGTCTTTTGCCGACGCGTCGCGGTCCAAGGCTGCCAACGCGACTTCGGCCTGCACCAGCAGTCGCCACGCGATGACTAGGTCCCCCACTGCGTACAGGAACCGCACCGAGCCGAGCCCCACCTTGTACAGTTCGGACGGCTGTTGCTGGGAAGCCATCAGATAGCCAGTCAATGTCCCGGCCATTTCCTGCACGTCGGTCAACGCGGTCTCGAGCAGCACCCGTTCGGCCTTGAGTCGACCGTTGCCGGCGTCACTGTCGATGAACTCTCGTATCCGACCGGCCACATGTGCGAGTGCAACGCCACGGTCGCGGGCAATCTTTCGAAAGAAGAAGTCCTGCGCCTGGATTGCCGTGGTGCCCTCGTAGAGGGTGTCGATCTTGGCATCGCGGATGTACTGCTCGATCGGGTAGTCCTGCAGATACCCGGAACCGCCGAGGGTCTGCAGGCTCTCGGTGAGCAGTTCGTAGGCCTTCTCGGAGCCGACACCTTTGACGATCGGCAGCAGTAGGTCGTTCACCCGAGCCGCCAACTCGGCGTCTGCGCCGGAAACCAAATCGGCGACATCGGTATTCTGGTGCGCGGCGGTGTAGAGGTAGACCGCACGGAGCCCTTCGGCGTAGGCCTTCTGCATCGCCAGGCTGCGTCGCACGTCAGGGTGGTGGGTAATGGCCACGCGGGGTGCGGTTTTGTTTGTCAGTTCTGTGAGGTCCGCACCTTGAATTCGTTCTTTGGCGTAGGCGAGGGCGTTGAGGTAGCCGGTGGACAGCGTTCCGGTAGCCTTGGTGCCCACCATCATCCGGGCATTCTCGATGACCTGGAACATTTGGGCGATACCGTTGTGCACATCACCCACGAGCCAGCCCACCGCGGGAACGTCAGTTGCCCCGAAGGTGAGTTCGCAGGTCGGGGACGACTTGAGGCCCATCTTGTGCTCGACGCCGGTGACGTACACACCGTTGCGCTCTCCCAGTTCAAGTGTCTCCGAGTCGAAGTGGAACTTCGGAACGTAGAACAGGCTCAATCCTTTGGTCCCGGGACCGGCCCCTTCGGGGCGGGCGAGCACCAGGTGGAAGAGGTTCTCGGCAGTGTCGCCGACGTCGCCGCCGGAGATGAACCGCTTGACGCCCTCGATGTGCCACGTGCCGTCGGCCTGCGCGATCGCCTTCGTGCGGCCTGCGCCGACATCGGATCCGGCGTCGGGTTCGGTCAGCACCATCGTTCCAGCCCAACCGCGCTCGAATCCTTCTTTGGCCCAATATTTTTGCTGATCGGTGCCGACGCTGTAGAGCACGCTCGCCATCACCGGACCCATGTTGAAAAAGCTTGCGGATCCGTTTGCCGCGACCAACATTTCATTGATCGCCCAAACCAACGGTGCAGGAGCAGGAACACCACCCATACTCTCTGGTAGACCGAGCCGCGACCAACCAGCCTCGTTCACCGCCTCGACGGTCTTACGTAGGGGCTCCGGGACCACGACGGCGTGGTTGGGTGCGTCGAATTCGACAGGGTACCGATCAGCGTCGGCGAAGGAAGCGGCGACCGGGCCTTCGGCCAACCTCGCGACCTCCGCAAGAATGTTGCGCACCGTGTCGGTGTCGAGGTCTCCGTAGGCGCCGGTATCCAGTAGTTCACCGATCCCGAGTACCTCGAACAGATTGAACTCGATGTCACGGACGTTGCTTTTGTAGTGATTCATTTTCTCCAACCTTGGATTGACTAATCGTTCGTAAGAAGGGTTGCGTGACAGGTTCTGACAGGCGGCAGCGATAGCCGAGACGGGGCCTCAGTCGTTGGACGATCTATCGAAAAGCGGCATGCCCAGCAAGGTCTTCGCCGTATCGGCCGCATGTGCGGGTAAGACAGGTTTGACGATTTCGTAGGGTGCTCCCAGTGCCGGCCGATTGTCGGGTTCACCGCGATTGGGCCAGAGAGCGAAAGTCCGCTCTGCTTGCGCCACTATGGTGAGTGACGGGTTCACGCCGAGGTTCGCGCTGATGGCCGAGCCATCCATAACATGCAGGCCAGGGTGTCCGTAGACGCGTTGATAGGGATCGATGACCCCTGAATCAGGGGAGTCTCCGATTGCGCAACCCCCGAGGAAATGAGCGGTAATGGGGATGTTGACGATATCGGTAACGGAACCACCCGGATCGCCGCCGATCTCCTGCGCCAGGAGTCGGACAGCCTCGTGCCCCTGCGGAATCCAGGTTGGGGGTGCGGATCCAGGGCTGGGGCGACTGGTGAGCCTTCGCCTACCGAAAGGCCCTCGCTTGGTGGCAAGTCGTAACGAATTGTCCCCCGTTTGCATGACGAGAGCAACGATTGAGCGCTCGGACCAATGGCGGACGGATAGGCTACGGGCAAAAGCGGCTGGGTTGCGGGCCGCGACAGCAAAAGTCTTCAGAACACGAGGTACCCGGCCTCCTCCGTCTGTGAGCACTGTCTGGAGCAGAGCCAGGGCGTTACTGCCCTTCCCGTAGCGAACGGGTTCAATGTGGGTATGTGAATCGGGATGGAAGGACGAGGTGATAGCAATGCCGCGGCTGTAATCTTCGTTTGGTTGTCGCGCGGTAGCTGCGAGAATAGCCTCGGAATTTGTACGTACCGCAGTTCCGAGTCGATTAGAGAGCCTTGGCAATTCACCGGTCTGGGCCATCTCCAACAGCAATCGCTGCGTGCCGTAAGTCCCGGCAGCAACGACGACTTGCTCGGCAGTGATCGTGGTGTCCCTGCGCCGCCCGATTCGGCCGGTCGGCCTCGTTCGGACCTCGTACCCGCCGTCCGTTCCAGGGCGTACTGCTCTCACCGTCGTGAGCGGGCGGATGTGTGCGCCTGATTGTTCGGCAAGGTAGAGGTAGTTTTTGACCAGGGTGTTTTTCGCCCCAACTCTGCACCCTGTCATGCACGATCCACACTGAGTGCATCCGGTTCGAGATGGCCCCGCACCGCCGAAGTACGGATCGTCGACGGTTCGTCCCTCTGGCCCGAAGAATACCCCGACCGGGGTGGTTGTGACTGTGTCCTCGACCCCCATTTTCTTCGCAACGGCAGCAACTGCCTGGTCAGCAGGAGTTGTGTGGGGATTGGGCACTACGCCGAGCATTTTCTTGGCTCGGATGAAGTAGGGGGCCAATTCCTCTTGCCAGTTCGTGATGTGCGCCCATTGAGGATCTTCGTAGAAAGCGCGGGTTGGTTCGTATAGCGTATTGGCGTAGTTCAGGGATCCCCCTCCCACTCCGGCTCCGGCCATGACCAAGACGTCGGGCAGTAAATGCACACGTTGCAGTCCGAAACAGCGCAGTTTCGGAGCCCAGAGATATCGGCGCACATCCCAGTTCGTACGGGGAAATTCGTGGTCCGCGAATCGTCGGCCGGCTTCGAGTACCGCTACACGGTAGCCCTTCTCCACGAGACGGAGAGCGGCTACGCTGCCGCCGAAACCGGAACCGATGATCACGACATCGAAGTCGAACGTGCTCACGCGGCACCCGCGACGGTCCAGGGATGCTTGGTTCCGGTATGCCAAGCTAACCAATGAAACGGGCGGGGGATCGCCCGCGCGATAGGGTGCAGGGCAGCCCATCTCCATGGCGCATGGACATCGTCTGCATCGCGGCGGATCGCCGAGACGACGACGTCGGCGACTTGCTCGGGAGTCATAGTTCCGAGGAGCTTCTCGATCCTCGGAATCCGATCTTCAGCACCGGGGTTGCGGTCGAAGTAGGGGGTGTCGACCTTCGCGGGCGTTACTGAAGAAACACGAATGCCGGTGCCGCGCAGATCTTGTCGAAGAGATTCGGTGAAACCGCGGACGGCATAACGAGCTGATGCATAACCGACTGCCCCGGGCCAGGGAACCGTGGCAGCTGGAGTATTTATCTGCAGGATGTTACCGGAGCCCCGGGCTATCATCGGTGTCACGAATGCACGGCTGACAAAGAATGCTGCAAAGTACGGCGCAGCCATCATCTGGACTGCTTCCTCCGGATCGGTTTCGTCGAGGAACAGGAACCGGCCGGCACCAGCATTGTTGACGATGATGTCAGGAACACCGATATCCCCGAGCACCTGGTCGGCCAAGTCTTTGACCTCCGAGTACGACGTGAGGTCAGCAGGCAAAGCGTGTGCTTGGCCGCCTCGGGATCGGATCAACTCGGCCGTTTTTGTCAGTGGCCCGGGTGTTCGGGCGACGAGGATCACTTCTGCGCCGGCAGCGGCGAGGGCCGCGGCGGTAGCAGCACCGATACCTGATGAAGCTCCCGTTACTACAGCTAGTTTCCCGGGCAATTTCATTGTGATGGTTCGTTTCTGATTGAGGGTTGATGGATGATCAGCTGTCGTAGCTAATGGAGATCCCGGAGCAGGTCAGGCGAGATCCAGCTTGGGTGGTGGCGTCGTTCGCTGGGATACCACTGCTTTTACAGTGACCTTGCTCTGTCCAACGGCGCGTGGGTGTCTCGTCGTTGGTTCGCGTTGAGGGCTGGGTTCGGTAGGACATATGCGTGATTTGTGTTGGCTTCTTGCGTCGCGGGGTGGTCGCAGAGTTCGCGGCGAACACAGTGGTTGATTCGGTTTGGGTCGTCTGCTGCCGGCACATGTGAGTGAAGGCGACGAACACTGCGAGAATCTGCGCGGATGTCCGTCCGTGGTTGTTCGTGAGGGCTTCGTGCGGGACATCGGTATCCGTGCCGGCGGGGGTGAGGCCGTCGATCTTGTTAAAGCCCGGTGGAGTGCCGCTTCCGGGTGAGCTGAGTTCAACTTCCGCGGTGGGGAGCGGCAGGTAGACGTGGTCGAGGTATCGGTATGCCGCACCTGGGCGTGCCTCACCGTCGTTGCCGAGGAATTCTGCAAGTTCGAATGCCGATACGAGTTGGACGGAGAGAAGGGTGTCGTGCTGGATCGTCCACAGGAGGACGAGTCCGCCTTCGGGTCGGGCGAGGTACGCCACTCCGGAAGGTGAGGGCAGGTTCTCGGGCGTGACGCTCACTTCGGCAGAAGTCTCCCTGCGCGCGAGGATGTGGGCTGTCATTTCCTCGGAGGCGTAGTACGCGTGCCGGTCGGCGGTAGCTGCGCTGGTGCACCGATATGCGCCGTACATTCCCAGCATCGCGTGCTCTTCAATGGCGCCGATGGCGGACCCTTCGGGTCCGAAGCAGAAGTAGCGCTCGCTGTGGACCAGCAGTGATTCAGCTGATTGACCGTGAAATTCGGACCACCACGCGATCGTGGGGCCGATCGTTCGGGTGGCGCGGAACTCTTCGAACTCGGGCACCACCCAGGCGAATGGCTCGAGGTGTTCGACGACGGGTGTGGCGGTGTCGTCGAGTGCATCCAGTAGCAGCGGCATCTGTGCCGGTTCCAAGTCGGCCAAAGCCTGTTGTGCCTGTCGACGCATCGGCAGACCGTGTCGGAAATGCTCACCCGTCACGAACGGCCCAGTGAAGTCCTGTTCGGTCCTCTTCCGGTGTAATGCGTTACTCATCGTTCCACCCTCGAATCTGTGTTGGCTCAGCTGTCGTAGTCGACTGCGACTGTGGGGGTGGTGGGATGGGATTGACAGGTCAGGATGAAGCCGGCCTCGGTTTCGGCCTTCTGAAGTGCGAAGTTCTGCTCCATTGATACTTTTCCTGTGGTGACTCGGGCTTTGCAGGTGCCGCATGCGCCCCCGAGGCAGGCGTAGGGGGCGTCGATGTTGTTTTTCAGCGCGGATTCGAGGACGGTCTCACCGGGGGCGAGTTCCACGGTGTGATCTGCGCCGGACAGGGTGATGGTCACTTCGGAGGCGGCAAAGTTGTCGAGGTGTGTGGGTCGGTTCGTGCCGCGGAACAGTTCGAGGTGTATCCGCTCGGTCGGCACTTTTTCGGTTGCGAGGTCATCGCGGATTGTGGTGGTGAGTTCGCTCGGGCCGCACAGGTACCACCGGTCGATCGTGGTGAGGTCGGTGGCGATCAGGCGTTCAATTGTCGCCAGGTCGATCCGGCCGCGCAGAGCTGCGGGGTGGTGTGCCTCGGCGGAGCGGATGTGGAAGATGCGAAGCCGGTCTGCATACCGGGATTCGAGTTCGTCGAGTTCGGCGGCGAACATGGTCGACTCTGCGGTTCGGTTGCCGTAGAAGAGGGTGAAGCGGCTCTCGGTCTCGATCTCCATGGTGGTGCGCACGATCGACAGGATGGGCGTGATGCCGCTGCCGGCTGCTACCGCGACATGGTGGTGCCGGGCGAGTGGATCGAGGGGTGCGCCGAAGCTACCGGTGGGGGTCATCAGTTCCAGGACGTCGCCGGCTCGCAGGGTGTCGACCGCGAAGCTCGAGAACTTCCCGCCTGGGATGCGGCGGATGCCGATCGCCAGTTCTCCCGAGGTGGCGCAGGTGCAGATCGAGTAGTTTCGTCGCACCTTCTTTCCGTCGATGCGGTGGTGCACGGTCAGATGTTGGCCGGCCTGGAAGGCGAACTGGTCGCCGAGATGATCGGGAACGTCGAAGGTGACTTTGACGCTGTCGGGAGTGAGGGGCTCGACGCTTCTGACAGGGATCGGGTAGGTGGTGGCATGGCGTGCCGCGGAGGAACGCGGCATGCGGACCGGGAGCAGGGCGGCGAGTGTGCCGTTGAGGCGTTTCCACTCCTGGTACTGCGTGGCGTCGAGGTGTTGCCCGAAGACGGTGCTGATTTCCGGGTCGCGCTCGAGGTAGGCGGCCTCATTGCGCCGCCAGGCCGCGACGTAGCGGTAGAAGGGGATGGAGGGGTGTAGGTGGTGGACGAGGTGATAGTTCTGCGACAAGAGCAGGGGAGTGAGGATCCATTCCGAGCCGACGCGGTTACGGGTTGCGCGGTAGCGGTTCTCGCGTTGGGTGTCTTGCAGGTCGTGGTGGGGTAGCCAGTCGAACCACCAGGCGAGCATGAACATCGCCACCCGTTCGGGAATCAGGTAGATCAGCGCGAGCGTCCACAGATGTCCGGCGAAGGCGGCCGACGCGATGACCGTCACCGACAGGGTCATCAGGGCCGCCGTTTCGGCAATTTCGGCGCGTGGGCGGCGACGCAGGTTGCGCACCAGGAAACTGATGTAGGGCAGGTCCATGGCCGGGAATCGGAGGGGCAGCTGCCACCAGGGTGAGGCGCTGACGAAGTGATCGGGATCGGACTCACCGTCGTTGGTGTTGCGGTGGTGCTCGATATGGATGAACGCGAACGATCGGAAGGAGATCAGCGGCGAGACGAAGAACATTGCCACGCGACCGAAGGCGACGTTGACCCAGCGATGTGAGCTGATCGAGTAATGCGAGGCGTCGTGCAGCACGGTGAACAGGACGAAGATTGCTGCGGAGCTCGCGGCGATGGTGGCGATCGCAGGCAACGTGTCGGTGAGCGCGGCCCAGGTCGAGAGGCCGAAGAGCGTAAGGGCGAATGTGCCGATGCCGACAATCGGCCAGGACAGCGTAGGCACCTGCTCGCCGGGATCGGGCAGGGCGTGCTGGGAGGCCGCTGCTGGGGGTTGGGGTGCTCGAGTCGTAGTCGACATCGGACTCCTCCTTCGCGATGAGATTCCTCACAACCTATATACGGGCGGTGTCGGTCGACAAGGCCTTCCCAGCCCTCTTCGGTGTGCTGTCAGCACATTCTGCGCGCTCGGGCTCCGGTCAGCGTGGCTTTGACCCGCGCAACACCGAGGCCCCCAGCACATTGCAGACGAGTAGGACGGCTGTAGTTCGGCGATGATCGTTGCCGGCCGGCTCCAACGCCTCCATATCGGCGCAGTAGCGCCGACCAAACTGCTACAGCTGACCGGTCCTGCAACGGGTGCGTCGCGCCGAGGAGCGCAGTCACGACAGGAGCGGGGTCACCGTCAGAACGAGGTCGCCGATGCGCTTGCCACCTCGGGTGCCGTGGACGAGTTGCTCGCCAAGATCGATGTCGGCGAAGTGTTGATTGGTGATTCGGGCGATCGCTGATGAAAATCGCTCTCGAACGCGGTCTGAACGTGGAGATCTTCTCCTGCTCGGCGAGCTGCCGACGCAGCCGGGCCAGCTCGTCACGCTCAGCGGCCGTCAGCGGTTCCTCACCGTCCCGCTGCGCGGCATCGAGCGCGGTAGCAGGAGCCGTTGTCGGTGACGATCCGATTGATGTGGCCGACGGAAGTGTGCTGCGAAGAACACCCGGGATCGATGCATGAATCCGATTGCCGTCAAGGCTTTCTCATCGATCAAGGCCTCGGTGTATGCGAGCGGAAGAACCCGTCGACGGCGGAGTGCAAGTACACGTAGCCGGCGCGAGCTCCGGTTGCCTTGGCGCGTTCGACGGCCTTCGCCTGGTCAGAGCGCTTGCCGTGGGCATGCCAGCTACCGCCTTCCGGTATCCGCCCGACCTTCTTCACATCCACGTGCACCATGAGCCCCGGCCAGCGGGCAATTCGCCTTGGTTCACACGATTGCTCTCACCAGTGGGATCGAGGAACTTGCGTCGGTTGCATTCGAGGGCCAGGTGCCGGCTGACAGTGCGCACTGAAATCGTGGTGCCATCACTGCTCAGTTCGTGGGCGATGCGGCGGGCTGACCATCTCTTGTCGCGGCGCAGCTTCTCCATTCGTGCGACCACCGAGGTCGGGGTGGCGGTCGGTGGGTAGTGGGGCACGCTCGCGCGATCCAGCAGTCCCAGTTTCCCGAACTCGCGAAAGCAGGTCACCCATTCGCTGGCGCAGGCGCAGTAGATGCCCATCTCGGCAGCGACGTGGGCGATGGGACGGGTCTGGCAACGTTCGACGAGTCGGCGGCGGCCTTCGCCGGACAGCGGAGCGTTACGGTGGAGCACGGACGGGTTCTTCCTGTTTTGCGGATGCGTTTGTGGTACTTCTCGTCCTGCCGTCGGAAGTCCTGTCCCCTTCGCTCAGCCCATGCCCCGCCCGGCGTCTACAACGTCATGACTCGCAACAACTAGTGTGCAGATATGGAGGCGCTGGAGCCGGCTCACGCTGCGGAGGCTGGAAGGGGTATCGCTGCGTATTTGCTGGCGAATGTGTCCAGCCTGGCTGACGACATGCTGTGGTACTTAGTCGAACGGATACCGGAGGTTGGCGGGGATGCCGAGCTTCGCGGCCTGACTTTGGGATCGTGCTCGTCGAATCTCGAAGCGGTACTTTCGATGGTTCGTCATGGGATCGATGCAGCGGCTGCGGAGGCGCCGGTAACGG
Source organism: Rhodococcus sp. IEGM 1351 (assembly GCF_030056875.1). Classification (NCBI taxonomy): domain Bacteria; kingdom Bacillati; phylum Actinomycetota; class Actinomycetes; order Mycobacteriales; family Nocardiaceae; genus Rhodococcus; species Rhodococcus sp. IEGM 1351. Next base: position 40,884 of record NZ_JASHKU010000029.1, on the reverse strand, counting down.
CGCTCGAACACGCGCGCGCAATGGCATCACGAGGGCACAGCGTCGATGTGATGCTGCGGTTCTATCGGTTGGGCCACGAGTACTTCACCGAGAAGCTTTCCGAATCGCTGACTGACTGGATCGAGGACCCCGCGGTCGCGTTGAGGACGTTTGTCGATCTCGAGCGCTTCGGATTTCGATACATCGACCGCATCTCCAGTCTGGTGGCTGCCGAGTACGTCGCTGAGCTCGACCGACGCCAGACCCAGGCACGAGCCGAGCGCGACGACGTCGTGCGGGCACTACTCGCTGGGGAACGCGTCGACATCGCTCGCGCTGAACGTGTGCTCAGCCACCGGCTCACCGGTCGGCAGATCGGTTTCGTGTGCTGGGTCGACGACCGCGGCGTCGACCTCGAGGGATTCGCCAGGCGGGTCGGTCGGTTCCTCGGGGCGGGTCACTCACTCGTCGTGGCGGACGGCCCACTCGCGGTGTGGGGATGGGCCTCGATCACGGGAGACGTGGAAACTTTTCTCACGGGCATGGCGACGGAGATTCCCGGCGAACGCGACAACGTTCACCTCGCGGTGGGCTCACCCCATCCGGGAGCGGCCGGCTTCCGCACCTCCCACCTCGAGGCCCTACGCACTCGCCGAATCATCGAACTGTCCGGGCGCGCGGCGCCATCGATCACCCGGTTCAGCGATGTTGCCTTGGTAGACGCCATCTCGCGCGACCTGGATGCGGCGCGGGCCTTCGTCGCCGCTCAGCTCGGCGCTCTCGCACGGGACGACGCGAAAGAGCGCGGCGAGCGCGCCGCGCTCTTGGCTGTGCTCGACGCGCAGGGGAGCCTGGCGACCGCAGCGAGCGCCTTGGGAATCCACCGGAACACGGTCCTGCAAAGGGTGCGTCGTGCCGAAGAGCGCAGGGGCCGGCCGGCAACGATCAACATCGCCGAACTGCACGCCGCCCTACTCGTCTGCGACGTGCTGGGGGCCTCGGTGTTGCCCGATTCATCTCGTCACTGACCGGAGCCAACGCGCGCAGAATGTGCTGACAGCACACCGAAGAGGGCTGGGAAGGCCTTGTCGAGGACACCGGCCGTTAGTAGGTTGGCATCTCATCCAGAAAGCACGACCGAGGCGTCCGACCCGCGACTGCCTGTGCCACACCCTGGCTCCGATGACCATCGGCCTACTACCCCCGACCTACCGTGACCGCACGCGATGTGCGGACTATCCAGGACTCGAAGAAGAGGACACACTATGCCAGCATGCGATGGGTTGTTGCTCAATCCAGTGAAGTATGCCCCGGAGCATTTCGATCCGCAGACGCGGCGGCTGCTGCGCGCGACGATCGACTGGTTCGAACACCGCGGTAAGCAGCGGTTGATCCAGGACTATCACGACAAGGTCTTCTACGCAGACTTTCTGGCGTTCGTCGCGAAGGAGGGCCTGTTCGCGACGTTCCTAACCCCCGCGCGGGACGGCGCCGGCGATCCGGACAAGCGCTGGGATACCGCACGGGTGGCGGCGCTCTCGGAGATCCTGGGCTTCTACGGTTTCAGCTACTGGTATGCGTGGCAGGTCACCGTGCTCGGGTTGGGCCCGGTGTGGCAAAGCGGCAACGACGAGGCCCGCGCCCGGGCGGTGCGCGCCCTTGCCGATGGCGGTGTCGCCGCGTTCGGCCTCTCGGAGAAGGAACACGGCGCCGACATTTACTCCACCGACATGGTCCTGACCCCCGACGGTGCCGGGGGGTACCGCGCGAGCGGGTCGAAGTACTACATCGGAAACGGTAACTGCGCCAGCACCGTGTCGGTATTCGGGCGCCTGGCCGGAATCGAGGGTCCCGATCAGTACGTGTTCTTCTACGCCGACTCCGGGCACCCAAACTTCCACGTAGTCAAGAACCTCGTCCCGGCGCAGATGTTCGTCGCCGAGTTCACCCTGCAGGACTACCCGGTCACCGCGCAGGACATCCTGCACACTGGCCAGGACGCGTTCAACGCGGCACTGAACACGGTCAACATCGGCAAGTTCAACCTGTGCTTCGGCGGTATCGGCACGGCGACCCACACCCTGTATGAGACGATCACCCACGCGCACAACCGGATCCTGTACGGGCACCCCGTCACCGACTTCCCGCACGTGCGTCGCGAGTTCGTCGAGGCCTACGCCCGACTCATCGGAATGCGGCTGTTCGCCGACCGCGCGGTGGACTACTTCCGCTCCGCAAACCCCGACGACCGCCGGTACCTGCTGTTCAACCCGATCACCAAGATGAAGGTGACCACCGAGGCGCAGAAGGTGATCGGGCTGCTGTCGAATGTCGTGGCCGCCAAGGGTTTCGAGAAGGACCAGTATCTGCTGCTCGCGAAGGTGGACATCGACGGGCTACCCAAACTCGAGGGCACCGTCGCGGTGAACCTGGCGCTGATCGCGAAGTTCATGCCCGCCTACCTGTTCGACCCCCAGCCCTACCCGCCAGTGCCCACCCGGCTCGATGCCGCCGACGACGAGTTCCTGTTTCGCCAGGGACCTGCCCGCGGGCTGGCGCAGGTCCGGTTCCACGACTGGCGCGCGGTCTACGCCGCATCAGCCGCCATCCCGAACGTGGCCCGCTTCACCGCACAGGCCGAACACCTGGTCACTCTGCTCACCGAGGCCGCCCCCGATGCCGCCCAGCAGGGCGACCTCGACTTCGGGCTCGCCCTGACCGAACTGTTCACACTGGTCGTGTACGGGCAGCTGATCCTGGAACAAGCCGAGATCGTCGGCGTCGACGCCGACCTGGTGGACCAAATTTTCGACGTCCTGGTCCGCGACTTCAATGCTGCGGCAGTCGGATTGCACGACAAACCCTCCACCACCGAGACCCAGCAGAAGCTCATTCTGGCAGCAATCGGCAGACCCGTCGTTGACGCGGAGCGGTTCGACCTCATCTGGCAGCGTGTCGCCGCGCTGTCCGGCGCCTATGAAATGAACCAAGGACCCCACCATGGCTGAGCACGCGTCTCGCGGCGCCGCGCACCCAGCCGATGGTCATGGCAGGCGTCCGAGGAATGACCGGAACCGTGCGAACAACTTGGTCCCGACCGGCACCCTCACCGCGATCCCTCGCCTCGCGGTACACACCCAACCCACCAGCCCGTAGGGGTACATATGCCTGCTCCGTCCACCGCCACGTTCATGCGGCTCGCCGACCTGATCGCCATCCCGGATGCAGCCACTCGTCAGACCCGGCCGGTGATCGAAGCATTCACCGGCAAGCAATTGGCCACCGTGCCGGTCGGCACCACGCAGGACGCCAAGGACGCAATCACCGGCGCCCGGGTCGCACAGAAGATCTGGGCCGACCGTCCGGTTGCGGAGCGGTCCGCGATCTTCCACCGCTACCGCGACCTGGTGCTGCAAAATCGCGGTGACCTGATGGACATGGCGCAGGCCGAGACCGGGAAGTCGCGCGCCGCCGCCCAGGAAGAGGTCCTCGACATCGCCTTGACCGCCAGGCACTACGCGCGCGTCGCACCAAAGCTGTTGCGGCCAAAGCGCGTAGCCGGAATGCTGCCCGGCCTGACCAAGACGGTGGTGCGGCACCAGCCCAAGGGCATCGTCGGGGTGATCTCGCCGTGGAACTACCCGATGACGCTCGCGGTATCGGACGCCATCGCGGCACTTCTCGCCGGCAACGCCGTGGTCCTCAAACCCGACAGCCAGAACCCGTATTGCGCGCTGGCGTGCGTCGAGCTGCTCTACCAGGCAGGCGTCCCGCAGGAACTGTTCGCCGTCGTCCCCGGGCCAGGTTCGGTGGTGGGCACAGCCCCGGTCGAGAACTCCGACTTTGTGATGTTCACCGGGTCCACCGCCACCGGTCGGCTGCTGGCCGAACAGGCCGGCGCCCGTCTCATCGGCTTCTCCGCCGAACTGGGTGGCAAGAACCCGATGATCGTGATGGCTGGGGCCAATCTGCGCGAGGTGAGCGACGCCGCCGTGCGCGCCTGCTACTCCAACTCCGGCCAGCTGTGCGTCTCCATCGAACGGATCTACGTCGAACAGTCCATCGCGCCCGAGTTCACCCGCATCTTCGGGGAACGGGTCGCCGCGATGACGCTGGGTGCTGACTACGAATTCGGCATCGAGATGGGTAGCCTCATATCGGAGGAGCAGGTCAAAGCCGTGGCCAGCCACGTCGACGACGCCGTGGCCAAGGGTGCCACCGTGATCACCGGCGGCAAGGCCCGCCCCGACCTCGGCCCCTTGTTCTACGAGCCGACCGTGCTCACCGACGTTCCCGCCGACGCCGAATGCCACCGCGACGAGACCTTCGGACCGCTCGTCTCGATCTACCCGGTCGCAGGCGTCGACGAGGCCGTCGAGCGGGCCAACGACACCGAGTATGGGCTCAATGCCAGCGTATGGGCGGCCACCAAGAACGAGGGTGAGGCGATCGCGGCCCGGATCCACGCCGGCACCGTCAATGTCGACGAAGGCTACGGCCCCACCTGGGGTAGCACCGGCGCGCCGATGGGCGGCATGGGAACCTCGGGGGCCGGGCGCCGCCACGGCCCGGAAGGCCTTACTAAATACACCGAACCGCAGACCATCGCCACCACCCGCGTCCTGAACCTCGGCGGCCCACGCGGCGTGCCGCAGAAGCTGTGGGCGATAACCCTGCCGCTCTTCGTCAAAGCCCTGCAATGGATCCCAGGCCACTGAGACCTCGACGCCAAATAAAGGTATGGAGAACCGATGACATCCAACGAACTGTCCGAACCCCCCACCACCGCGCTGCGCACGGTCGCCCGACTGGCCCTCTCTGGAGTGCTCGTCCTCGCCGGACTGAGCCACCTCTTCTGGGCCCGCGAGGACTTCCAGGCCCAAGTGCCCAGATCGATACCCCTGGACCCTGACGGCGTCGTCATGGCCTCCGGCGGGATGGAGATCATGCTCGGCGCGGGCCTGGCGGTCCTGACCCGCGACCGGGTGAAAATCGGACGGATCATCGCCGCCTTCTTCATCGCAGTGTTCCCGGGAAACATCGCCCAATACCGCAACAATCGGGACGCATTCGTCCTCAACACCGACCGTCGGCGGTTCATCCGCCTACTGTTTCCGCCCGCCCTCATCGCCTGGGCACCCTGGTCCACCGCCATTCCGACCCCAACAGCTGAGCCAAACGCGTTGCGCGAAGACATACCGTCGAGCCGCCATGGACTGGGGCCAAGAGCGGATCGGGGACTGTAACTTGCTCCTCTGTCGCGCAGCGCCTGCCGCACATCTAGGGACAGCCGCCGTGGCCGCACGAAAACAAGAGATAGACATACGATGCAGCAGTCGTTCTCAACCGATACGGAAACACTGACGGTGTGCGGGCATGCGAAGTGCCCGCCCCGCAGTTGCGAGATGATCACCCCTCGGTTCCCGCCTTATCGCGAGTCTGGATCCCTCGGATCGGAAGATCAGCGAGGGAAGCGCAAACCCATTCTGCCGTAACGTCTACCGATAGGCCTGGGCAATGACTTGGCATGGTGTCATCGTCCGTGTCGGACCCACGGTGCGATGATTCCGACCGGGCGACGAGGTTTACGCGCGGCCCCGGCAGGATCGGATCGGCGCGTTCACGGAATTCATTTCTATGGCGAGGCGGACTTGCCGATCAAGCCAGGAGGATCCAACATGGAAGATGCGGCGCCGGTACATCTGGTCGGCGTCACCGCGTGGCAAGCGCTGACAGAGATGACGAACCTGCAAGCGGGACAGAAATTCTGGGCCACTTCGGCTCCCCGGAGGGCAGGTTCGTGATTCCACCGGCCAAGTATCTCGAGGCCATACCTCCGACCGTCGATCAGGTCCATCTCATCGAATCAGCTAACGCAGTAAAGGATTACGTTGAACAGGGACGCGCGAAGGGTATGGTCGTCATGAAGGTCGGATTGTGAAGCCACGGACAGCTGGAGACGGTCAGTTTCCGACGCGCATCAAGTTGTCATACGTCATGCATCGCCAAGGACCGAGGCTTCCTTCCTCGATCGAGCTGCCGTGCACACCGACATCTCGTCGACCGCGCAGCGAGCTAATGGTACTCGAAAAGATCACCTTCTGATGCCGCAGGCGGTGCCGCGCAGAAGGTGCGAAGGGGGCGCCACGTTGGAGAAGGGACCCGCCGCGACGAGCGCGGCCCCGCAGATCCGGGATCGGGTACTTCGTGTGCTCGACGCCCACGAGGTCGGTACCGCCTCGGCCGCCGACATCGCCCGAGCTTTGTTCATCAGCCAGTCGCACCTGCGGCGGTTGTTGCGTCGGGACGGGACATCTCTACGTCAGTTGCGCGATGAACACCTCGCCACGCGGGCTGTCGAGGCACTGCACCGGGGTGAACCAATCACGGTGCTGGCCCTCGAACTGGGCTTCTCCGACCCGCGGGCCTTCCGTCGAGCATTCAAGCGGTGGACCGGATCGGCCCCAAGCACGTTCAGCGACGGACAAACCCCGCCACGACAGTCGTTCCGTCGACGCCTGTCGGTGACGAGAGAACTGGCGTCCGCAGGCACCAGGTAAGTAAAGAAAAGGCGAAACCGTGGAAAGACGCAGAATCGTCTTGCTGGGTGCGACAGGATATACCGGGCAACGAGTGCTCCGAGAACTGCTCGCCCGCGGTGAGACGCCGACCTTGGGTGGCCGAAACCGCACCAAAATGGTGGCCCTAGCCGACCGCTTCGAGGCTAATATTCCCTTGGCCCAGGTAGATATCACCTCGACGGGCGACCTCGCGCGGCTCCTGGAACCCACCGACGTGGTGATTTCCACGGTGGGGCCATTCGTGCGGCTCGGTCTGGCGACGGTCACCACAGCGGTACAGGCGGGGGCGCACTACTTCGACTCCACCGGTGAGGGCACCTTCGTCCGGCGTGTCTTCGAGTTGGACTCCGTCGCGGCAGCCCTCGGAGCGACCATCGTGCCGGCGTTCGGCTACTTCCTCACCCGTGCAGGACACGGTGACGCGCTGCGCTATCGAAGCGACCTGCGTGACGTCGTCGCCGTGACCACGCGGGGCACTCGGCAGACGCTGGTCATTGCGGCGGCCGATGATGTGTTCGCCTACCGGCGCCGTCACCCTCAGCCCAGCTGATTGTTGACCCCTCCCAACGATGACACAGACAGGAGAAATTTGGTGATCGAACCGGACTGGAGCCGGGCACTGTGCCGCCGGAATCCGCCATTGTGGGACGACACCGCGGACGCAGCGAACACGAGCGTCGAGACCCCGGCGCAGCGCTCTATCCGCCACCGCGCGGCGATTACGTTCTGCCGACTGTGCTCGGTGATCGACACGTGCCGAAGCGAGGTCGCGGTCGCGGCGAACCCAACTGGAGTATGGGCCGGTGAGGTATACCCGAGGCTCGGTCACCAGACCCGCAGTGAGATCCAATCGAAGACCGATCACCGAGCCCATGCGTCCACCGCGGCACTCCAGATCGGCCGCCCGGCAGGCATTGGCGGGGATTCCGTCGATGCGGCATTCACCGCTCTGATGACCACCATCCAAGCACAACGCGAAGCCCGGGAGACGTCGGACACCTGCTGACAGGAGTGCCTCTCTCTGCCATCATCGGGTGACCGCGCGCCGACCGACATCTTCGATGAATGTTGCCGACGGCCGCCTAAAGATGTTTCGGTAATAGGGTGTGTCGTTGCGCGTGATTCGCACCGTGCTGCTTGATCATGATGAATGGCAGGGAAGGAAACCGGTTCCGGCGAGGAGTCCGACGCCCGGAAAGTCAAGCAGCGCGGCGGTCGCCGTGATCTCGACGCATTGCGTGACCGGCGGATGCAGGCCGCGGAGATGTTTGCCGCAGGACAACGACAGGTCGATGTCGCGGTCGAGTTGGAGGTCTCCCAGCAGACCGCCTCACGCTGGCATCGACAGTGGATCGAAGGGGCAACGAGGCATTGCGCGGGGCGCCGGCCCCGGCTCGATGACGCCCAGATCGCCGCGATCGGAAAGGAACTACTCAAAGGACCCCAGGCTCACGGCTTCGCGACCGGGGTGTGGACCCTGGGCAGGTTCGCGATCGTGATCGAGCGGCTCACCGGCGTGATTTACCTCCCCACTCAGACGTGGACGATCCCGCGGACCCGGCTGGGCTGGAGCCGGCAGGGGCCCGCACGGCGGGCAGTCGAACGCGACGAGGACGCCATCGTCGCCTGGCGCGAGAACGAGTGGCCGCGGATAAAAAAATAGCGCGGCGCCGAGGTGCGTGGATCTGCTTCCAGGACGAAAGTGGTGTGTCGCTGGTCCCGGTGGTCCGCGCAACCTGGGCGCCGAAAGGCGTGACACCGGTTCTCCCATCACCGATTCTCCTTTCAAACGCATGTCTATGGCCGGAGTCCTGGCCTATCGACACGACCGCAGTCGCAGCGCGTTCGTCTTCTCCATGACCGACGGCGCCTACAACACCGACAAGCTCATCGAGTTCCTCACCGAACTGCGCGCCCATTTCACCGGCGAGAAGGCAATCGTGATCTGGGACGGGCTCATGGCCCACCGATCCAAGGCGATGACCGCGTGGCTGGCCACCCAACGCGACTGGCTCCACGTCGAACGCCTGCCGGCTTATGCTCCTGAGCTCAATCCCACGAACAGGTCTGGGGCAATATGAAATCCACCGTATTGGCCACCTGTGCCCCGATACCTCGACGAGGTCCGCATCGCGACCGAGTCCGGTCTGACTCGGATCGGTTCGAGCTACGACCTGTGTCACAGCTTCCTCGACCACACCGGGCTTTCCTTATGATCGGCTCTCACCCAATTACCGAAACATCTTTAACGAACGCAGGCACGTGGCGCCGCCGCAGGGCGCTCCACTGCGCTCGTTGGCCAGCTGGCTGCGTGGTGCTGGTGTGTTCTGCGCGAGAGTGCGGATGCGGGAGAAATTTCGCCTTTGGAACGGGCACGGGCATTGAGGGTCAAGGCGCAGAGTGCTCAAGCATCATTGAAAGTGAGGACATTTGACTTACAGTGTTGAACTTGTCAAGTGTTGTCTTTCTACGCAGCAAGATTCTCAGTTCATCTTCTGAAAGGCCACCCCAGGTGCCGTATCGCTCGTCGGCTTGGAGCGCATACCTGAGGCACGCTTCCAGGACAGGGCATGTGCGACACACGCGTTTAGCAGCACGGATCCGTCTGTTCCGAGTTTCGCCACGTTCGTTGTCGGGATGAAAACACAGAGTGGAGTCGATGCCGCGGCATGCAGCGTTCAGTTGCCAATCCCAATCCTCGGTGATCGGCAGTGGCATAATTACGATCTTTCGTGCGGGCAAGGAAGCTCCAGGTGGACCAGGCACATGCAGCGTCCTTCGTCATTTCTCGAGAGGCGTTCGCTGCCGTTAAGACGTGACATACACGGAATTGTGCTTCGGATGGGTCAATTGGTCGCGCGCGGCGTGTCGCTCCTCTGCTGAGGGACGTGCAATAAGTGCTCCCGTCAAACAAGACGATGGATTCCGACAGCGATGAATCGAGCGGATTCGTGGCGAACTCAGGACAGGATGCGTAGTCGCGGGGCGAGGTCGCGTTCGAATAGTTCGAGGAAGCGGCGTTGGTCGTGGCCGGGGGCGTGGAATACCAGGTGGTTCAGTCCGGCGTCGAGGTACTGTGTGATCTGTTCGACGGCCTCGTCGGGGTCGGAGGCGACGATCCAGCGTTTGGCGATCTGTTCGATCGGGAGCTCGTCGGCGGCGCGCTCCATCTCGATCGGGTCGTCGATCGAGTGTTTCTGTTCGGCGGTCAGCGACAGCGGTGCCCAGAACCGGGTGTTCTCGAGCGCTTTCTCCGGGTCGGTGTCGTAGGAAATCTTGATCTCGATCATCTTGTCGATTTGCCCGAGTTCGCGCCCGGCCTTGTCGGCGCCCTCGGCGACCGCGGGCATCAGCTTCTGGGTGTACAGGTCCATGCCCTTGCCGGAGGTGCAGATGAATCCGTCACCCACCCGGCCTGCGTATCGGGCGACTACCGGACCACCGGCGGCGATGTAGACCGGGATGCCACCGTCGGGGACGTCGTAGATCGACGCGCCCCGGGTCGTGTAGTAGTCGCCGTCGAAGTCGACCCGTCCGCCCTGCCAGAGCTCGCGCATCAGCAGCACTGATTCCCTCAGCCTGGCGAACCGTTCCTTGAACTCGGGCCATGGGCCCTGAAAGCCGGTGGCGATCTCGTTGAGGGCCTCCCCGGTGCCCACGCCGAGCATGATCCGCCCTGGGTACAGGCAGCCCATGGTGGCGAATGCCTGGGCGATGACGGCGGGGTTGTACCGGAAGGTGGGGGTCATCACCGAGGTGCCCAGCTGCAGCGTGGTGGTGCGCTCACCGACCGCGGTGATCCAGGCGAGCGAGAACGGTGCGTGCCCGCCCTGGTGCCGCCACGGCTGAAAGTGGTCACTGACTGTGGCACTGTCCATCCCGCGGGCCTCGGCCAGCACGGCCAGTTCGACCAGCTCGCGGGGATCGAACTGTTCCGCGGAGGCCTTGTAACCGAATTTGAGGCTCATGCGTTGGTCCCTTCTCGGATCGTCTGCCGATAGCGGCCGATCAGTGCGCTCGTCGAACTGTCCAACTCCGAGCCGACGGACCGTGTGGACTGCAGTTGGTCGAGGATCCGGGTGGCGAGTACTTTGCCCAACTCGACCCCCCATTGGTCGAAGGAGTCGATACCCCAGATCCAGCCCTGGGTGAAGATTTTGTGCTCGTACAGCGCGACCAGCTGTCCGAGGGAGTAGGGGGTGAGCTGGTCGGCGAGGATCGTCGACGACGGGCGGTTCCCGGGAAAGGTTCGGTGTGGAATCTGTTCGGAAGCAATGCCTTCGGATCGCGCTTCCTCGGATGTTTTGCCGAACGCCAATGCCTGTGTCTGGGCGAAAAGGTTCGCAATCAGCAGGTCGTGGTGGGTGTGCAGGTCGTGCGCGGGGTCGAGGACCCCGATGAAATCGGCGGGAACCGGCGTGGTGCCTTGGTGCAGCAGCTGGAAGAACGCGTGCTGGCCGTTGGTGCCGGGTTCTCCCCACACGATCGGTGCCGTGTCCACGGTCATCGGATTGCCTTGTCGGTCGACCGATTTCCCATTGCTCTCCATTTCCAGCTGCTGGAGATAGGCCGGGAATCGTGCCAAACGTTGATCATAGGGAAGAACCGCATGGGTCTGGGATCCGAGGAAGTTGCGGTTCCAGATGCCCAGCAATCCCAGCAGGACCGGCAGATTTCGCTCGAGCGGTGCGGTCCGGAAGTGGTCGTCCATCGAGCGTGCGCCGGCGAGCAGGCCGCGGAATTGGTCGGTCCCGATCGCGATCATCACCGAAAGTCCGATCGCGGACCAGATCGAATACCGTCCGCCGACCCAGTCCCAGAATTCGAACATGTTGTCTCGGGCGATTCCGAAGTCCTCGACCGCTGCAGTATTGGTCGACACCGCCACGAAATGGTCACGAACCGCAGACGTGGTCCCGAGCGCATCGAGCAGCCAGCGGCGCGCGGTGTGGGCGTTGGTCAGTGTCTCGACGGTGGTGAAGGTCTTCGAGGATACGATGAACAGCGTCTCCTGCGGGTCGAGCACCCGCAATGCGCTGGCGAGGTCGTTGCCGTCGATGTTCGATACGAACCGAAACTCGAGATTGGGATCGGCGACGTCGACGAGGGCCTGACAGGCCATTGCTGGACCGAGGTCGGAACCGCCGATTCCGATGTTGACGACCGTGCGGAGGCGTCGGCCGGTGAAGCCACGCCACTGACCCCGGCGCACGCGCTGGGCGAACACACTCATCCTGTCGAGGGCCGAGTGCACCGCGGGCATCACATTCTCCCCGTCGACGCGAAGCTGCGCATCGTGGGGGCGCCGCAGCGCGGTGTGGAGAACTGCGCGATCCTCGGTGGTGTTGATCCGTTCCCCGGTGAACATCGCCTCGATGCCCTCGCCGAGCCTGGTTGCGCTCGCGAGCGCAACCAGCAGGTCGAGGGTCTCGGTGGTGATCCGCTGCTTCGAGTAGTCCAGGTAGAGGCCGTCGTGCTCAGCCGTCATCATTGATCCCCGATCGGGGTCGGCGGCAAACAGCTCACGCAGGTGCGCGCCGCGGATCGAATCATGATGTGCCTGGAGCTTTCCCCATTCCGGTGTAATGGTCGGGTTCATCGTGTGGTCACTTTCTCGTGATGTCCGCCGAAGGCATGCCGCATGGCAGAGAGCGCCTTGTTGCCGTACTCGCCCTCACCGCGCGAGCTGAACCGCTCGTACAGCGCTGCAGTGAGCACATGGGCGGGTACACCCTCGTCGACGGCGGCCTGCACAACCCACCGCCCCTCCCCGGAATCGGAGACATGGCCGGAGTATCTCGACAGTTCGGGATCGGTTCGGAGCGCGGAGGCGGTCAAATCGAGCAGCCAGGACCCGATTACACTACCGCGGCGCCATACCTCGGTGATCTCCGCGACGTCGAGATCGTATCGGTAGGCGCCGGCAGCGGCCAGCGGGGCGGTCTCGGCGTCGTCATCTCTGCGCGCAGCACCCACGTTGGCCCCGCGGAGGATCGCCAGACCTTCTGCAAGCGCGGCCATCTGGCCGTATTCGATGCCGTTGTGGACCATCTTCACGAAATGTCCCGCGCCGGCAGGACCGCAGTGCAGGTAGCCCTGCTCGGCCGCGGTCGGTGCCCCTTCCGCCGTCAAGGTGCGCGCGGCGGCATCGACGCCGGGGGCGAGCGCTTCGAAGATCGGCGTCACCCGCTTCACTGCGGTCTCGTCGCCGCCGACCATCAGGCAGTAGCCGCGATCGAGGCCGTGCACCCCACCGCTGGTACCGACATCAAGATAGTGAATCCCCCGCTCCGCGAGCGTGTCGGCACGCAGGGCACTCTCCCGGAAGTGGGAATTCCCACCGTCGATGACGACATCGTCGACGTCCATCATGGCGGCGACCTCCTCGACCACGGCCCCGGTCACCGCCGCCGGCACCATCACCCACACCGCTCGCGGCTGATCGAGACCGCTCACCACATCCTGCAACGATGCCGCCGCCACCGCACCCTCGGTCTCCAATTCGGTGACCGCAGCGCTATCGCTGTCGTAAATGACGACCTCATGCCCCGCACGCAACAGCCTCCGAGCAATATTCGCCCCCATCCTGCCCGCACCAACAATTCCTAGCTGCATTTCAGCCCTTCTTCTAAAGCGGGGACTTGAGCGTTGGTCCATGTTCACCCGCGGTCGCTTCTGTCATCCCGTTTCGGAGGTCACTGCACCGAAGACACCGGCTGAAGTCGAGCGTTGTTGCTCTCTCCTTCTGCATCTCAGGGACGTACGGTGCGCACCGGTTCAGCCGCACACGAGTGGTGAGTGCCACCCCGCCAATGACCATGGCGGCATATGTTACCAATCGTTCTCTGCTGTGTCGACGTACGTGCGTGCCGGAATCGATCGGTATTCCCAGTTCATACAGCTTACGTAACTCAGATCCGCGTGTTAAACGCTCAATGAGTGCACGATCGTTGACACATCGGTGGTCGCGCTCGTAGGTTGATGATCGGTAAGTCAAGTCCTTCACGTACACCGTGGAGTGCGGTTCAGCCCGTTCCGCACGCGTCCAAACGAGGAGTTGAGTTGCGCCGACGGAGATGCAGCGTTCACTCACCCGGTTGGGGGCGTCTGCGCATCATTGGCAACCACACAACGACAGACCCAGGACTGTCCTGACCGAGAGATGGTGCGTTATGGCGGCATATCACCAACAGAACACGCGCGCGGGGGCCGGAGATGGTTCTCCTGGGACCCGCCTTGCGACGCCGTCGCCCGTTGAATCTCACGCCCGCCTTTACCGAGGATCTACCAGGTTCGAGACAGATCCGGGATGGAGGCGCTATCGCAGTATCGCGGGTGACGCGGCCGACCTTCTGGAGTTCGCCGATATGTGGGCTCCATACGGTGGAGCGCCTTCGGACGAGATCTTCGTCAAGTTCGGAATGACAAAAGTTCGCTTCCTCAAACTGCTCACGTATGCAGTTGCTAGCCCGGAATGCGATTTCCAAATCGCTCAACGGATTCGAGAAACCTACCTATAGTCGCGCTCCAACGTCCGATAGTCCGCCGACCGAGGCGGGCGGGTCCCGAGGCAATCAGTACCGCCGAACACCGCCTGTCATGACAGCGATGCTCTCCGGTCACAACCCCGCGCCACCGTCGCCGAACCATCCAACAACGAATCCCGGCAGCAGGCGCGATCGTCACCGGGGCGCCCCGCCTCAAGTTGCCACCGCTAAGCGATCACCGGAGCCAATCCGCATCGCCGACGTAAAGCATTGTGAGCGAGAAGAAGTGAATTTTCAGAAAGTTGTGACACCTCCGACTGTAGATGTCCAGACAGCGTGCTCTGATGACGCGGCCGTTCTCGCTCTTCCTTTGCCGGAGCTGATGGAACGGGCAGCCGCGGTGCGTGACGCGCTGTTCGGCACGAGGGTGACGTATTCGCCGAAGGTCTTCATTCCGTTGACCTCACTGTGCCGCGACGGGTGCGGCTACTGCACGTTCTCCCGTTCCCCAGCACGCGTGGAGGCACCGTACCTCACCCCCGACCAGGTGCTGGCGATCGCGATACAGGGCGCACAGGCCGGGTGTCATGAGGCACTGTTCACACTGGGCGAACAGCCGGAGGATCGATACGCCGTCGCGGGCGAATGGTTGTCCGATCATGGTTACGGCGCGACCGTCGACTACTTGGCCGCGATGTGTGAGCTGGTGACCACGGAGACGGGTCTGCTGGCGCATTCCAACGCCGGCGCTCTCACGTCGGATGAGCTGTCTCAGCTGCGTGCGGTCAGTCCCAGCCAGGGCATGATGATCGAGTCGTTGAACCCGGCGCTGATCGCCCACCGCGGTGCACCCGACAAGACTCCGAAACGTCGGCTGGCGACGCTGGAGGCGGCGGGAAAACTCGCGATTCCGTTCACGACCGGCGTACTCGTCGGCATCGGTGAGTCGCCGCGCGATCGTGTCACGGCCTTGCGTGCCATCGCTGACCTGCACATTCGTTACGGGCATGTCCAGGAAGTGATTGTCCAGAATTTCGTGCCCAAACCCGACACCGTGATGCGCAACGAACCGGCGTGCCCCGAGGACGAGTTTCTTCGCACGATCGCGATGGCCCGCCTGATCCTGCCGCCGGACGTGCATCTCCAGGCACCGCCGAATCTGTCGGAAGACTTCGGTTCGCTCTTGGACGCGGGCATCGATGACTGGGGTGGCGTGTCTCCGGTGACCGCCGACCACGTCAATCCGGAACGGCCGTGGCCGTCGCTCGGCCGGCTTCGTGAGGTCACGGAACATCACGGTAAGTTCCTCGCACCCCGCCTCACCGTGTACCCCGAATACTCGCGCCGCCCCGAACGATGGATCGACCCCGGTCTGCGCTTCGCGGTCATGGACCGGTCGGACGCCGAATCGCTCGGCCGCGACGACCCGGGCGCGATGTTCCCGGAAAGCCACGCCGACGCAAAGAACGTCGGCACCGGGGCGGAAGTAGTCCAGATCGGTCGACGCTCCACCGTCTGGAGCTCCGGCGCCGAGTTCACACCCGTCGATCTGGTGCCGAGCCGCACACGAGGGTCCCGGGGTCGCGTCACGGACGTCCTCGACGGTGTCGCCTCGGGGCAGGAACCGGGTGTAGACGAGATCGTCACCCTGTTCGGAGCACGCGGAAGTGAAGTCGCCGAGATCGCCGAGTTCGCCGATCATCTCCGCTCCCAGGCAGTCGGTAACGATGTGACGTTCGTGCGGAACCGAAACATCAACTACACCAACGTCTGTACCTTCAAATGCACGTTCTGCGGATTCTCCAAAGGACCGCTGTCGCTGAACCTGCGCGGAAAACCATACCTCCTCACGCTGCAGGAAATAGCGACACGTGTCCGGGAGGCGTGGGACCTCGGCTGCACCGAGGTCTGCCTGCAAGGCGGCATACATCCCAGTTTCGACGGTGACTACTACATCGACGTCTGCCGCGCGGCGAAGGAGGCGGCCCCAGACATTCACGTGCACGGATTCACCGCTCTGGAGGTCACCGAAGGAGCCAAGCGGCTCCGGGAACCGCTCGAGAAGTACCTGCAGCGCTTGGTGGATGCCGGACTCAAGTCGCTGCCGGGCACTGCCGCCGAGATCCTCGACGACGAGATCCGGGCAATCCTCTGCCCGGACAAGATCGACACCGAGGAATGGCTCGAATGCCATCGTGTCGCCCACTCGATCGGCCTGACGTCGAACGTGACGATGATGTTCGGATCCGTCGAGGAACCCGTGCACTGGGCACGGCACTTCATCCGTACCCGCGAACTCCAACGTGAGACGGGAGGCTTCACCGAGTTCGTAGGACTGCCGTTCGTGCACATGGCGGCGCCGATCTACCTCAAACGAGGTGCGCGCCGTGGACCGACCTGGCGAGAAGTCGTGCTGGTGCACGCGATCGCGAGAATCGTCTACGACGGACTCATCGACAACGTACAAGCGTCGTGGGTCAAACTTGGACTCGACGGTGTCCGGCAGTTACTTCAGGCTGGAGTCAACGATGTCGGCGGAACCCTGATGGATGAGAACATCAGCCGCGCCGCCGGCGCAGCCCACGGACAGCAACTCGACGAGACCAACCTGGAAGCGTTGGTGCACGGGATCGGTCGGCGCCTACGACGCCGGACGACGAATTACTCGAACATCGAAGACCCCTGCCGCCAAGGATCACCGGCGGTGATCTGATGAAACACCCATCGTCGCAGAGCCGTCCGATCAAGAATCGAGGTCAAGTCGACCTGGTGATTCCGGTCAAATCTCTGAGCATTGCGAAATCAAGACTTCGGGGGACGGCCGGAGGACGTTCACACGCTCACGAGGAACTCGTTCTCACGATGGTGAACGCGACAGTTACCGCAGCGATACGCTCACACGCCGTCGCCGCGGTAGTTGTGGTCACCCCGGATCCGATAATTGCGTCCAGTGTCGAATCGCTGGGCGCCCGGGCCGTGACGGACGAACCAAGTGGCGGGGTGAACGCGGCAATCATGCATGGCGTATGTGCCGCGCGGGACGACGGCGGAGGACCAATCACGGGAGCGTTGCTCGCTGACCTCCCGGCACTTCGACACCACGAGCTTACTTCGTTCATCGCAGCCGCGGCCGGGAGGCGAGCGTTCTGCGCGGATAGGCACGGATCAGGAACCACACTGCTGCTCTCGGCGTGTGGTGAGGAGCTGCGGCCCTCGTTTGGGGCGGGATCAGCCCTGGCTCATCGGGAGTCGGGTGCGGTGTCGCTGACGGGTGAATGGCCATCGCTGAGGGCAGACGTCGACACCGTGCACGACCTGTGCGTCGTCGCAGGTCTGGGTTGGCCCCGACCGGACGAATCAATGGACCCCCACCAAATGCGATTCGCCGGGACAAGTGTGCACACTACAGGCTGACCAACAGTTGACTTGACACATCTCAACCTCTTCGCCGGCTCAGCACTAACGAATCACGTTCTCGGCTGAAGCCTCAGCTGTCGGCAACCTATAGGTACCGGGCCGTCACACCGGTGTCCGTCAAATTCGGCCTCCACTACGACGGATAGGCGGGACGCCCTGTGAGTCGACCCACACAGGATGACCCGCCGCGCCAGCGTCCCGACCCACTTTCTCGGCGGTGGACCATCGTGACCACCGCCTGCTGCGCCTATACGTTCTGCCTCAGGAGGAAGCCGGGGGAGCGGCGGCGACCCAGCGCGCGGTGTCGGTGTACTGCTCCAACCCGCTCACCCGGCCGTCGGTCACTGTAATGATGTGTGCGAACGGAGCGTCGAGAGAGCCCCCGCCGCGTCGACCACGGCCCACGTAGCGTCCGGTGACCAACAGTCGCCCGTCCACCAACGGCGCAAACTGTTCAGGCTCGGCACGCGCGACGTAGTGCTGGCCGATGGCGCCCCAACCGTTACGCCGCATCGCATCGGCGCCGTAATGTGCCCCGCCGACCCCGAACGGCATGCCTACCGCGAGTACTCCGATGAAGTCGGGATCCAAGAGTGCGTCGAGCTCGGCAAGGTCAAGTGCCGCAAGCGCGTCGTAGAGCCGCCTCGTTAGATCAACGGTCTGTGACGAGATGTTCACATCCATTGGGAACCTTTCGTGTCGTTCGACGGTAAGAATCATGCACGCTGATCGAAGCGGCGCCCAAGATACTCCGAAGCGATCCGCATACGCTGAATATTGGTCGTGCCCCCGGCCAGTGCCCACCCATGGGCGTCACGGTGAAGTCGCTCGACGTCATACTCTGCGGAGTAGCCGTATCCGCCATGCAACTGAATTGCGAGGTCGGAAACTTTCTTCGCCATCTCATTCGCGAAGCACTTGGCGACCGATGCCTCCAATGGAGCGGGAAAGCCGCATCCGGCGTTCGTGGCCGCACGATGGATCAGCAAACGCGCCGCCTCAACCTCGATCACCATGTCGGCGAATGAGCCTTGCACCATCTGGAATTCGGCGATGTCCTTGCCGAACTGCTGACGCTCCTGCACGTAGGCTGCTGTCCGATCGAGGCAGGCCTGTCCAATCGCCAACGAATGCGTGGCGTTACCCAGGCGCTCAATCGAGAACGCGGTGAAAAGCTTATTGAAGCCGCCTTTTTCGATGATCAAGTTCTCCACGGGCACTCGTACGCCGTCGAAGAACATATCGGCCGAGCCGACGCCGCGATGCCCCATCAACTCCTCTTGGGGGCCGAACGTGAGACCGGGAGTGTCTTTGTCGACGATCACGGCGCCCACCCCCTTGCCGCCGGCTTCGGGCCCGAGCCGCACGTACACGAGGTACTGCTCCGCATGTCCGGCACCCGAACACCAGCGTTTCGCACCATCGATGACGATCTCGTCGCCGTCTACGACTGCGCGGGTCGTGACATCGGTAGCGGCGGATCCCGCACCTGGCTCCGAAATCGATACCGCAATGGTGACATCACCCGCCGCCACAGGTGGCAACAGTCGCGCCTTCTGCTCCTCTGTTCCGAACATGTGGATGACCCGTGCCGGCCCGGCAGACGCCTCGAAGGTCGGCCACGCCGCCAGCGGAGAAGCCTTGGCCAGTTCTTCAAGCACGACCAGCGCGTCCATCAGGGGGCGCCCGCCCCCGCCGTACTCCTCGGGCAGTGTGATGCCGAGTAGGCCCAGATCACCTAGATAGCGCCGCTCGTCGTTGGGGAAGAAGGCGCGTTCACGATCCCACCGTCGCGCGTGCGGTGCGTAGCGCTCGGTGGCGAGCTTACGCACCATCGCGCGGAGGTCTTGTTGTTCGTCCGTGAGAAGAGCAGCGGCAGTGTCCATGCCTGAGATGTTATCAATCGTTCTCCCCTATGTCGATGCATGAACGGCCACTTTGTCGAGCAAAAAACGATCTGAAATGCAACTATTGGCCAACACGAAGTCAGCAATCCGCGCAGAAGTATACGGTCGTTGACGTAATAGCTGTAGTTCGGTCTGTCTGCACGCAACCATCGTCGGTGTACTGGGTACGGATCGGAGACCGAGACGTGCAGCGGCGCCGTTGAACGTCAGGAGAAAAAAGTTCGGGGACAGCGAGATCGGTCCAGTGGGGCGCTCTCGGGCTCGGCGTTGGTACCTCGCACGTGTCTCCAAGAGACACGGAAGCACTGCGCGATAAAAGGAACCCAACCAAGAACTGATCCAGCTCCGCTCGGGCGCATTGCCGGGTAGGTCTGAAATCGTCCAGCATTACTGCTGCGTAGAGACCACACGCTAGCCCTCTGCGCTTGGCCCTGTCCTGCTCTGGATGAGAAGCTCTCCGAGCATTTCGAATACCAGGGTTCCGTGTTGATTGACCATGGTTCCTCGCAGGGTGACGGCAGCGTCACCGCGTCGGCGGCGTGGCGAGTTTTCAACGAACTCGACTGAAGCGGTCAAGATATCGCCACCGCGCGTGGGAGCACGGAGCCACAGCTCGCGAGTTCCTCGCCCCGCCACGACCGCAGTCCGGCCGAGCAGTGCTTCGACGTGGAGGCGTTGAAAGATGCCGAGCACATGTACACCGCTAGCGACCAACCCGCCGAAGGAGCTCCGTTGTGCGGTCTCAGAATGGGTGTGGATCGGGAGCGGATCCCATTGGCGGGCGAACTCGACGATCTCGGCTTCGGTTACGTTGTAGGAGCCCAGTGCGAACACTGCTCCCGGCGGGAAGTCCTCTGCGTACATCGACGGGGCGACGAAAGTCTCGGATTCGCTCATCGCCTCTGCAGGTCTTGGTTGATGGGCGGTCATCCGCGCCGAAATTCCGGGGTTCGTTTCTCCGCGAAGGCCTGTTTGGCTTCGCTGTAGTCCGGGCCACGCTGCGCTAATCCCTGCGCAGTGGATTCGGCATCGAGCTGCTCGTCCAAGGTTCGCGCTGCGCCCTCGCGTAGTAGGCGTGCGATGGCACCAGTCGTCGAGGAAAGCGCGGCCAGATGCCGAGCGAGCTCCACAGATTGAGCAAGTGCGTCACCTTGGGGCGCAACTTGGTTGACCAAGCCCCAGGCGAGGCCCTCGGCGCTAGTCACTGACCGCCCGGACAATGCCATGTCGGACGCTCTTGCACTCCCGATCGCCCGCGGGAGCAACCATGTCGCCCCGGCATCGGGGACAAGGCCCACCTTCACGAACGCCATCTGGAATGTCGTGGTCGCCGACGCCACGCGAAGATCACACGCAAGACACAGCGAAAGGCCGGCGCCGGCGGCGATTCCATTGATCGCGGCGATAGACGGTTTGCGGAGATCCATGAGCGCACGAATGAGTGGATTGTAGAACTCACGCAGGGCTTCCTCCGCGTCGCTGGGGCCGGCACGCAGGTCGGCGCCAGCGGAGAACGCACGACCGGCGCCGGTGAGCACGATAGCCCGGACCGATGTGTCGGAGTCGAGTCGTTGCACGGTCTCACGCAACTCGCGGACAAGGTCCAGGCTCAGCGCGTTCAACCGCTCCGGACGATTCAACGTGAGGATCGCGACCGTCTCGTCGACATCATCGCGCTCCACAAGCAACGATCTACGATGACCTTCCACCGTTCGGGCCGCACTCGTAGCACTCTCAACCATCTGACCTCCAAAATGTCTGTGAACGATCGCTTGCGTACTAATCGCTGCGATTGGCCGGTGCAGCTCCCCGCACCGCACTGAGCAGAGCGTCATCGAACGCGTCAGGCGCTTCGATCATCGGGTAGTGCCCACATCCGGGCAGTACCACTTGTCCGAGTTGAGGGAGTCGTTCCGCGAGCCACGCCGCGCCGCGCCGCGAAAAGACCGGATCCTTTTCCCCGATGATCTGGACGGTCTTGACCGTCATGCCATCAACCTCCGCGACCAGATCGGCGTTCAATAGCGTTGCGAGTGTGGCTGCACCTGCCCAGGAGGGAGTGTCGAGCGTCTGCCCGAGCAGGTACTCGACGGTAGCGTCGGCGGGCACGTCCGCGAATGCGCCGCGGATGAGTGACCGTCGCGCTGCGAGCCGATCGGCGAGCTCGGCAACACGGAGACTTGGCAGGTGCGCCGAGGCCGGATAGCCGAATTCATAGCCGGTTTGCCGGGAGGTGGCGACACCGTTCGAGCCGACAAGGACTAACCTGGAGAGGAGTTGGGGAGCCTCGACCGCGACCTTGAAAGCAGTGACACCGCCGAGTGACCAGCCCACCAGAGCGGCATCGGTGAGGCCGAGTTTCGTGATTACAGTGATCACATCGCGGGAAAGTCGCTCAAGCGTGTAGTCACCGTACGGACGGTCGGAGCGTCCATGGCCGCGGAGGTCGATCGCGACAGTGGCATATCCGGCTTCGGCGAGAACGCGAATCTGACGGTCCCAGATGCGGTGGTCGAACGCCCAGCCGTGTAGAAGGACTACTGGCGGTCCGGTCCCTACCGTCTGAGCGTGGATGCGGACACCCGGTTCGACCTCGATATCAGGCATGGCACTGAGAGTACATCAAAAGTGAGCGATCGTTCACAACTTGCGGCCCGATTCTAATAACAGAGGGACATGCGCACGATGGGCAAGGGATCGACCGCGTCGATCGGCTCCTGAGCGATCGCACGGTTTATCACTGTCGACTCTCGGCGGGTGGGTGGACTGGCTAGCATTTCGAGTGCTGACCAGTTTGTGGCGCCTGCGCCGGATGTAGGAGGGTATTGCTGTGTACCGGCCCTGGTGTGATCGGCCGGTACACAGCAAGGTGTCTCACCGAAGGTCTGCTTTGGTGAGGGAGTCGTCACTCCGTCTGAGCGGATGCCGACAGATTCTGTGCCAGCTCGGGGTCCTGGCTGAACAGCGCATCGGCTTGTTCGGGGCTCATTGTGACTGAGTTGTGCTCGTGGACGACCTTCCAGACTCCGTCGACACGCCGCCAGATGTTGGTTTGCCTGCAGATGACGTCGACATCGACGCCGTTCTTCAGTCTTGTCTTGATCCGCACGAGGCTCCACGCCGTGCCGAGATCGCCGGACGCCAGGGCGCTATCCCCCTGGTAGGTCAGCTCCATCGTTTCGGCACCGTTGATGAAGTTGCCGATAGTCTCGGTTACCGCCTGGTAGCCGGTGTACTCGTCCGGCGGTCCGGGATCGAAAACGCTTACTGTAGAGGTGTTTTCGTACATATCCATTACCCGGTCGACGTCACGGGCGGCGTAGGCGCGGGCCTTCTCGTTGAGGCGCTCGCGAATCTCGCGGGCGGACTTGATGTCGTCGTCGGTTGTCATGGTGATGCCTTTCGTTTCGCTTAGGAGGGGAAATGGGTTTGCGGGTCGGTACTACGCGCGCACGGGGCCGTCCGTGCGGTCGGCAGCATCGGTTGCAGATGGAGCCGGGGTCGCGGTCGATGGACTGGCGACGAGACGGGCGAGGAGGTAGACCCAGGCGATAGCCAGCCCGCAGGTCACCAGCGATAGTGGAATGGTGGCCGCGCTGGTCCACTCGCTGCCGATGGCGGTGTAGACCGGGATGCCAGCGCTGTGGTGCAGTCCGCCGCAGACCAAGAGACCGGCCGGAATGAACACTACGGATTGCCAGTCCGCCGTCAGCACGTATTTGCGAACGACTGCGAAGATCATCGCTACACCGATGATTACCATGGCGTTGACGAAGAACCACCAGATGGGGATCCCGAAGAACTTGAGCGGCTGGTTTTCGCCGTAGTAGCGGTACCAATCCATCACATGGACGGGTATCGGTTCGAACGCCGCAGCAAACATCACGAGTCCGAAGTACATCTTCATCAGCCACTTAACGGTGACGCCCTCTTCGATCTTCTTCATGAGCCACGGCACGGTGATGCCGAAGTAGGTCACGTAAAGCAGTACCAGGTAGACCGGCATCTTCAGGTCGTAGATCTCGAAGGCCGTGTGCTGACCGATCTCCGGGTAGCTGACGTGAGTGACGATGTTCTGCATCGGCTCCCACAGAGTCATGACAGCCCCGGAGATCCAAACCATCAGGGGCCAGATCTTCCCCTCCTTGCGGGCCAGCCATGCGCAGTACACCAGTGCCAGCAGCGCGCCAAGCCCGAACACAACTTCCGCTGCCAACTGTGATCCCGGACTGAGCCCGTAGATCGGACGATCAAACGTCATCGACCTGCTCCTCTCTCTTAAAAGTACCGAGACTGTCATCACAGTCCTATGCAGATGAGACTGCCATCACAGTAGATGACGATCTCTGTAATGTAAACGATCGTTGAATAGAACTGCGGTGAGGTGGAGATTCAGTATTGTCACGCCGGAAACAGTCGTTAATAGCAGAAAGCGCCCACTTCGCCGGTGAGGGGCGTATGCCGCTGCCGCAAACGGGATCTTGAGCCGCGTCCGTCCTCGCCGCTGGGAGATCGTCCCGGAGGGCACGGAAGGCACTTCGGATCAGCAGTCGATGTGCGGCGCCAACGTGATCGAAAGATCTCGGTCCGCGCCTACCTAACGCGGCGGGCGCCGCGTGCGCGTGCGTACTCAACCGGTCCTGAAGGTGACACCGTCCTTGCTGGAGTCGCGCCGATACAAACAGCTAGCCCCGTCGCCGTCGCCGTCGCCGATCGCGGAATCGCGCCCCGCGGGAGGGCAGGTTTCGGACCCCTTTGCCGCCCCGCACGGCAAATTTTCAAGATACGTGCACCATGGACAGGGTCGGCACGAGGCGACATGGAATACGTTTATCGCGCAGGCCTAGGTTTGCGGGAATTTGCGGTGGGGGAACAGCCCTGCCGCCACCCCGTTGCGCATTACTGCGGGAGCACCGCCAGCGACGACGTTGGTGACGCAGTCGCGATGGATACGCTGGATGGGGAAATCGGTGGTGACCCCGTATCCGCCGTGCAGCTCGAGTGCTTTCAGACTGATTTGTGGCCCAATCGTGGCTCCGAAGAGCTTGGCTTGGGTAACCTCTGCGAGCCTGGGGAATCGTCCGTCGGTTGCGTCGGCGGCCGCTCGGTAGGCGAGCAGGCGGAGCGCCTCGATCTGCACCCACATGTCCGCGAGAGTGTGGTAGACGGCCTGGAACTCCACGACCGGACGGCCGAAGGCCTCGCGTTGCTGAACGTAGGTAGAGGCCTCATCGTAGGCGGCTTGGCTGAAACCAAGCCAGAATCCGCAATTGTGCAGGCGTTCGAGGTTGAAGGCTGTCATGAGCCGCGCGAACTGACCCGGCCCTACGATGAGGTTTTCCGCCGGCACGCGCACGTCCTCGAGGATCAGGTTTCCGTGGGCGATGCCGCGGTCGCCGATGAAGGTGGGTCCGCGCTGAACCGTGACGCCGTCCATGGCGGTATCGACGACGACGGCACCGATGCCTTTGGCTCCCGGGATGTCGTCGAAGCGCACGAAGGTGGCGTTGAGATCGTTGACATTGGAACCGGTGACGTAGCTCTTGGTCCCATTGAGGACGAAGTAGTGTCCGTCGCGAACGGCCGTGGTCGTGAGGTGCGTCAGCGCTGAGCCGGCATCAGGCTCGGTCAGTGCGATGTTGCATGCTCGCCGGCCCGCGACGATGTCGTGGAGGTACTTCTCCTTCACGGCCGCATCACCAAGGAGAAGCATCGAGGGGCCGGGGCCGCTGGTGCAGAAGACCGGCTCGGAAGGAAGCCAGGACTGAGCGTTGCGAAACAGGGCCTCGACCACGACGAGGTACTCGATCGCACCTCCGCCTTGGCCGCCGTACTCGGTTGGCATCGCAATACCCAATAGGTCCGCAGCCCGGATGCGCTCGAAGATATCGTTGTAGGGGGCATTGTCGGACTCGTCCCACTCCCGCGCCTCTCCTCGGAACGATGCGCCGACCGCTTCGGCGCGGTTCTGCAGGTCGAGTTGGTCGCGGTTGAGTTGGAAGTCCATTACTTCTCCTGATCTGGCGGCGCCTGGTGCGCCGACGTTCGTTGTGGGGTTATCCGATGGTCAGCGGTGCGCGACTCGCTGATCTGAGCACGCACCACGGTGCATTGCAACGACCGTTTACATGGCCACCCTCAAGAGTGTTAGCCACATCTTCTCGTTGATCAATAGGTCTATCCAGCTAGGAAGGCCAAGGCGAGCGGCCCTGCAGGTCGTGAGTCACATGGCGATTGGTACTGGAAACGGTCGTTTACTAATGTTACGCTCATCTCATTCGCACTTCGACCGGGCAGGACAGCCAATGTCGACCGGTCCAAGAGGGACTCAGACCACTCGAAACCAGAAGCGGTCCGGGACTGAGATCCCGCAATCGAGGAGGAACATGTGAGCGTCACAGCCGATCAGAATCTCGACGACCTCGGACCGATCATCCGCCTGCAGCCGTCCTTCGACGAGCGGTTGTTGCGCGAGTCCGTCGCACGCCTCGCCGGCGAGTTCGGCGCCGAGTACTTCATGGAAAAGACTCGTGCCCGCGAACCCGTAACGGAGCTGTGGAAGAAGCTGGGTGACAACGGATATCTCGGCGCGTTCCTGCCGACCGAGTACGGCGGAGGCGGCCAGGGAATCTGGTCCCTGGCGATCGTCTCGGAAGAACTCGCGGCCGCGGGCTGCCCGATGTTTCCCCTCATCTACTCGGCAGCGATCGTCTCGAACGTCCTCGCACGCCACGGTTCTCAGGAGCAGAAGGACACGTGGCTGCCCAAGCTCGCAGCGGGTGAAGCCAAGATCGCTTTCGCGATCACCGAACCCGACGCCGGCTCCAACTCGCACAATCTGAGCACGGTCGCTCGACGCACCGGCGACAAGTACGTGATCAACGGCCGCAAGACGTTCATCTCCGGTGTCGACAGTGCCGACGCCATCTTGGTGGTGGCTCGCACCGGCACTGACGAGAAGACGGGCAAGGGCTTGCTGTCCCTGTTCCTCGTCGACCCTGACGCTCCTGGACTCGAGCACACATACGTGCCCACTGCTGTCAACGCACCCGAGGGTCAGTGGATGCTGTTCTTCGATGGGGTCGAGGTCGATGCGGACCAATTGATCGGCACACAGGACAAGGGCCTGCGGATCGTGTTCGAGGGTCTCAATCCCGAGCGGATTCTCGGTGCGACCTTGTCCACCGGTCTCGCACGCTATGCCCTGAACAAGGCGGTGTCCTATGTCAAGGATCGCCAAGTCTGGGGAGTCCCGATCGCCACACATCAAGCTGTCGCCCACCCCCTCGCCAAGGCGAAGATCGAACTCGACCTGGCAGGACTGATGATGCGCAAGGCTGCTGCCCTTTACGATGCCGGCTCACCCGAGGCCGGTGAGGCCGCCAACATGGCCAAGTACGCCGCGGGTGAAGCGGGTATCCACTGCGTGGATGCCGCGATCCAGGTCCACGGAGGCAACGGTGTGGCGCTCGAGTACGGACTGACAGACGTGTGGTGGCTCGCTCGCTTCACGAAGATCGGCCCGGTCTCCGCCGAGATGGTCCTCAACTACGTATCTGAGCACACGCTCGGACTCCCGAAGTCATACTGAGGTCGATCGGTATGGCTCAGTCACTCGTGATGGGATCCTACGACCAGGCCCGCGCGCTGGTCGGCCGAATGACTGCGGTCTCGGTGTCCTCGGGGCCGGTCAACGAGGCGATGATCAAGTACTTCGCCTCGGCCGCCGAGGACTCCAACCCCAGTTACTGGGACGAGGAGTTCGCCGACGCGCAGTGGGGGAGCATCATCAGTCCACCCTCGATGCTCGTGCATTGGGTGGTGCCCCCACCTTGGTCGCCTGGCGAACCTTCGGGCGGTCATCTGGCACCGCAAATCCTGATGACCCAGGTTCCGCTACCCGGTGACACGATCATCAATGTCTCCGTCGACTACACCTATCACCGGCCGGTGCGAATCGGCGATCGGCTGAAAATGGTCGAGGAGCTTGTCGATGTGTCCGCGGAGAAGACGACACAGCTCGGTACCGGGCACTTCGTGACCACCTCGGCCACGTACTACACCCAGGATGACGACATCGTCGCGACGCAGACGAATGTCCTCTTCCGGTTCAGCGTGGGAGATCGCAATGCCTGAGACACCGCGGGATCTGACATGGACGGATGTCAACAAGGGCGACATCGTTCCTCGCGTGTCGCTCGACATCACGGTTCGGCGGCTCATTGTCAACGCCGGAGCCGGCTGGGATGTGTTTCCCGGCCACTACGACCGTGACTACGCCCGGGCGCACGGCCACGAGGACATATTCGCCAATACAAGCCTGTTCCTCAGCTTCGCAGACCGGGTCGTCACCGATTGGGCGGGCCCGCGGACCCGAATCGCCCGTCGCGCACTCCGGATGAGCGGTTCGGTCTATCCAGGCGACACGTTGCACGCCGAGGGCATCGTGACGGGCCGCCGCCAGGACGGCGGCGTATACCTCGTTGATCTCGAGATCAACCTCGGGACTGATCGCGGACCCTGCGCGCAGGCAGTAGCGACCGTCGAGCTCACCCACTGATCCGTGATCGGCAACTACACCCCATTGCACGAGGACCCGAAAGGAAACTGCAGATGACGACGCATACGGGCGCCGCCCCCATCTCCTCCAGCTCGCCGGTGGAAACCGGCAGACTCGAGGAGATCGGTGATCTCGACCTTCTTGCGCAGCCGTCGGTTTGTGCTGTCTTCCAGGACACCGCCGCACGCTTCCCCGACTGGATCGCGGTGCGAACCCTCGACGGAGGCACCTCGCTGACGTGGGCCGCCTATGCGGAACAGGTCGAGGCCATCGCCCGAGGCTTGGCCGCGATGGGAATCGGCCGTGGTGACACCGTTGCCTATCTGCTCGGTAACCGACCCGAGTTCTTTCCCGCCGATCTGGCAGCTCTTCATCTCGGCGCGGCAACCCTCTCGGTGTACCAAACCTTGCCGGCCAAGGACATTGCATGGGCCATGCAGGACTCCGAGGCTGCGGTGTTGTTCACCGAAATGAGTTACGTCTCGCTCGCGCTCGCGGCGCGTGAGGAATGCCCTGATCTGCAGATCATTCTCATCGATGGCGAGCATCCGGGAACGCTGTCGCTTCGCAAGGTGATAGCCGCGGGATCGGCGGATTTCGACTTCGAGGGTAGGTGGCGGTCACTGACCCAAGATGACCTCGCGCTGCTGATCTACACCTCCGGCACCACCAGTACCCCCAAATGCGTCGAATTGACCCACCGGGGTCTCCTGGGCAACGCCTACGGGTTGCACGAGGCCATTGGCACCCTGCGCGGCGCCCGCGTCGTGTCGTGCTTCCCGTATGCACACCTGGCCGAGCGGATGCTCAGCCACTACCGCGCGATTCCCGGGGCATTCGAGGTGGTGTGCGCACCGAGCCCACGGGAAATCGTGGAGACGGTGCAGGCCGTGCATCCGCATTACTTCTTCTCACCGCCGCGGCTGTTCGACAAACTCCGCGGCGTGGCCAAGACGATGCTGGCCGACGGCACCACAGCGGCCGACATTCTGGAGCGCTTCGGATTCGATCAGGTTCGGGTGGCCATTGCCGGCGGTGCTCCGATACCTCCTGCACTGGTGCAGTTTTGGATCGACCTCGGATTGCCCCTCGTCGAGGGTTGGGGGCAGACCGAAGGTGGAGCGCTCGGCGCTCTCGGCCGACCCAGCGATTCCAAAGTTGGCACGTGCGGCAAGGCGCTACCGGGCGTGGAACTTCGGCTGACCGAGGAAGGAGAAATCCTGATGCGGAGCCCGTTCACGATGCGCGGCTACCGAAACCAACCCGAGAAAACTGCCGAGGTCATCGATGCGGAAGGGTGGATCCATACCGGCGACATCGGCCGCATCGACGATGAGGGCAACGTCACAATCGTCGACCGCATGAAAGAGATCATCATCAGCGCGGGCGGCAAGAACATGTCTCCCTCGCGCATCGAATCGAAGCTCACCCAGGCACATCCACTGATCGGTTCCGCCTGCGTGGTGGGCAACAACCGGCCGTACAACGTCGCCGTCATCGCCCCCGATCCGGACATTCGGAGCCAGCTGAGCCAGAGCAATAACTCCGACTTGGATATCTCCGCGATCATCGCTGCGGCAGTGGCCAGGGCAAATAACGAGCTCGCCCGCGTCGAGCAGATCAAACGATTCGTCGTCGTCGACACACCGTGGGTACCCGGGAGTGACGAAGTTACCCCAACGCTCAAGCTCCGCCGACGGGTTATCGAGTCGAAGTACGCGACCGACATCGAACTGCTCTACGCGGGCGGCGGTCTCGTGCCGGCAGATCTGCGGCAGACCAGCTGATAGCAACCTTTGACGCCGGGCGCAGTTGATGCGAACCCGATGTCACCTATACCAGGAGATCAAATATGCACATCGGAGTTACACTGCCCAGCCGAACAGGACCGATCGCGTCGGTCGGAGAGAAGGCGCGCCGCGCCGAGGAGGCCGGGTTCCACTCAGTCTTCGGATACGAGGTCTACCGCAATCCTTTTAACCTGATGACAGCTGCCGCATTGGCGACCGAACGGGTGACCTTGGGCACCGGTCTCGCTGCGGCCTTCAGTCGCAGCCCCTTCGAAGCCGCCAATGCCGCCGCCGACATCGACGACATATCAGGTGGCCGAATGTTTTTCGGAATCGGAACCGGTGTCCCCGAATTTCTCCGCGCCTTTCACTCCACCGACGCGAAGCACCCACTCGGGCGCCTGTCCGAGTACATCGACGTCCTGAGATTGTCCTGGGAATACCTCGCAACAGGAAAGTCCGAATCGCTCGACGGTCAGCACTACCAATTTGTCGCACCGCCCATCAATCCGTGGGGCGAACGCGAGCTACCCCGGACATCGATTCCGATTGCACTGGCCGCCATGGGACCGAAACTGGTCGAGCTCTGCGGACAGAAGGCCGACGCCTGGATCGGCTACTTCGCCACCACCAAGTACGTGAACGAGTTCGTGCGCCCGCACCTCGAAGCCGGGGCGAAGAAGGCAGGCCGCGACCCTTCCGAAGTCCAGATCTGCGCTGAAGCGGTATGCAGCGTGTCCCCCGACCGGGAGCTGGCAATGAGCCGAGCCCGCAAACAGGTCGGCTTCTATGCCACCCACCCCGCCGGGGCACAGGTGGCCGCTATGCACGGTCTGGAGGACGCAGTCACGGAGTTGCGCCGCAACTTCGCCCGAGAAGGCATCGCAGCCTTCGAACGCACCGATGACCGACTCGTCGAGACACTCAGCATCACCGGCACCCCAGAGGAAGCACGTCAGAAGCTCGCCCAATACGAGGGCGTCATCGACCACCTCGTACTGCACACCCCGTACGTTCCGCCGATCGAGGCAGAGGAGAGCGAGGACGCGTTCGCGAACATCCTCGACACGTTCGGAGGTATCGCCCGGGCGGCCGAAGAGACCAGTGCCGTCGGCGCCCGCGCCTGATAACCCTATCCAGGAAGTGAAACAATCGTGACTGTCGACGATGAGTTGAAGAGTATGCCGAAGCCTGCAACGGTGAAAGAGCCCTGCGCCCAGTCCACCAGGTCGGGATCTGGCAACGACACCGGGAGGTGCCATGTCGTCAGCCGTTGAATCCACAGCCGCCGCGGGATCGGCGTTCGCCGATGAACTCCGTCAAGCACTCGCGGTTGCCAACTTACCGACACTGCTATTGGTGCTGCATCAACTGACCGGCGACCAGCGGTGGCTGGAGGCGCCGTATCGACCGACACCGGCGCGTGGATTGAGCGATCACGACGACGCCGGACTTCCCCCCGCGGTCCAGGACGAGATCCGGGACGCGGCCTTCAAGGTGATCTCCGCGTGGAAAACGGAAGAACTCCCGCCGACGGCACCCGCTACGCCCGAGAAGTTGGTCGAACTGCTGGGAATATCGCTCGCCGAGGAGGTCCCCGTCTCGTATGCGGACCTACTCGCCGAGGAGATGGGTACCGTCAGCCGCCAGGTCGAGATCGCCGGCGCCACCGACAAAACCGACTTTCGGGTGCTCATCGTCGGTGCGGGTATGGCCGGGTTGAATCTCGCGATCATGCTCAAGGCCGCGGGTGTCCCTTTCGCCATCCTCGAGAAGAACTACGAGGTCGGAGGAACGTGGCTGGAGAATCGGTATCCCGGCTGCGGTGTCGACACACCGAGCCACCTGTACTCGTTCTCATTCGCGAAGAGTTCACAGTGGAGCACCTACTTCGGGAAACGGGACGAGGTGCACGCCTACTTCGTCGATCTGGCGCGCGAGCACAACCTCTACGACAACATCGAGTTCGGCACCGAGGTAGTTCAGGCGGCATGGGACGGCGAGGACAAGCGGTGGCGCATCCACGTCCGCCGTAGCGGCGGCTCCGAGGAGGTTCTCGACGCCCCGGTCTTCGTCAGCGCAGTCGGGCACTTCAACCGCCCGAGCATTCCAGATATCCCCGGGCTGGCGAGCTTCCCGGGGCGCGCGGTCCACACCGCGCAGTGGAGCAACGACCTGGATGTCACCGGCAAGCGTGTCGCCGTGATCGGCTCCGGAGCGAGTGCCATGCAGATCGTCCCGGCCCTCGCCGGAGTGGCAAGTAACGTGCTGGTGTATCAGCGTTCTCGTCAATGGGCAGTTCCACATCCGAACCACGGACGCGCCGTCACATCCGAGGTGCAGTGGCTGCTCGAAAATGTGCCGTACTACGCGGGGTTCTATCGACTCCGCCAATTCTGGCGCTTTGGGGACCGCCTCCATCCGGCACTGCAGATCGACGAGTCCTACCCGGATCCCGCGTTCGCCGTCAACGAGGTCAACGCCGCACACCGGCGCTTCCTCACGAAGTACATCGAGTCTGAACTCGACGGACGCCCCGACCTGATCGCCGCGTCGGTCCCGGAGTACCCTGCCTACGGAAAGCGACCACTCATCGACCACGGGTGGTACCGCACCCTGCGCCGGGACGATGTCGAACTCCTCGACGGCGGACTCCGTGAGATACGAGGTTCCACACTGGTCGGTCACGATGGGCAAGAACGCGACGTCGACATGATCGTGTTTGCTACCGGTTTTCAAACGTTGCGGATCCTCGGCCCGATGGAAGTCGTCGGCCGGGACGGCGAACGACTTCGTGACGTGTGGGGCGAGGACGACGCCCGCGCCTACCTGGGCATGTCGGTTCCGCACTTCCCCAACTTCTTCATGCTGTTCGGGCCGAACACCAGCACCGGGCACGGGGGCAGCGCATTCCTGACCACGGAAATGCAGGTCCGCTACCTGATGCAACTGATCAAGGCGATGCTCGAGCAGCACTACGTCGTTGTCGAGGTCCGCCCAGATGTGCATCAGGACTACAACGAACAGGTCGACGACGCACTCGCCAAGACCGTGTGGACACACCCCAGTGTGACGAATTACTACCGCAACCGCAGCGGCCGGATCGTCGGCACCAGCCCCTGGGAGTACGTCGCGTACTGGCGGCGCACTCGAGAGGTGGACCTGAATGACTACCACCTCGAACCTGCCACCACTGAAAACGAGGAAACATGACCGCGACAACACAGGGGTTCGTGTTCACCGACGAGCAGCGCGCATTCCGGGACGCTATCCGGGACTTCTGCGAACACGAGGCCGGCACCCGGGAACAGCGTGATGCATTGACGGACGGGGGCGCGGACACCCACAACCAGGAGATCTACGAAAAGGTCGCACGGCTCGGATGGACGGGCGTGGCTATTCCCGAAGAATATGGCGGGTCGGGTGGCACGCTCGTGGACGAGTGCATCTTCCACGAAGAGACCCGAAAAGGGCTGCTTCCGATCTACGCTGCTGGTTCGACAGGCACCGTGGCCGGCTGTTATCTGCGGTACGGCACGGAGGAACAGAAGCGGGACGTGCTGGGCGCCATCTCGGAAGGCCACGTCATGTCGATCTCGATTTCCGAACCCGAGGCAGGCTCGGATGTCGGTGGCATCTCTTGTTCCGCGAAGCAGCACGACGGCGGATTCGTGGTCAACGGAATGAAGACGTGGTGCTCCAATGCCCACATCGCCGACCGCATCCTCTTGGTGGCCCGCACCAGCTATGAGGATTCGCCACACAGCGGGCTGACGATGTTCGAGATTCCCGCCGACAGTGAAGGGCTTGAAATTCGCCCTATCAGCACGATGGGTGGCAAGGAGGTCAACGATCTCTACTTCACTAACGTGTTCGTGCCCGAAGAGAATGTTGTCGGTACCGTCGGAAAGGCATGGCCGCAGGTCATGGCGGGACTCAACGGCGAGCGGTTGATCGGCGCCGCCTATGCCCTGGGCATCGCCGAACGCGCCCTCGATGATCTGGTGGCTTACGTCAAGGAGCGGAAGCAGTTCGGTCGTTCGATCGGAACCTTCCAGGCACTCAGCCATCGCATCGCGGACTTGGCTATTGAGGTCGAGTGCTCACGACTGATCACCTACGACGCCGCAGCACGTGTCGAGGTGGGCCGCGGAACCGGTCCTGAGCTCACCCGCCTGACATCAATGGCCAAAATCAAGACATCCGAGACCGCGAAGAAGGTGGCTCTCGAAGGGATGCAGATGATGGGCGGCTACGGCTACGCCACAGAATATGACATGGAGGGCCACGTACGGCGGGCACTGGTGACTCCCATCTGGGCGGGCACAAACGAGATCCAACGTGAGATCATTACCGGCACCATGGGGCTCCGCGCACGATGACCGACTGAGATAACCATCCGTAAGAAACGGAGAAGGCCACTGCAGGTGACGCCTGTGCCGACCCGTTCGGCGCAGGCGAGCCGTCAGCCATGCGCGCTCAAATCACCCTGCCGGGTGGACCGAACGTGGGGATCCCAGATCCTGCGTGCAGCCCACTTTGCTGCATGCACCCGTTACCTCAGGTACGACTGGTCGAGTGAAACGCAACCGGTCGGTATCGAGTGTAGGTCTGCGGGTTTGTACTCGCTGATCGGGACCGCGAGATCGGAAATCTGCTGTCGGTAAAAGCGGCTCGGTCGTGGCCGATCGCCAGACATGTCCCGCGCAAGCGCGTATCAGAGGCGCACTGGTGACGAGCGACCAGGCAGACTGCATTGCAGGTCCCATCCACGGGGTGACGTTCCCGTTAGTTGACGTCCTACAGATGAGCGATCTGGTGTCCGACCGACCCCATACGTAAACGTTCGTTCTCGCGCCTGGTACGAAGTTCGACTTCTGAGCACCATCTCTGGACCTGCGGCAGGTGTGGGTCGCTTCGTCCATCCCAATAGCACCGCAAACATGGTGCATCGACGGTAGCGGTGCTTACTTTTCGTGTCGGCTGATGGCGATGCCGCGCAGGTGACGACAGGAGCGAGAACGACCGTTTACGTTTTGCGATGAGTCGTACTACAGTGGAGAGCAACAACAGGAGGCCCGACGGGTCATCCGCCTACAATTTCGATTACGAGGAGACCAGACGCCATGGGTTACCCCCTGCCGCAGGAGGCTAGGCTCACGGGGCCGTTCCAGCCGATGCGCTTCGAAGCCACCGTTGACGAGTGCATCGTCACTCACGGCGAAATCCCGAAGGACTTGGCTGGTGGCTTCTACCGCACCGGCCCGACGTGGAAGCGGCCCACCCGGCAGGGCACTAACGGGCTCTTGGGGATGGACGGTATGGTCCAGGGTCTCGTCCTCGAGAACGGGCGAGCCGACTTCCGGAATCGTTGGGTTCGGACTCCGAAGTACCAACTCGAAGAGCAGCATGGACGCGGGATGTTCGAGTGGACCGACGGCGACTGGCACGACTGGCGCACGTATGGCTATGGGGACGTCAAACGAGACCAGTACACCTGCGGAGTTCCCCAAGGGACCAATAACGTCAACATCTTTCCTTTTGCCGGCGAGATGGTCGCGTCGGGTGAGCAGGGCGGTCCACCGATCGCACTTGATCCCATCACGCTCGAAACCAAGGGCATCGTCAATTGGTCCCCGAAGTTGTCACCCGGAATTCATGCTCCGACAGCATTCGGTGACAACTCTTTCACTGCACACCCGAAGTGGGACCATGAGACGGGTGTTCTCTACGGGTGGGCTTACCGCGACACGGCGCCTTATGTGACCGTGCACGTGGTACATCCGGACGGTGCAGTCGAGTCTCGTGAACTGTGGGACGCGCCGTACAATACTGTCGCACATGATATCTGGCTCACTCCGGAGTGGATGGTGATGCCGTTCCAGCCGATGTTGATCGACAAGAAGCGCATCACCGAGCGCGAACTCTCCGTTTTCGGGTGGGACCCCGAACTCCCCATTGTGATCGCGCTGATCCCCCGCCACGACCCCGCGGCACCAGTCCGGTACATCACCACGGACATTGAACCGCAGTACATCATGCACACCCTGTCGGCTAATGTGAGCGGAAATATTCTCACTCTGGACGGACCTATTTTCAACCGACCTCCATTCCCGTTCGAGCAAGACTTCGCCGCGGGTGACGACGTCGCACTGTTCTTCTCGATCGCTAAAAGCGCGTTGGGCCGTTGGACCATCGACCTGAACACCGGGCAGGCGAAATCCGAACAGTTGTCGGACCGTCCCTCGGAGCTGCCGAAAGTCGACGAGCGCTTTTACGGGAAGGGTTACCGCTGGGGATACCAGGTCGGCGGCGTCGTCAAAAAGGGTGGCATGAAGATGAACAGCCTGGTCGTCACCGATATGCAGACGTTGTCGGATCAGGAATTTCAGATCCGATCAGATGAACCCGCAGCCGTTCTGGAAGGAACCTTCGCCCCACGACACAAGGACTCACCGGAGGGAGACGGGTACATTATCGTTCCGGTCTCGTGGTGGGCGGAAAAGCGGGGCGAGTTCCAAATCTTCGACACACACGACATCACGCAGGGGCCGATCTGCAAGATCGAGTTGCCATTCATGATGGGGTGGACGCCGCACGGACACTGGATGGACTTCCGCTAGACACTCCAGGTCGCCGCCGACGCCGAAGTCGCGGCGTCCGACGATCGCGAGAACTGCCGCTGGTCACGATCAACCACGCTAGGACCGTTCACCAATTCTTCACGTCAGCACTTTGGCTCCCGTTCTCACCCTCAGGGAACGGGAGCCGATTCGGTGCCCGGGCTGGTCACGTCCAGGTCGGTGGGCCAGGAACGTCGGGTCACCCACCCGCGGGGCTCAGAGCCCACGCGAATCTCGCGTTCCCACTGACGCCACTCTGAAGAGTCCTGGATCTACCGAGACTCCCGTGGCCCGGAGGATGAGAGTCAGGGCAGGTGGCCGGGGTTCGTGAGCGTGTGACATGGACGGCGGTCGATGTGCGTCGAGAATCAAACGAGTCGTCGAGCATCCCAGTGTTCATTCAGAGGCCGAAATTTACGACGGTGTGGGGCGCCCGAGCTCGCCCAGCGAGGACGCGCGCCGAATCGCCGAACTCCAGCGGGAGAATCGTAAGTTGCGGAATACGTCCGTGTTCTGCGGAAAGTCAATGACCTACTGCGGACCGCGAATGCGTTTCGCGGCGGCAGAGGTCGGCCGTCGACGCGTTGATCATCGACTACATCGATGAGCGCAAGTAGTGGCCACATCGCCCGTCCAACTATCACGCGGCTAACAGCACGGACACGCCTCCGCTGCCGACCTGCACGATGCCTAAACGGCGAACGCCCTGGTCGACCTGCATCGGACCCTGCGGCGTCTACGGCATCCGCAAACTCTGGCATGCAACCCAAGGGCGGGACACGACGTCAGACGCCACAAAATCCGACGATTGATGCGCGTGGCCGGCATCGTCCGCGGCCCGAACCGAACCATCCTGATCGGACGCGAATGGTCGGCACCGTCGCGCCCTGACCGGTGGTATGTAGCCAACTTCACCTGGTCATTGTCGGGATTCTGACACCACATTCTACTGCGACGTCTTCTCCCGCCGGATCGTCGGCTAGCGAGTGACACCAGCAAACACCCCACTGGGCACATCGGTGCTCGACCGAGCTCTGTCACCCGACGTAATAGCGGAGGACGTTGTACAGCACCATATTTGGTACAACACCTCGCGGAAAGTCAACATCGCTGGCCTATCTGCAGGGCTGCAGGAAGCTGGCATCGTCGGATCCATCGGGAGCTCGGCGACGCCCTCGACAGGACTCATGGAATCGGCGATCGGCTTGTGCAAGACCGAGCTCATCGGCCCGCTACCCAATGCTGAAAGGGTGGGACGAACTCGAACACGAATCGGCTACGTGGTGCACTAGTGCAACGGCAGCCGGCTACATTTCCGCACTCGATTACCTGACACCGATCGAATATGTAGATCGGGACTTTCAACAGACCATCTCGAGTGAGGTGGCGTAAACCGGAGGCTCGACCGAATCCAGCGCTCACACTTGAAACGAGTGGTGGGTCGGCCTGCGTGCCCGCCGCCTAGGATCGTGGGTGCCTGCCTCGAGCACACTCCGACGACCCGCTTGGTGTACGGACGCTCCGTGGACTGGTCAACTGCCTCATCATAAATGTGAACGGTCGTGTATGTAAGTGTTCGGAAGGTTGTAGACTTAGTGCATGGCTCGCGATCAGCAGATACTCGATGCCGCCGAAGAGCTGTTTTTTCAGCGCAGCTTCGATGGTGTCGGAGTCGACGAAATCGGCAGAGCGGCTGGAGTGAGTGGGTCGGCAATTTATCGACACTTCGATAGCAAAGACGAGATCCTAGCCGTCCTTTTCGATCAGGCCATCGACGGCTTGCTGACGCTGATCCCGATCCCGAGCGAGGACCCACGGTTGGAACTGTCCGGCTTGGTGAGTGCGCACCTGGAGTTCGCGAACTCACGCCACCGACTCGCAGCCATCTGGGCGAGGGAGCAACGGTCCCTGGCAGAGCCGTACCGGCGTTCCTACCAGCGCCGTCAGCACGGATACGTACAGTTGTGGGTCGAGTGTGTATCGCGCTGCTACCCGAACCGTAGCGACGCCGACGTCATTACCGCAGTTCGCGGCGTTCATGCGCTGCTCATGTCGGAGGCAGTGCGACCCGTCGGGGGACGACGATCGCACCGGGCGACGACTGTACTGACCGAGATCGCGCTCGCGGGGCTTGCGACTCTCGACGTCACGCCCGCCGCCTGACTTTCCCGGTCGCTTTCGCTTGTTTTAGATCCTGCAGATCGCGTACGCACGCCTCGGCGCGGTGCCTGCGCGAGTGGACGGTGGTGAACACCCGTCCGAGATAGCAGCTTCGAGTGCATACGAGACAAATGCTCGCTGATCAACCGGATGTCAGATGTAGCAAAACGCTGGACGGGAGCGTGAGAGTCCAACCCGTCCGGCGTCGTTGACCGCTTATGTTTCAGCCTATCGGTCGACCCAATCGAAGGTTTCGGTGAGGTCTGCCCGCGTAGTCCGGAAGCCGTTGGCGGCATGCTCGAGATCCGGATAACCGAACGATATTCCACATACCACGAGCCGATCAGTGGGAAGTGCGAAGTGTTCACGAATGAACGAGGAGTGTGCCGCAAGTGCGGCCTGAGGGATCGCACCTAGGCCAAGGCTCTGCGCTGCGAGGAGGAACGTTTGAACGTAGAGTCCGCAGTCGATGGCGCCGTAAGCACCCAAATCCGCGGTTGTCGTCACTATTGCTGTGTGTGGAGCGCCGAATAACTGGAAGTTCCGTGCTGCTTGCTTTGCTGAGGCCTCTCGATCGCCCCTGGCTACTCCGACGCTG
This sequence comes from Rhodococcus sp. IEGM 1351, assembly GCF_030056875.1. NCBI lineage: Bacteria > Bacillati > Actinomycetota > Actinomycetes > Mycobacteriales > Nocardiaceae > Rhodococcus > Rhodococcus sp. IEGM 1351. The sequence continues at coordinate 1,782 of NZ_JASHKU010000029.1, read as the reverse complement.
TCATACAGCTGCACGCCGCATTCACGACGCCGTTTCTGATATACGCCTGCGTACCGGGCGGGGAACGCAAAGTCTGGAGTCATTTCTTCCGCTGCAGCCTGCGCCGACAGCGCTTTCCGGAAACGTTCGGTCCCGGCACCGTCAGTAACCAACACGTGCCAGGGCTGAGTATTGCACCACGACGGGGAAAGTCGCGCAAGATCTAAGATCTGTTCGACTACAGGTCGTGGGACAGGACGATCCAGGAATCCTCGGCAACTCCGGCGCTCTTGCAACAATCGAGTGAGAACAGCAGAATCCGTCGTTTCGAGCGTGGTCATATTCATCGTCTTTCTCGGGATGTCGGGACGTCATCGGCATCGGTCTGCATCTCTGGCGCAAGCCACCGCCGAGGTCTAAAGACCGCCGGAAGGCAACACCAAGCCTAGCAGCGAAACCTGTCTTCCATAAACGATCGTTTCCTGTATGGGTGTCGGGACCTGCTCGGCGTGTGGTCTACAGAGCCAACGTTTGACTGATAATGACCTTCATGATTTCGCTCGACCCACCATAGATCCGGCTGACTCGGCCATCGAGATACGCACGGCCTATGTTGCATTCGCGGGTGTATCCCGCTGTGCCCAGTTGCTGCAAGCACCGATCGACTACACGGCCTTGTAGTTCAGTGCAGTACAGTTTCGTGGTCGCAGCATCCGCGGGAGACAATGTGCCATTCTCAAGCTCTGCGAGTGCGCGGTCAGCGAGGGCTTGTCCGGACGCAATCTCGGCCACGCAGGCGGCCAGTTCGAACTTCGTATGTTGGCTGGGTGAGGTGCCGGCGAGCAGTTCAACAGTATGGTCGAGCGCCGCCGAGGCTGCTGCCTGTGAATTGACAGCGATCGAGAGTCGTTCTTGTGCAAGATTCGACATGAGGTATTCGAATCCCCTGTTCTCCTCACCCAGGCGGTCCTCGACGGGCACTCGAACGTTGGTGAACGATAGCTCGGCTAGATCTTGGGCTTTCAATCCGAGTTTGTCCAGGCTTCGTCCTCGTTCGAATCCCTCCAATGTGGTGTCGACGACGATCAGGCTTATTCCGTGTCGCCCGGCAGAGGGGTCGGTCTTCACGGCAAGGATGACAAGGTCCGCACTGGCGCCGTTAGATATGAAAGTTTTTGCGCCATTGATGACGTAGTGATCCCCTACTCGCTCCGCGCGGGTCGACATCGATTTCAGGTCCGAGCCCGATCCGGGTTCCGACAGGCCGAGTGCCGCCACGTACTCCCCGTTCGTGAGCTTGGGTAGCCACCACTGCTTCTGCTGCTCGTCTGCGTAATGCAGGAAATACGACATGCAGATGTCGGTCTGTACCCTCAATCCGCCAACCGCGAAGAATTGACGCTGGATCTCTTCGGTGACTACGACACTGTGAGTGAAAGTCGTATCGGGGGTTCCGCCGTGCTCGGGAGGTACTCCGATCCCAAGGATGCCGAGTTCGCCAGCCGCGCGCCAGAAGCGACGACTCGGCCGGCCGTTTTTCTCCCATAGGTCGTATTCGGGTGCAATATGCTCATCGACGAATCGCCTGACCACAGTGCGAAACGAATCGTGTTTTTTGCTGAAGATTTCGCGGCGCATGCGCCCTCCTGATTGATCGGGTCATCGCGACGAGGTAAACGGGTTATCGCGGTGGCGGCCTCGAGGCCGGAGAGCGTCAGGCGAAGGTCATTGTCTGTGGCGCCGCGTCCGAGCCCTAGTAGTACTTTGTTAGCTCGGCGTGTCGGCTCGAGTTTTCGTGGCCTT
>NZ_JASHKU010000028.1:0-90575 GCF_030056875.1 Rhodococcus sp. IEGM 1351 | reverse complement strand
GTTGGGTGCGGGGGTCGAGCCAGACGAGTTGGAGCATGATCCCGTTCTCGGGATCCAAACGTGCGGCGGCAGCACGGGACTCGACCTCGGCCCGGCCCCTCAGGTCGGCCGCATCATCGAGTGCGACCCGGCGGATCAGCGACTCGACCCGTGGAGCCTGGTCGGCGGCCAGGACCTCCAACGCCGTGTCTTCGTCCGTTGTGCCGCGCCGGAGGCGGGCACGGAGCATGTCGTGGTGGTCGAGGACCGTCTGCACGGTGGCGGTGAGGGTGGCGGTGTCCAGGTCGGGTGGTGCGGTGAGCAGAACCGCTTGGCAGTACGTGTCGAGGTTGCCGCCGCGTTCGAGCAACCACCGCGCGGCCGGTGGCAGCGGGAAGGAGCCGATCCCGCCGCCGGGTAGTTCGGGGAGGGCCGCCCCCGGCTCCGGTCGTGTCGAGATCACGCGCGCGAGCCGGGCGATCGTCCTGTGCTCGAACACATCCCGAGGAGTGAGTGCGAGTCCGGCGGTCTTCGCGCGAGCCACCAACTGGATGGCCATGATGCTGTCGCCACCGAGTGCGAAGAAGGAGTCGTCGACGCCTACGGACTCGAGGCCGAGCACGTCGCCGACCAGCGACACCAGCGCGTCCTCGACAGCTGTTCCGGCAGCGCGGAATTCCGCGGCGCGGGTCGTGAAGTCGAGAGCCGGGAGCGCGTTCCGGTCGATCTTTCCGTGGGACGTGAGCGGCAGCGTGGACAGGGGGATCACTGCGGACGGAACCATGTGCGAGGGGAGAAGGGACCTTGTGTGGTCGATCAGTTCCTGCTCCGCCACTTCGGTGCCGGGGACCGGTACGACATACCCGACGAGGTGGTCTGCGCCGTTTCGATCGGCCCGCAGCACGACGACGGCCTGCGCGACCGCGGGGTGACGTAGGAGGACGGACTCGACCTCGCCGGGCTCGACGCGGTAGCCGTGCAGCTGTACCTGGAAGTCGGTGCGGCCGTGGTACTCCAGCCGCCCGTCGGCGTTCCAGCGGGCCAGGTCTCCGGTTCGGTACATGCGGGAGCCGGGGGCGCCGAACGGATTCGCGACGAACCGGCCGGCGGTGAGCGCGGGCCTGCCGAGATATCCCCGGGCCAACTGGGCACCGCCGAGGTACATTTCGCCGGTCACCCCGGGGACGACGGGGTGCAGACGATCGTCGACGACGTAGACCTGTGTGTTCCACACCGGCGTCCCGATGGGCGCCGTGGTGTCGGCGTGGCCGGTCGCGATGTCCTGGTACGTCGCTGTCACGGCCGCCTCTGCGGGACCGTACATGTTGCCGAGACGGACGCCCTGCGCGAGCACGCTGCTCGCCGTCCGTGCAGTGATCGCCTCACCCCCGGTCAGGACCCGTCGCATCGAACCGGGGAAGGCGTGCCGGTGATCGTTGACGAACACGTCGAGCAGGGAGGGCACGAACTCCACCAGCGTGATCTGCGTGTCGTCGAGGAGGCCGGACAGGTAGTCGAGGTCGAGCTGCCGTTCCGGGGGCAGGAGAACCAGCACGCTTCCCGAGCACAGAGCCGCGAAGCACTCCCAGATGGCGACGTCGAACGCGATCGGCGCCTTCTGTACCGTCCGGTCCCCCTCGCGCAGTGGCAGCAGTGCCTGCGACCAGGCCAGTTGGTTCGCGATCGCCGCGTGGGATACCGCCACCCCTTTGGGCGTGCCGGTCGAGCCGGACGTGTAGACCACGTAGGCCAGGTTGTCGGGGCGCAGCGGTGCGCCGCGGTCCACGTCGGTGACCGGTGCGGTGTCTCGGGCCGAGAGGTCGACGTCGTCGAACCGCGCCACCGGAACCCCGGTCGGAACGGGTGGATCGGCGTCGGCGGTGGTGACGACGAGAGCAGCCGACGAGGATTGAATCAGCGATTCGATGCGGTCGGCGGGGTGGCCGGGATCGAGGGCGAGCACCGCCGCACCGGACTTGACCACCGCATACATCGCCGCGAGCATCTCGAAGGAGCGCGGGATCACCAGGGCCACGACAGATTCGGCGCCGATCCCGCGGACGAGGAAGGAGCGCGCCAGCCGCGTCGACCAGGTATCGAGTTCGGCGTAGGTGAGGGTTCGAGCCTCACAGCGGACGGCAGGCGCGTCGGGTGTCGTCGCCACCCGTGCCTCGAACAGGTCCACGATCGTCGCGGCCGGAAGGTCGTGGGCCGTGGCGTTCCAGCGGTCGAGGACGAGCCTGCGCTCGGCGTCGTCGAGGATGTCGATGTCGCCGACCACGGCGTCGGGGTCGGTCAGGCCCGCGGTGATCACCCGAAGGAGCCGGCCGGCGAATGCACTGATCGTGTCGGCGTCGAACAGGTCGGTGGCATAGACGATCTGCCCGCTGATCCCTGACCCCGAATCGTCCTCGGCCGGTTGTTCGTGCAACACCACATTCAGGTCGAATGGCGACACCCGGGGGTCGAGGTCCGCGACAACTACCTCGAGGCCGGGCAGTGCGAGGCGTGGCGGCTCGATGTTCTGGAACGTCAGCATCACCTGGAACAACGGATGGCTCCCCGCCGAACGCGGTGGGTGGAGTTCGTCCACGAGGGTTTCGAACGGAATGTCGGCGTGCGCGAAGGCCGCCAGGTCTGCGTCCCGCACCGCCGCCAGGACGTCACCGAACGGGGCCGCGGGATCGATTGTCGTGCGCAGAACGAGTGTGCCGACGAACATGCCGACGAGGGGGTCGAGTTCCTGTTCGCCGCGGCCGGCGGTCGGCGACCCGACGACGACGTCCGTGGTGGCGGCGAGCCGGGACAGCAACACGGCCAGGGCCGCGTGGATGACGACGAATGTCGTCGTGTCGTGGGCTCGGGCGAAGTCGACGAGTCGGCGATGCGTCGTCGCGGGCATCACGAACGGAACCGCTGCGGCCCGGTACGAGGCGGTGGCGGGGCGCGGCCGATCCAGCGGCAACTCCAACCGTTCGGGAAGATCCGCGAGCGCCGTCCGCCAGAAGTCGAGTTGCCGTGCCACCGGGGACGCCGGGTTGGTGACGGACCCGAGGATCTCCCGCTGCCACACCGTGAAATCCGAGAACTGCACGGGCAACGGGTCCCACGCGGGGGCACGGCCGGCGCGGCGCGCGGTGTAGGCGGTGGAGAGGTCGCGGGCCAGGGGAGCCAGCGAGGACCCGTCGGCGACGATGTGGTGCACGACGACAGCCAGGACGTGGTGGCTTTCGTCGAGTTGCCACAGTCGGACGCGAATCGGCGGACGGACGGTCACGTCGAACCCCTCGGCGACGGCCTCCTCGACGAGGCCGGAGACATGCGCTGCGTCGGCCACCGGGGACGGCGCCAGATCGACCGAAACACTCTCGGCGGGGACGACGACCTGCACCGGTCCGGTGTCGGTCAAGGGATAGAGGGTCCGCAACGGTTCGTGCCGGACGAGAACGTCGAGAAGGGCAGCGCGCAGCGCGGTGACGTCGAGGAGTCCGGTGAGCCGGATCACCATCGGAACGTTGTAGACGGCCGACGTCACGTCGAACTGATTGACGAACCACATCCGCTGCTGCGCGAACGACACCGGTGCAGGTTCGGTATGCACCCGGGGTCCCAGGGCGGGTCGATCCGGGTGTACATCGCTCGCGTCGAGGACGGCGGCCAGTCCGCGTACCGTGGGCGCCTCGAACAGGGAGCGGATCCCGATCCGGGTTCCGAATGCCGAATCGATTCGGGCGACCACCTTCGCCGCGTCGAGCGACGTGCCACCCAGTTCGAAGAAGTTGTCGTCGACACCGACGCCACCGACACCGAGAACCTGACCGATCACCCTCGACACCGTCTCCTCGGCCGGAGTGGCGGGGGCACGGTAGACGGGCGAGTGCCGCAGTTCCTCGGGAACGGAAAGGGCATCGAGGTCGACGTCCCCGGTCTCCGTGACGGGCAGCCGGTCGAGGACGACGACCGTGCCCGGGACCCAGGGCGGAGGCAGGATCATGGCGGCGTGGGCGCGGACGTCGGAGATGGCCGGCGCGGCTCCGTCGGCCGGCACGACATACGACACGAGCGCGGGCTTTCCGGAGCGCGGGGTGTGGTCGACGGTGACTGCGTTCGCAACGTGCGGATGCGCGGTGAGGACGGCATCGATGTCGCCGAGCGGCATGCGGTAGCCGCGCAGTGCGGCCTGGAAGTCGCGGCGCCAGAGAATGTTCAGGTTTCCGGTCTTCGTGAGGCGAGCGGCGTCGCCGGTGCGGAGCATGCGTCCGCCGGGCGGGCCGAAGGGACTCGCCACGAAGTGGGTGCTCGTCGCGGCGGCCCGGCCGTGGTAGCCACGAGCCAGTGCGGGGCCACCGACGTACAACTCGCCGACGACGCCGGGCGGGACAGGCTGAAGGCGGTCGTCGAGAACCGCGAATCTGCGTCCCCGCCCGGGCCGGTACTCCATCCGGTCGGCACCGGATTCCGGTGCACGATCCCCGGCAACGGCGAACCATACGGTCTCGACGGACGCGTACACGGCAACGACTCCGGGGACAGCCACGACCGCGGCGTCGACGGGGTCACCGGTGAGCAGGACCGATCGATGTTCGTCCGCCCCCGGCGCGGATTCCCCTGCGCGGGAAAGGTACTCGTACGCGGCCGGACTCTGGGAGAGCATGGTCACGCCGCGGCGGTGCAGCAGGTCGGCAAGGGCGGCCGGTGACGAGGCGGTGGTGTCGTCGACCACCTCGAGCCGGCCTCCGTGGAGGAATGCGCTCCACGGAGTCAGGACCGTGACGCCGGCCGCGAAGGCCGGGACCATTGCCCAGACATCCTCGGTCGCGACGGCGTGCGCGGGACGCGCCAGTGCGGAGAGTACTGCGCGGTGACTCACCGACACCGGTTTCGGCGGCGTCGTCGATCCGCGCGTGAGCAGGACGTACGCGGCCGCGTCGGGGGTGGGGCCGGCGCCACCGTCGACGGCGGTCAGCGGGAGACCCGACCTGCCTGCGAGGGCGGCGACGGTGCCCGGCGCGTCCAGGACGAGGGTGCGCAGGTGCCCGTGGGGAAGCCGTTCCGCCAGAGCGGACGTCGTCACGAGGACGGCGGCATGGACGTCGGTGATCAGCTGGGAGAGTCGCGTGGGCGACGCCCATCCGGGATCGAGCGGGAGGCATACACCTCCTGCCGCGAGTACGCCCAGTGTGACGGCGACGTAGTCCACGGAGCGGGGAATCGCCACGGCGACGAGGCGTTCCGGTTCCACTCCGTGCTCGACGAGAAGCCGGGCGATTCGGTTCACCCGTTCGGCGAGCTCACCGTACGACAGCGTGTCACCCGCGAACGACAGCGCGACGGCGTCCGGTTTCCTGGCTGCCATACGCGCAAACTCCTCGGGCAGAGTCGTCCCGGGGTCCGGTTCGTCCGGGCCGGCCCACGAACGGAGGGCGATGTCGCGTTCCCCGTCGGAGAGCAGATCGATGTTCCCGACCACGGCGTCCGGCTCGGTGGTCACGACGCCCAGGACGCGGACGAGTCGGTCGGCAATTCCACGCACCGTCGCTTCGTCGAACAGATCGGTGGCGTACACGATTCCGCCGTCGATTCCCTGCGGCGCCCCGTCGTCATCGACGCGTTCACTGAGCCACACCTGCAGGTCGAACTTACAGATCTTCGGGTCGTAGGCGACGGCCGAGACGTGCAGACCGGGCAGGTCGAGCTCACGCGCCTCGTGTCCGGCCGGAAGGATGTGCTGGAACTCGAGGAGAACCTGGAACAACGGTGAACGGCTGTCCGTGCGTTCGGGTTCGAGGGCGTCCACCAGTTTCTCGAACGGATAGTCGGCGTGTGCGAATGCACCCAGGTCGACATCCCGCACCGTGCGTACGGTGTCCGCGAAGCCCGCCGCGGGATCGATGCGGGTGCGCAGCACGAGGGTGTTGACGAACATGCCCACCACGTCGTCGAGTGCGGGCTCCCCGCGGCCCGCAACCGGGGTGCCGATGCTCACATCGTCGGTGCCGGCGAGCCTGGCGAGCACGACGGCCAGCGCCGCGTGACACGTCATGAAGAGTGTCGACGTGCAGGTTCGGGACAGTGCCCGCATGCCGGCGTGCAGGTCCGGAGGCAGGTGGAAGTCCACTCGGCCGCCGTGCAGGGACAGCCGCTGCGGGCGGGGACGGTCGGTCGGCAGCGCGAGAAGGGGCGGCGATCCACGGAGCGACTCACTCCAATAGTCGAGTTGCCGCGACGTGAGGCTATCGGGATCGGTGGGCTGACCCAGCAAGGCGTGTTGCCACAAGGCGTAGTCGACGTACTGCACGGCCGGCGGTTCCCAGGCCGGGGCGCGTCCGCCGACCCGGGCTCGATAGGCGGCGGAGAGGTCACGGGCCAGCGGACCGGCCGACGCACCGTCGGCCGCGATGTGATGGATCACCAGCGCCAGTACGTGGTCGGTGTCGCTCATCGCGAACAGAGACGCGCGCAGCGGCCCGTCGACGGTGACGTCGAACGGCGCGGCCGCGGCCCGGGCGACGTGCTCGTCGAGGTCGGACGGACCGTCGACCTGCACGATCTCGACCCGGGGCAGCGCCCGCTCGGCGGGCAGGATCACCTGATGTGGTCCGTCGTCCGAGGACGGGTACACCGTGCGAAGCGACTCGTGCCGTTCGACGACGTCGCCGATCGCTGCGGCGAGGGCGACGACGTCGAGGTGCCCGGTGAGCCGGACGATCAGCGGAATGTCGTAGGCGGGGGAGTGTGGGTCGTACTGGTTGACGAACCACATGCGTTCCTGGGCCGGGGAGAGCGCAATCCTGGCGGGACGCGGGAACCGGCGGAGTGGAGGCCGCCCGGAGCCGCCACCGCGTCGGCTGTCGACAACACCGGCGAGTGCGGCGACCGTCGGATGCTCGAAGAGATCACGGACGTCCAGCGACGTTCCCAGGGCGGAATTCAGCCGTGCCACCACCCGGGTCGCCGCCAGGGAACCTCCGCCGAGATCGACGTAGTCGTCGTCCACACCGACGCCGGTGACACCGAGCACGGTCTCGAACACCGACGCCACCGTGTCTTCCGTCGGCGTGCGCGGCCGGTGGCCGGTGCCGCTCCGCGGTTCGAACGTCGGCGCGGGGAGCGCGGCACGGTCCAGCTTGCCGCTCGGGGTACGCGGAATGACGTCGAGGGCGACGACCGCGGCCGGGAGCATGTGCGCGGGCAGCGTGCGCGCCAGCCGACGGCGCACTTCCTCGGCATCGACGCGCCACCCCTCGGCCGGGTGAATGTAGGCGATCACCGCGGCATCTCCCGTGTGCGGGTCGGTCGCGGCCGTCGCGACGGCGTACGTCACATTGGGATCGGCACTCAGGACTGCCTCGATCTCCCCGAGTTCGATGCGGAACCCGCGGACCTTTACCTGGAAATCGCTGCGCCCGACGTAGACGAGGTCGAGGGCGGCGGGTGTGTCCTCTTCGTGCCGGCCGCGCCATCGCACCAGATCGCCGGTCCGGTACATTCGCGTCCCCGGTGAGCCGAAGGGGGCGGCCACGAAACGGACGGCATCGAGTCCGGCACGGTCTCGGTACCCGCGCGCAAGGCCTGGGCCGGCGAGGTACAGCTCGCCGACGGTGCCCGGCGGAACCGGGTGTAGCCGGTCGTCGAGCACGACGACCTCGAACCCGCACACCGGCGCACCGACGGTGACCGGCTCATCCGGCACGAGCGGTGTGCTGAGGGTCGACATGATCGTCGCCTCGGTGGGCCCGTAGGCGTTGAGGAGGCGGCGCCCCCTCGCCCATGTCGACGCGACTTCTGGCGGGCAGGCTTCGCCGGCGACGGTGAGATGCGACAGGGTCGGCACGCCAAGGGGATCGAGCGTGGCGAGGGTGGTCGGCGTGAGTACGGCGTGGGTCACCCGATGCTCGGTGAGTACTCGCTCCAGTTCCACGCCCCCGACCACTTCGGGCGGGACGATCACCACGCGCGCTCCGGATCCGAAAGCCGCGAGCAGTTCGAACAGGGAGGCGTCGAAGCTCGGCGACGCGAACTGGGCCACCCGCCCGGTCGGCGGCACGTCGAGTCCTTCACTCTGTGCGGCAATCAGATTCGCGATCCCGCGGTGGGTCACGACCACCCCTTTGGGGGCGCCGGTCGATCCCGAGGTGTAGATGAGATAGGCCGGATGGTCCGACCGCAGCGGTCGGGGGCGGTCGGCGTCGGCGACCGGTGTGGTGATCCGGTCGGACAGAGCGCCCTCGACGTCGCGGTCGTCGAGTTCGATCCACTCGACGTCGCCGGGCAGGGGGTCCCGGTGGCGACCGACCGTGACCCCGAGAGTCGCCGCGGAATCGGTGAGCAGGTGCGCGATGCGGGCTTCGGGGTATCCGGGATCGACGGGCAGGAAGGCGGCCCCCGACTTCGCGACCGCCCACACGGCGCGGACGAAATCCGCGGATCTCGGGAGAGCCAGGGCGACCACGGTTTCCGGGCCGGCGCCCCGGGAGAGGAGCAGTCGGGCGAGCCGGGTGGAGTCGTCGTCCAGTCGACGGTACGCGATGCCGGAACGGTCGGCACCGCCGGCAGCGTCGACGACGGCGATCGCGTCCGGGTCACGGTGTGCCGCGTCCGTCAGCAGGTCCGGCAGCGTGCGCGGCGGAACTCCCGGATCACCGCGCGCGGGCACGAGCCGGCGCCGTTCGGCGGAACTCAACAGGTCGAGATCGGCGACCGGGATGTCGGGATGTGCCGTGACCTGGGCGAACACTCGGACCAGACGGTCGACGAATCCCTGGATCGTCGACGGCTCGAAGAACTCCCGCGCGAAGGTCAGCCGGAGGTCGAGCCCGGCACGATCGGGGTGTTCGACGATGTGGACCCAGAGGTCGGGGCCCTCGTCGGACCGCCCATCCGGCTCGCGCGAGGGGTCGATGGTCTGCACGTCGAACCCGACCTGGAACGGGTGCCGGCCGCGGGAGGGTGCCGGAAACCCGAGTGCCGCGGCGACCTCGTCGAAGGTCACGTCGGCGTGTGTGAACGCGCCGAGTTCGGCCGTACGCGCGCGCTCGACGAGCTCGGTGAACGATTCGGTGCCGTCGACCCGGATACGCAGAAGCAGGGGCCACCCGCCCGAGCCCGCGGGTGTCCCGAGGACGACGTCGCGGATCCCGCCGAGATGAGCGAGCAGTGCCCCGAGCGCCGCATGCGTGACGGTGTACGCGGCGAACGGGCAGTCCCGTCCGAGGGTCTCGATCCGGTGATGCAGTTCCGCGGTCACGTGCGCCTCGACGTGCTCGCGCCGGCCGTCGACGGTACCTTCGCGGCGGGTGTAGTCGCGGGCAAGAGGCGTGTCGTGTGGAAGATCGGCGAGCATCGTCCGCCAGTAGTCCAGATCTGCTGTGCGCCTGCGACTCCGCAAACCTTCGTGTGCGGTCTCCGCGTGCACCCCTGCCACGGGATCGCCGGGATCTGCCGCGAGGAACTCCTCGAGGAGGCTCACGAAGGACCGATGGTGACGAGCCAGTTCGTGCCGGGTGTAGCGGTGGGGGTTCCCGCGGAACTCGACGACCATCCGCCCGGCAGCGGCGGTGCGGTACACATTGACCAGCAGATCCTCCACCGGCCCCGAGGTGACCACGTGAAAGTCTCCGGTGAGCGGTCCGAACCGGATCCGGGGGCGGAAGAGCATGACGTTGACCAGCGGCCCGGACAGCGAGTCCGCCGCGTCGGCATCGCGCCGGATATCCTCCAGGGTGAATCGCTGATGACGGAGAGCGCCCAGAATTTCGTGGTGGACCCGGCGGATGAGAGTGGCCACCGTGTCGTCGGGTGCGGTGGAAACCTGCAATGGAGCGAGTCCGACGAGCATCCCGCCCGATCGCTGCAGCAGCACGGTCGTGCGGCCCGACACCGGGAGTTCGACGAGCACGTCGTCCCGTCCGGTCATGCGGGCCAGATACGCGCCGAAGGTGGCGATCACGACGGTCGCCGGCGGCACACCGATCCGTTCGCCGGAACTGTCGAGTCGCTCCGTCGCGGACACAGACAAGGTGGCCGTCTCGAGGATGCTTTCCGCGACGGCGGGTGCCGCCGTCGGGGACAGGCTCGAGTTCGAACGGCGGCCGGTGAGGTGCTCCCGCCAGTAGGCGCGATCGGACTCGTAGCGCGTCGACGACCGGTACGCCTCGTCGAGGCGGTGAAGGGTGCGCAGATCTGCGGCACCGGCGGGTTCCGGCGTCCGGGCCTCCATACGCGCGGTGTACAGCGCGGCGATCCGGTTCACGAGCGTCATCGCCCCGTACCCGTCCAGCGCGATATGGTGAATTCTGCTGTACCACAAGTAGTGATCGTTACCGACTCGTAACACCGTCGACGTCGCCAGCCGGTCCCGGGTGGGATCGAGCGGCGCGGTGTAATCCCGCGTCATCCACGCGTGAGCGGCCGCAGTGGGATCGTCCTCGCCACCGAGGTCGACAAATCCGGTCGACAGGCCGATGGTCGGGTCGACGGTCTGGAACGGCTCCCCGTCGATCTCGAACACCCGGAGGAACGCCGACTGGAACTCGCGGCCGGCGGTCACCGACGCGTCGTCGAGGACGGCGAGGTCCAGGGCGCCGTGCACCTCGACGTACTGCGCAATGCACGTCGGGACGTCGGGAGCGAGGCGCTGGGCCAGCCAGATTCCGCGCTGCGCGCACGTCAGTGGGAAGGCATGGGGACGACTGCGAGCGATCGCGCCGCTCCTGTTCGTGGTATCCACTTGTTCACACCTCCCGACGGCAATCAAGAAGATGGCCCCTGGGGTCGGATGTTTTCGGCTTAGCTGATCTATATCGCGGCCGCAACCAGGTCCGTTACTACCAGTATGTGCTGTCACCTGCGGCGATGCCCCGTCCGCCGCGCTGTGTGCCGTCGTTCGGGACTCGCCCGGTGCCCGCGATCGACCCGTGCGTAGGCGGTCACGGTCACGAAACGGTGACGACGGTCGCGAGTCGCAATCGGCGAATTGGCATAGGCCCGTGCGAACTTGCGCGCGCTTCCTACAAATAAACCTCCTTGTCACGCGCGTTTACGGGCACGTAACCCACGCCATGGTTTCCTGGCATTATCTTCAGTTTCATCACATGGTGATCGACTACCGATCGCGCAATCCCATCCCAGGAGGACCCCAATGACCGTTGCCGATTCGAGTGCGATCGGACAGACTGACGCACCGTTCCGCGTCACCGCAGATTTCTGGAAGTCTCTGCCGCAGATGCCGGTTGCGGAATACCCGGGCACCGAAGGCTTCATCGATGACGTGTACGCAAACCCGGACGGGTCCGAGATGTCGGCCGGCTACTTCGAACTCCGGCGCACCGACGATCCCCTTGACTACCTCTACGAGTACGACGAAATGAAGGTTGTGCTCGAGGGCGAGTTCGTTCTCGAGAACCTCGACACCGGACAGAAGGAGGTCGCCAAGGCGAAGGACGCGATTTTCTTCCCGAAGGGATCGCGGATCCGATTCAGCACCCCTGAGGGTGCGTTGGCGTTCTACGTCGGTCACCGCTCCTTCGCACCGTGATCAGCGATGGCAGTGAGCATGACAACCAGCGTGCGTCGCTGGACGACCGCGTCGCTACAACGCGATGGTGACGTCGAGACCTCGGCCTCCTGTCACCCGGTGGCGGCCGTGGGTGCTGGCGTGCGAGTTCCTGCACACGCGCTCGGGGCCGACGTGATCGACAGCGAATTCCGTTGTGGCGGTTGCCGAGAAACGCTGACCGTCTACCACCACTTCTCCCGCCGTTACCATGCCTATCTTGGCTGTCGAGCAGATTCGGAGGACCTCACGTGACCGAAGTAGTCGAGGCCGCGACAACCAGCGCCGGGGCAGCGAGCGACCTTTCCGTCGTCGTTGCCGACACCACGATGCTGTGTGAGGACATCTGTCAGGTCGTCCTGGCGCCAGTCGGTGGCGGACCGTTGCCGTCCTTCACCCCGGGCAGTCACATCGCGGTCACCTGGAAGCCGGGTACACGCAATTCCTACTCCCTGACCGGCCCGGCGATCGAACCGGACCACTACTCGATCTCTGTTCGACTGGACCGGGCCGGTGCCGGAGGGTCGCGGTGGGTGCACAACCTCGCCGTCGGCGAGCAGGTGACCGCGTCCCGTCCGCGCAGTGCGTTCGCTCCGGTTCCGAACGCACGCCACCACGTCCTCGTCGCCGGCGGCATCGGGGTCACCCCCATTCTGTCGCACGTGCGTGCGGCGGTGCAGTGGCGTCGCTCGTTCGAGGTGATCTATTCCTTCCGCTCCGGCTTCGGCGCACACGTCGACGACCTGATGGAACTGTGCGGGGACCGGTTGACGATGGTGGAAACCCCGGAACAGTTCTGGGACCACGTGACACCAACTTTGACCCGCCAGCCGATCGGCACCCACCTCTACACCTGCGGGCCGACGCCAATGATCGACGCCGTCACCGAAGCTGCACTCGCCCAGGGCTGGCCGCTCCAGCGTGTGCACTCGGAGCCGTTCTCCTCCGGCATCTCCGCCGGGGGTGAACCCTTCACTGCGACGCTGGGCCGCACCGGTACCGCCGTGACGGTCGGACCCGACACCAGCTTGCTCGACGCGCTGCTGGACAGCGGCTTCGACGTGCCGAATCTGTGCCGGCAGGGCGTGTGCGGCGAATGCAAGCTCCCGGTGCGCGGCGGTCAGATCGAGCACCGCGACCTCTATCTCACCGATGAGGAGAAGTCCACCGGTGACGTGATGATGCCGTGCGTGTCCCGGGCCGTTGGCGCGGATCTGGAGCTGGACCTATGACCTCCGCGGCATCAGACACCAGAGGGAATGTCATGACAAGCATCGACGACTCCGACAGCAACACCGCGCAGGTCGGCGTTACCGCGGCCAGCATGGACCTATCCGGCCGGCAGTACCTCCTGATCGCGATCGGTGATGCCCCCGGCACCACCGCCAAGGTCGACAAGTGGGCGCGGGATCTCGCCTCCGCCCACCGGGCAGTGGCGTTGTACAGCCTGCCCGACGGTGCGGGTGTCGAGGACCTGATCGACGCCAGCACAGTCGGGGTCCGCATCATGATTTCCGGGGCGGAGGCCGAAGTGATGAGGGCCGTTGCGGTAGCGCGGGCCGCAGGAATTCTGCCGTGCGAATTGTTCATCCACATCTCACACGTGGACGTGATCAACGTCTTCTGCCCGCACTGCGACACCGCCACCCGGGCCCTCGCGCGCCCAGACCACACCATCGAGTGCTCGGGCTGCGCCCGCGACCTCCTCGTGCGCCCGCACACCTCCTCGCATCGTGCGATGTATCTGGCATCGGTTGCCTGACGACCGACTGGAGATCACCCCTGCACTTCCATTCCGTCCCGACTCTGGAGCGAAGTACCGTGACCGAACTGCTCACAAGCGACCTGACCTGTTTGCCCTGGCCTTTCCCGGCAGGGGACGAAACCTTCCGCTACGCGGTCAATGTCGAGCCTGCACCCCGATATACCCCCACCCTCGCCGGGGGTTGGGGCCGACACGTCGTCGACCTCGGACTCGAATACGTGCCGATGATGCAGCTCAAACGGGAGATCCTGGCGAAAGATCCAGGGCGAGTGCAGATTTTGCCGCACATGATCCCTGCGTGTTGGGACGTCATGCTCTATCTCATGCGGCAGATGGCCGACTCCTACCCGGAGACCATGCAGCTGACCGGCCAGGGCAACCGCTACCACTGGCGCAACGCATTGCTCGACATCGACCAGCACTTCGAAATGGGTGATCTGGCCACGCTGCCGGAGGACCCGCTGACCTTCATCGGTTGCCAGGTGCCTGACGACATCCTCCTGCTCACCGAGCGCCACGACCAACTCTGGTTCGATGCGGCCATCGTCACCTTCGCCGCCGACTGGTCGATCAAGTTCGGCGTCGGGATGAACTTCAACGAAATTCACCGCCCCGTACCCGGGCTGACCAGCGGCGGCATCACCAGCCGTGCGCAGCAGTTCATGCGTCATCTCACCACCGACCGCATCTTCCGCCGCGCCAACTGGACCTTCTCCGCCGTCGGCTCACCGCACCGCGACACCAGCCTCGAAACCCGGCCCGAATGGGAAGACGACATTCCGAATCTCATCGCCGACGGAGACTACGGACGCGTGCAACTGCGCATCGAACTCGAACACCTCATCCGCCTGCCCCTCACCGGAGCACTCGTCTTCAACATCCACACCTACATGGCGCCACTGTCGGACATCGCCACCATCCCCGCGTGGGCCGAGCAACTCGCCGACATCATCACCGAACTTCCCGCCGACATCGCCACATATAAAGGAATCGACAGTTACCGCCACCACGCCGCCCGCTGGCTGCGGACACAGTCGTCGGCTCCCGCCTCCACCTGAGACAACCGAGGTCTCAGGAACACCGCGTCCGTCGATTCGACACCGTCTGCCAGTGATCCCCGATATCACCGCGGAGTTCGACGCCGTGAGGTCGCGGCTCAGCGCCCTCAGATGAGGGTCGGGCCCTTGGTCGCTGACAGCGCGTCGAGAAGGGCGCTCGGGACCGGCGTCCACTCCGGCCGCCACAGCCCGTGCAGTTGATCGTCGCGGAGGCCGCGCAGGGTCGACACGATATACGGTCCTCCGTCGAGGAGGTACCGGATCATGTCGCGATCCGCGCACTGCGCCGCGATCGACGCCAGCACCTGTTTCGCTTCGTCGTTTCGGCCTGCGGCCGCGAGGCAGCTGACGAGCAGTCGATTGGCATGCAGTAGTCACCGGTGCCGTCCTCGGCCTTCGATCCTGTGTACCCAATCCCCGGCCCAGGTGCAGGCGGCCGCGGTCGTCTCCGCCGACCGTTGACCGAGGAGAACGGTGATGGCGGTGGCGTCCTCGAGTTGCGCAGTGATCTCGTCCAAACCGTGGACCGGGTGTCGCTGTCGAGGTCCTCGGTGAGCACTTTCACCGCGACGGTGCGGTCCAGGGATGGTTGACGGCAGCGATAGACGATGCCGAACCCGCCACGCCCGGTTTCCCGGGCGTCCTCGAATCCGTCCGCGGCCAGCTCCGTGGTGATCGCGGGACGGGGAGGACGCTGAGTGGTCGGTGGATCGAACTCGGCCATCGGCGGCCGCCTCACTCCCAGACATCGGCATCACCAGACGTCGGTCCCTCGCAGGCACCGCTCGACGTGGGTGTTTGTCCGGGATAGTCCCCGAGCCCAACGGTCAGTCGTCGGATTCGGCCTCGCCGTGACGCGTACCCAGACCGGGTCGGCGCACTCCACCGCTTCGGCGCCGAGAACCTGTGTGGGCACCGTGAAAGGCGAGGTTCGCGGAAACTCCGAGCACACCAAACGCCTACACCACCGTTAGCGCCTCGGGCGGTCTGCGGCTGAGCGCGTACTCATCGGGGAGCGTGTAGCCGCCGGTGGCTACGCCCGAAGTATGCGGGCGATGTCTTCGCGGGCGGTGTGTGCTTGGCGGATCAGGGGGAAGAGGGCGTAGTCGTGCTGCATCCCGATTTCCTCGGTGTAGTCGACTGTAGCGCCGGCATCGCGTGCTCGCTGAGTGAGGGCGCGGGAGTCGGTGACGAGGATGTCGTGGGTACCGGTGTAGACGCTCATGGGCGCGAGGCCGGTGAGGTCGCCGAAGAGGGGGCTGACGCGCCAGTCGGTAACCTCGAGGTCGCCGGCGTAGAGTCGGCCGGCTTCTTTCAGTCCTCCGCGCGCGAGGAGGATGTCGCGCTTCTCGATGGTGGCTTGGGCGGGGTCACTCATGGTGACGTCCAGCCAGGGGGAGAGAAGGATCAGCCGCGATGGCTGTGGTGCGCCCCTACGTTTGAGTTCTTGTGCCGCGGCGAGCGCGATACCGCCTCCGGCGGAATCGCCGATCACCGCAACGTTGTCGGCGCCTTGGGTGGAGATTGCCGATTCGACGATGTCGGCGGCATCGGCGACGGTGCGGGCGGCGGTCCGGTGCGGGGCGAGGGGGTAGATCGGCAGCAGAAGCCGGACCGATGCCGCAGCGGTAATGGTTCGCGCGAACAGCCAGTGGAAGGACACTATTTCGCGGACATAGGCACCACCGTGGAAGTCGATCACAGTCTTTCCGTATCGCCCGCTGTCCGGTTCGATGGTGAAGACGGGAAACCCGCGCGTGCGGTCGGCGGAGAGCCGCACCCCGGGCAGGAGTGGAGATGGTGGCGGGTTGAACGATGCCGGCCGCAACGATGTCGCGTGGATGTCGCGGCGTGTGTCCTCGGCGGTGCGGAGTTTGGTGCGGCCCATCAGTATCCGTACTCCCGTGTGGACGATTGCGGGGCGGATGTCGGGAATGTTCACGCCACTCATTGTGACTGGGTTTGACGGATTCGGAGTCACGAAACACGAGGGTGATCCGAGTCGGCGGCCGTTGACCTACGACGAGATCCAGGCCCTGTTCGACCCGGCCGATGCACGGGTCGAGCAGATCCGCGCACCACCGCAACGGTGCGACCGCGGCGATGGGGACGCCGCTCTTCTCAAATCGGTGTACGCGTTTGGGATTCGCCGCCGCGAAGCCTGGGGACTGGTCGCCATGGCCACTTCGGATTCTTCATCGCTGCTATGCCCGCGAGAACGTTGACAATGCCCGCGCCGACGGCGGAAAGTTGAGCAGAGAACTTGTGACCCGATCTGTCAACGTCGGTGAGTAGGTGAGAAGCGTGAGCGCAACCGATCCCCCACCGCTGGTCGTCGTGCCGCCGGGGACCGGGCAGACCGGTGACCTGGGCCCGATTGGGGTCGAGTTCAAGCTCTGGGGCCGTGACACCGGTGGGGTGTTGTCGGTCGTCGAGCACCCGTTCCCGGTCGGTGCGCTGGTGCCGCCGCATCTGCATACGCGGGAGGACGAATTCTCGATAGTTACTCAGGGTGTGATCGGATTCCGCTCCGGCGACCGGGAGGCCGTTCTCGAATCCGGCGGATACATCACAAAGCCCCGGGGTGAGATGCACGCCATGTGGAACGCCGGCACCGTCCCGGCGCGCATGATCGAGATCATCAGTCCGGCCGGCTTCGAACATTGCTTCCTGGAAATGTCCGAACTGATCGCCGCCGGTGGACCGGATGTCACCCAGATCGCCGCACTTGCCGAGCGCTACGGTCTGCACTTCGGCGAACCCGACTGGTTGCCCGACGTGATCGCCAGATACGCCCTGAAACCGTCGTGAGCCCTGCTCGAGCCTCGACGCTTGCGGTGTCGTTCACTGGTCCAGCGCAGACCAGAACCTTGACCATCAGGTCGATGCGCTGCGCCGCGCCGGGGTGACCGCAGAACATCCATGTCGACCACGCGGGCGGGGCGAAAGCCTCGCGGCCCAACTCGATCTGGTGCTGCAGCGATGACGTGAGGACGACGTCCTGGCTATAACCCGCCTGGACCGGCCACGGCTCGCGCGATCAGTCCGACGAATTCAGCTCAGCTCAGGTCGAGTTCGGGAGCGGTGGCCAGATGGGGATGCGGTGGGGGTGTCTGAAGGTGCCCGGGCGGGCGGTCAGTGTGATGGCCAGCCGAGGGCGTCGAATACAGCGGTGGGGTCGAGGTGGTCCCGCCAGTGCGCGATTTCGCCGTCGCGGAGTGTGAGTACGGAGATGTATCTGTTGGCGTATCGATGCCCACCGCGTGGCCTTCGGAGGCGTACTCGAGCACCACGACTCCGGTGGTCGTGTCGTGGTGGACGGTCAGATCGAAGCAGCGGTCGAGAACGATGGTGGTGCCGTAGGGGCGGTATAGCTCGGCGACTGCGGAACGGCCCTCGATGTGCCGCGGGTACCCGGGAACGGCGATCACGTAGTCGACGGTGATGTCTTCTGCGAGGAGGTCGAAGAAGTGTCCGGGCTCGTCGAGTCCGTCCAGGCCCTGTTCGATGATCCGAAAGAATGGTTCCAGTGCGGCGAAGTCCTCGAGGTCGGCGATGGGCGCCTTCACGTTGCCGAGTTTACTTCCACGCAGGAGCGGAACTAGACCGAATTCGGTGAAGCTGGTTGGTGTGACACCGGTATTTCGACCATCGCCCCGCACCGGAGCCCGGTGCGGGGCGAACGTCGGGGTCTAGCGGTGTGTGAACTCCGGCGTGCGCTTCTCCACGAACGCGGCCATGCCTTCCTTCTGGTCCTCGGTGGCGAAGGTGGAGTGGAAGACCCGCCGTTCGAAGCGGATCCCTTCGGTGAGGGTGGTCTCGAATGCCCGGTTGACTGCTTCCTTCGCCATCATCGCGACGGGCAGTGACATCTCGGCGACGGTGGTGGCGGTCTGCAGTGCTTCGTCGAACAGGTCGGCGGCAGGGACGATGCGGGACACGAGTCCGGCGCGTTCGGCTTCCTCGGCGTCCATGGTGCGGCCGGTCAGGCACAGTTCCATGGCCTTCGCCTTGCCGATTGCGCGGGTGAGTCGTTGTGAGCCGCCGATGCCGGGGATGACGCCGAGTTTGATCTCGGGCTGACCGAACTTGGCGGTATCGGCGGCGAGGAGGATGTCGCACATCATCGCCAACTCGCAGCCGCCGCCGAGGGCGTATCCCGCCACTGCGGCGATGATGGGTGTGCGTGCGGCGGCGATGCGGTCGCCGATGGAGAAGAAGTCGTCCAGGTAGACGTCCATGTACGACTTGGTGTGCATTTCCTTGATATCGGCGCCGGCGGCGAACGCGCGGTCGGAGCCGGTGACGAGGATGGCGCCGACATCGCTGTCGGAGTCGAGTTCTTCGACGGCGGAGACGATTTCGCGTAGAAGCTGGGTGTTCAACGCGTTGAGTGCTTTCGGGCGGTTGAGGGTGATGATCCCGACCCGGCCTTTGCGGTCGAGGAGGATGGTGTCGTAGTCGGTCACTGGTCTTCTCCGGTGGTGGTGGGTGGGGTGAGCCCGAGTTCGAGGTCGCCGAGTGGTGCGAAGAACGCGTCGACCTGCGCCGGGTCGACCTCCTCGATGGTGGCGGGCGACCACTGCGGGTTGCGGTCCTTGTCCACGACCTGCGCCCGGATGCCCTCGACGAGGTCGGGCGAGTTCAGGCAGGCGACGGACACCCGGAATTCGTCGTCGAGGACTTCCTCGAGACTGCCGGCCTGCCGGGCGCGGCGCAGCGATGTCAGGGTGACCGCGCACGCGGTCGGCGACTTCGAGCGCACCTGCTCGGCCGCCTTCTGAGCCTCGGGCACCCCACTGCCGCGCAACCGGGCGACGATGTCGGCGACACTGTCGGCGGAGTACGCGGCGTCGATCCAGCCCTGCTGGCCCAGCAACTCCGAGACCGGTGCCGGTTCGGTGAACGCGCCGAGCGCCTCCTGAACGGACGTCGTCGACAACGCGTCGATGAACTGCTCGATCTTCTCCGACGGGATGAAGTGGTCGGCGAACCCGCACGCGATCGCGTCGCCGGCACTGAGCCGGGCGGTGGTCAGGGCGATGTGGGTGCCCAACTCGCCCGGGGTGCGGGCGAGCAGGTAGGTGCCGCCGACGTCGGGGACGAAACCGATCCCGGTCTCGGGCATCCCGATCATCGACCGTTCGGTGACGATCCGCACGCTGCCGTGCGCCGACACCCCGACCCCACCGCCCATCACGATGCCGTCCATGATCGCCACGTACGGCTTGCCGTAGCGCGCGATGGCCGCGTTGAGGAGGTACTCCTCGCGCCAGAACTCCCGCGAACCGGTGCCCCCGTCCTTCGCGTCGTGGTAGATCGACACGATGTCGCCGCCCGCGCACAGGCCCCGCTCCCCGGCACCGGTGATCACCACCGCGCGGACCGTGTCGTCGCCGGACCATTCGGCCAGGGCCGCCGCGATCTGCCGGACCATGCCGTGATTGAGGGCGTTGATCGCCCGGGGCCGATTGAGCACGATCCGGCCCAGCCCGCCCCGCTTCTCGATCAGAACGTCCGGTTCCGTGGGTACCGCGTCGGTCATGCCGCTCCTCTGTTTCCGATGACGCTGCGGGCGATGACCACCCGCATGATCTCGTTGCTGCCCTCGAGGATCTGATGGACCCGCAGGTCGCGGACGATCTTCTCGATTCCGTACTCGGCAAGATAGCCGTACCCACCGTGCAGTTGCAGCGCCCGGTTGGCGACCTCGAAACCGGTGTCGGTGGCGAACCGCTTCGCCATCGCACACAGCTCGACGACATCGGGGGCGCCGTCCTCGAGCGCCGCCGCCGCCCGCCACAGCAGGGTGCGGGCCGCCTCCAGTTCGGTGCGCATGTCGGCGAGCTGGAACTGCAGCGCCTGCGAGTCGATCAGCGGCGACCCGAACGCCTTCCGGTCCGTCAGGTAGGCGACGGCCCGCTCCAACGCGGTCTGCGCGCCGCCCACCGAGCACGCCGCGATGTTGAGCCGGCCACCGTTCAGGCCGGCCATCGCGATCCGGAAACCACCACCCTCGGAACCGAGCAGATTCGCCGCCGGCACCCGCACGTCCTCGAAGATCACCTGCCGGGTGGGCTGGGCGTTCCAGCCCATCTTCACCTCGTTCGGCCCGAACGACAGACCCGGCGACCCCTTCGGGACGATGAACGCCGAAATCCCCCGCGGCCCGCTCTCCCCGGTGCGGGCCATCACCACGTACACATCCGAGGTGCCGGCACCGGAGATGAACTGCTTGACCCCGGTCAGCACGTAGTCGTCGCCGTCCCGGACCGCCCTCGTGCTCAACGCCGCCGCATCCGAACCGGCACCCGGCTCGGTCAGGCAATAACTGCCCAGCTGATCCATCGAACACAGCCCCGGCACCCACGCGCGCCGCTGCTCCTCGGTGCCGAACCGGTCGATCATCCAGGTGACCATGTTGTGGATCGAAATGTACGCGGCGATCGACGGGCACCCCTTCGCGAGCTGCTCGAAGATGCGGGCCGCGTCGACACGAGTCAGCTCGGACCCACCCACATCCTCGCGGATGTAGATCCCACCCATCCCCAGCGACGCCGCCTTACGCAGGACATCCACCGGGAAATGCTTGGCCTGATCCCACTCCACAGCGTGCGGCGCGAGATGCTCGGCCGCGAAGTCACGGGCAGTGTCGCTGATCGCCCGCTCGTCATCGGTCAAGGTGAACATATGAATCGACCCTTTCAGATCGGAGAAGTTGGAAGTACTATAGTTGGATATCCATGTAAATTGCCAATGGGTGTGACCCACTCCAAACCGAAACACTTCGACACGGGAAGTGCCGACACAGTCCCGTCGCCAAACGCGAGTTTCGCGAAATACACACTCAGGGCGTTCATTCGATGCTCATTCCGGACAACTAGGAGGCTTCCGGTGGCCACTGCGCAACCACCCCACTCGGCGCCGGCTGCCGAATCTGTGCCGCCGTATACATCGCTGATCGCCGCCGTACTGCAGACGCAGAAGCTGATCACCCATCAACTCAACTCCACGTTGCGACCACTCGGACTGTCGTTCGCCCGGTACGAGGTCTTGGCCATGATGATCGCCGCGAACGCCCCACTACCCATGGTGCGGATCGTCCGTGCTCTCGACAGGCATCCCACCACCATCGGAACGCTGATCGAAGGGCTCGAAGGTTCCGGGTTGGCCTTACGGACGATCAATCGGTCCGATCGCCGTTCGACCCTCGTCACGATCACCGACAAGGGTCGCGAGGTGGCAACCTCGGCGACCCGCGCCCTCGATGCCGTCGCCCTCGCGGACCCGAAGGTCATGCGCCGTCTCCACGAGGACCTGCAGCAGCTACTCTCCGCAACCCGGCGTGCATCGACCGCCGCACGGGGCGGACACCACACCACGGCGGCCGACCTACCGGGAGGCCGGCCGTGATCGACGTCCGGAACATCCGCTCGGATGACCTTCGGTACCTGCTCGCCGTCGCGCGAACCGGACGCCGCCAATCCGCGGCGCTGGACCTGGGCGTCGACCACACCACCGTCTCGAGGCGTGTGCGTGCGCTCGAGAAGGTCCTGGGTGTCCGTCTGCTGCAGCGCAGTGCCGACGGATGGGAGCTGACCGATGTCGGCCGATCGATCGCGGAGAAGGCGCGACTGATCGAGGAAGCCGTTCAGGAAACCGCCGACGTAGTCCTCGGTATCAGTGAGAATCCACTCCGGGGAACCATCCGGATCACCGCTCCGGACGGATTCGGGTCGTTGTTCGTCGCTCCCGCATTGGCCAAGCTGCGGATGAGTCACCCGCACCTTGTCGTCGAGTTGATCACGGATACAAGGCAACTGAATCTGTACCAATCAGGGTTCGACCTCGCTGTCGCGGTGGGCACACCGATCACCAGTCGGCTGGTCTCCGAACGTGTTTGCCAGTACTCGCTGGGGTTGTACGGCAGCGAAGGATACTTCCGTGAGCACGGCGAACCCGGCAGCCTGGACGAGCTGACAGCGCACCCGCTGGTCTTCTTCGTCGACTCCTTGCTGCAGGTCGGCGATCTCGACCTGAGCCGGCATCTGCCCGGTGTCGCTGCAAAGTTCATGTCCACCAACATCTTCGCTCATGTCGCTGCCACGCGTTCCGGCGGTGGCATCGGGCTGTTGCCGGCGTTCATGGCGGACCAGCACACCGATCTGCGCAGGATCTTGCCGGAGGCCGTCGATGTTCGCCTTGCCTTCTCCCTGGCCGCGCGCCGCGAAAGCCTCACCAATCCGGCGGTCCAGGCCGTCCGGCAAGCGATTCAGGAAGAGGCGCGCAGTCGGCGAGACGAACTGGTCCCCACTGTGTAGGTTCCCGGCGCACCCGGGGCGGTGTTGCAGGAGGCAGACTCCTGCAACACCGCCCCGGTGTGCCAGTCGGACTCTCACCGAGTTCACGCCTGCGCGGGCACCATCGCATCGAGCGGATCGGTGGCGTCGACCGAGTCGAGCCAGTCGAGAATCTGTTCGGTGTGCTGTCCGAGCACCGGCGGCGCAACATGCGCGGACCGCACCAGCGACTCACCGCCGGCCGTTTCCATCCGCAGGGACGGACCCGGCAACTGCACCGGCCCCACCACGGGATGCTCGACCTCGAGGAGCAGGCCCTGGCTGCGGGTCTGCTCCCATTCGTAGACCTCGTCGATGGTGCGGATCGACCCGGCGGGAACACCCGCGGCCTCGAGCGCGGCGAGGACGTCAGCCCGAGGACGTCGGGCGAAGTCGGCCTCGATTGCGGTGATCAGCTTGTCGCGGTTCGCGACCCGGTCCCGGTTGACCGTGAATCGTGGATCGTCCGCCGACAGCCCGGCCACCGGAGCGAATTTCGCCCAGATCGCCTCGCTGCCGACCGCGATCTGAACGTATCCGTCGGCGCAGCGGAAGCTTCCGTACGGCGCGATCTGCGGGTGGTGGTTACCGGACCGCTGCGCGACCTGCCCACCGACCGTCCACTTGGTGCCCTGGAAGGTGTGGGCGCTGATCGCGGCGGCCAACAGGGACGTCCGGACGACCATGCCCTTGCCGGTCTTTTCCCTCGAGGCCAGTGCGGCCGAGACTCCCGTGGCGCCGTGGACACCGGCGAGGACGTCGGCGACCGGGACTCCGATCCGCGTCGGCTCCCCGTCGGGGTCACCGGTCACCGACATCAGCCCGGCCTCGCCCTGGGCGATCTGGTCGTAGCCGGCGCGGGATCCCTCCGGGCCGTCGTGCCCGAAGCCGGTGATCGACAACGTGATCAGCCGCGGGTTGAGCTCCTCGAGTACGTCGGCCGGAAAGCCCAGCCGGTCGAACGCGCCCGGCCGCAGATTCTCGATCAGCACGTCCGCCCGCCGAACCAGGCGACGGAGCGCATCCTTACCGTGCTCGGATTTGAGGTCGAGCACGATCGATTCCTTGTTCCGGTTCGCCGACATGAAGTACGACGACTGCGGGTCGTCGGCCGGCCCGACGAACGGCGGCCCCCAGGTGCGGGAGTCGTCGCCGGTGCCCGGGGCTTCGACCTTGATCACCCGGGCACCGAGGTCACCGAGCATCATCGCGGCGATCGGCCCGGCCAGCGCCCGGGAGAGGTCGAGCACGAGGATGTCATTGAGTGGTCCGACAGTCATGGTGCGCTCCCTTCTCAGAGTGTGCGCAGGCGCACGTTGACCTGCTTGGTCTGGGTGAATCCGGCGATCATGCCCTCGAGCGACACTTCGCGGCCGAGGCCACTCTGCTTGTATCCGCCGTACGACTGGCCGACCATCTGGCCGCCGCCCTGGTTGACCTGCACCCACCCGGTTTCGAGGGCATGGGCGGTGGACAGCGCCAGATCGAGATTGTGGGTCCACACGTAGGCGGCCAGACCGTAGTGCGAGTCGTTGGCCATGTCGATGACGTCGGAGTGGTCGTTCCACGGGATCGCGACGAGCGCCGGCCCGAAGATCTCCTCACGGGACAGGCGCCAGGAGTTGTCGGCGCCGGAGAACACGGTCGGGCCCATGTAGTAGCCGTCGGAGTTGCCGAGCTTGTCCGGTGAGCCGTCGAGGACGGTGGCAACCTTGGTCGAGCTCAGGCCGTCGTCGAGGAACCCGCAGACCGAGGCGAACTGCTTGTCGTTGACGATGGCGCCCATGTCCGTGGACTCGGCGAGCGGATTCCCGACCTTCAGCCCGGCCAGGGTGTTCACCAGCCGGTCGAGGACCTCGTCGTAGACGTCCTGGTGCAGGAACAACCGGGAACCGGCGGTGCAGCTCTGTCCCTGCCGGTGTACCCGGGTCGACAGCAGCAGTTGATTGATGAAGTCGTCGTCGATGTCCACGTCGGGGAATACGATCGAGGGGTTCTTGCCGCCGAGTTCGAGGGAGACGTGTGCCAACCGGCCACCGGCCTCACGGGCAACATGACGTCCCACTTCGGTCGAGCCGGTGAAGGAGATCTTGTCGACGTCCGGGTGCTGGACCAGTGCTTCACCGGCCACCCTGCCGGATCCGGTGAGGACGTTGAGCACACCGCCCGGCAGGTGTTCGGCGCAGATCTCGGCGAGCAGCAACACGCTCAGCGGAGCCGCCTCGGCCGCCTTGACCACGACGGTATTTCCCGCGACGAGGGCGGCGGGGATCTTGAATCCGGCGATCATCAGCGGGGAGTTCCAGGGCAGGATGCATCCGATGACGCCGAGGGGCTCCTGGCGGGAGTACTGGAGCTGATCGTCGCCGGCGGGGAGAACCGTGCCCTTGATCTCGCCGGCGACACCGGCGAAGTACCGGAACAGGTTCGCCAGGGTGGCGACCTCGGGGCGTGCCTGGGTGCGCAGCGCATTGCCGGTATCGAGGGCGGTGAGGCGGGCCAGTTCCTCGGCGCGCGCGTCGATGGCGTCGGCGATCTGGCTCAGGATCCGGCCTCGCGCCGTGAAGTGCTGAGACCGCCACCGAGGGAAGGCTTTCTGCGCAGCACGCACCGCGCGATCGACGTCCTCGGTGCTCGAGGACGGGACACGGCCGATCACGTGCTCACGCAGAATCGGGGTGGTCACCTCACTCCACTGACCGGAACTGGCGTCCACCCAGGCCCCGTCGACGAACATGGGGTAGTCGCGGGCCTCGGGAATATGGAGCTCAGCGAGTGAGGTTTGCGTGGAGGTCATGTCGGAATCTCCTTGATATACGGATGGCTCTGCTGGGGTGCAGGGAACAGCGTTCAGATGGACGGAGCGACGCTTCCGCGCTCGGACAGCGCGCCGATCGCGAGGGCGTAGACCTCGTCGACCTCACCTTCCGCATCGACGGCCAGCAGAAGCGGCGAGTAGTAGTCGAGCAGCGGTCGGGTCTCGTCGTGATAGACCCGCAGACGTCGACGAATGACGTCCTCGGTGTCGTCGGCGCGGCCACGGGCCAGCATCCGTTCGACGACTGCATCGTCCGCTATCGAAAAGTCCAGGACGGCGTCGATCTGGCTCAGCTGTCGGCCAAGGAGCTCATCGAGGGCGATCGCCTGAACCACGGTGCGGGGGAAGCCGTCCAGAATGAATCCTGTGGCCGTGTCGTCGGCCGCGAGGCGCTCCGCGACCATCCCGATGGTGACCTCGTCCGGGACCAGTTCGCCGGCATCGAGGAACGATTTCGCCGTCCGCCCCAGTTCCGTGCTCTGTGCGATGTGGCTGCGGAACAGATCGCCGGTCGAGATGTGGGGGAGCTGCAGCGCCGTCGAAAGCGACTGCGCCTGTGTGCCTTTACCCGCTCCCGGCGGCCCTGTCAGAATGATGCGCACAACGAATTCCTTTCACATCGAGCAGCGTCTCACTCCCGCGGCACGGGGCGAGGTCTACGTGGGAGGGGCTACGACTGTTGTGCCTGCACGTCATATGCACCGGCACGGATTGCCGTCACGATCGCAGAGAAGTCACGGCCTGGGCCGTCCTGGGCGACGAACTGTTCGTAGAGTTCGGTGGCGCGCCGTCCGAGCGTCGTTTCGACACCGTTGTCCGTCGCTGCGGACTGCGCGAGTCGGAGGTCCTTGAGCATCAATGCACTCGCGAACCCGCCGGCATAGTCGCGGTTGGCGGGGCTGGTCGGAACCGGTCCGGGAACCGGGCAGTTCGTGGTCAACGCCCAGCACTGACCGGACGCGGTCGACGAGACGTCGAACAGTGCCTGGTCGGTCAGGCCCAGCTTTGCGCCAAGCGCGAAGGCTTCGCTGACGGCGATCATGGAGATCCCCAGGACCATGTTATTGCAGATCTTCGCAGCCTGACCTGCTCCGGAGTCGCCGCATCGGACGATACGGGACCCCATGGCGTCGAGCAGTGAGCTTGCTCGGTCCACCGCGTCGGCCGGGCCGCCGACCATGAAGGTGAGCGTTCCGCCGTCCGCGGCGACCGTGCCTCCGGACACCGGGGCGTCCACCGCCTGATGCCCGGCGCCGACAGCCAGTTCAGCGGCGGCTCGCGCGTCGCCGACATCGATCGTCGAGCAGTCGAGGAAGAGGGTTCCCTGCGATGTGGCCGGGACCAGGTCGGCGTAGACGTCGAGCACGTGCTTGCCGCTGGGCAGCATGGTGATGATCACGTCGGCACGCTCCGCTGCATCGACAGGAGATGCAGCAGAGTCGATTCCGTGTGATGACGCCATCTCGGATGCCGCTGGGGAGGGGTCGAATCCGATGACTGTGTGGCCGTTGCGCACCAGATTCGTGGCCATACCCAAGCCCATGTTTCCGAGGCCGAGGAAAGCGATCTTGCTCATCTGTACTCCTAGCGGTGTGGTAACCGACGTTCAACGCGCAGTCCGAGTCGATGCCGGCAGGTGACGTCGACTCGGACGAGCCCATGGGATAGACCCCGGGAATCTCTTCGCTTCGCGCAGTTTCCGGCGGGGACGAATACAAGTGTGCCCGGGTATGGAGGCCGGGGGAATCACCTAACCTGCAATGGGGATGTGCAATATTGCATCACCGCGCGCCGACAGCAGACCCGAAACCGCCATCTTCGTCGGAAGGGGCGATCACCTGGGACCGTTGGGCGGTGGGCCGAGGTCGACGGAGATTTCCATGCTCCCGAATCCGAGGTAATCCACTCGCAGCCCGCCCCACCTCAGCGTGGCGGTCGCTTCCTGTACCTGGGTAGTCAGCCGGTGAAGCCGGGCGCGGTCCCATTCCGGCGTGTAGGGGTCGTCGTTGTCGAGCAGGAACGCGAACAGCTCGTCCAGGGCCCGCCGGAACTCGCGTACGTCCTGCCGGGCGGCGATGTGCTCGACCACGGTCCTCACCTCTGGTCGGTGTATCGGCGCCGGCTCTTCGCGCGTTGCACAACGACAGGAATGACCGGGTACGGCAATCGCACACCCCGTCGGACTACCCCGCGTCGGCGCGGTGCGCGGTGCCGAAGCGGCGTTGGCAGGCAGCCGGTGACATCGACAGCTCCCGCACGAAGACTCTTCGTAGGCTCTCGTAGCTCGGGAAGCCGGCGAGTGATGCTGCCTGTGTTGCGTTGTGCCCCTGGTCGAGCAGCGCCTTTGCCATGTCGAATCGGACCAGCTCGACATACTGGGCAGGTGTGGTGGACAGCTCGGTTCGAAAGAGTCGCGTGAGGTGTCGAGGGCTCACGTTGAGGTGTCCGGCGAGTTCGGCGAGCGAATGCTTCCCGGCGGGGTCCGCCGTCACCAGATCCACAATTCGGCGGAGGGCTGGTGTGCGCGGCGGTGGGCCTTGGAGTGGGGCAGAGAACTGCGATTGTCCGCCCGCGCGCTGCAAGTAGACCACCAGGCGTCGGGCGACGTCGCGCGTCAGATCGGGGCCATGGTCTTCCTCGACCAGCGCCAGCGCCAGGTCGATGCCGGCGCTCACGCCCGCGGACGTGTACGTGGTGCCGTCGCGAACATAGATCGAGTCGGGTTCGACGAGGGTTGTCGGGTGCCGGGCGGCAAGTTCGTGTGCGACTTTCCAGTGCGTGGTCGCGCGTTTGCCCTCCAGGAGGCCGGCCGCCGCGAGGATGAACGCGCCTGTGCAGATGGAGCCGACCCGAGTAGATCGCGTTGCGAGCGTGCCCGTTGCCTCGACGAGGTCGCGGGCGATGGCGGTTCGCGGGTAGATGTCGCCGCCGGCCACGAGGAAGGTGTCGGGTGCCGGTTCCGATCCTGCGTCGCCGTCGACGGAGATCTTTGTCCCGATAGACGACGCAACACCGGCACCGGTCGGCGACAACAACACGATCTGGTAGTCGGCGCCGCATCGATTCGCCTCCGCGAACACCTCGGCGGGGCCGGCGACATCGAGCAGCTTCACCCCGTCGTAGACCAGGACCGCGACCCGATGCGGGTGGGGGCTCGTACGCACGCTCACCGCCTGTCCGAATTCGGGTGATTCATGGCCGGACCGAGGCGGCGCCGGACCCTCGATGTTCGGCACCGTAGAGGGACGGACACATCGTCTGTTCTACAACATCGAAACCTAAAAGTGCAGGGCCCATGACCGAGATCATCGCAGGAGTAGAGATTCCCGAGACACAGGCGGCAGCCGAAGCCACTCGCCTCGTCCAGGATACGACGAGCCCCCTGATCTTCCATCACTCACGGCGCGTGTTCCTCTTCAGCACACTCCAGGCTCGCGAGCTCGGCCTGCAGCCAGACCCTGAGCTGCTCTACCTCTCTGCCCTCTTCCACGACACTGGCCTCCTCACGCCCTTCTCGGATGTCGAGCAGCGGTTCGAGCTCGATGGGGCCGATCATGCTCGCAAGTTTCTGCTCGACCGCGGTTTCTCCGCTGCCGCCGCCGAGGTGGTCTGGACGGCGATCGCGCTGCACACCACACCCGGGATTCCCGGCCGGATGGGGGACGAAGTCGCCGCCACCCACTTCGGCGTCCTCACCGATGTGGTCGGGCTGGGTCTGGCCGGACTGAACCCGGACCGGGTCGAGGAGATCACCGCTGTCCATCCGCGGGGTGACTTCAAAGAACGAATTTCTGCGTGCCTTCGTCGACGGGCTCAGCCACCGGCCGGACACCACCTACGGCACCGTCAATGCCGACGTACTGGACCACTTCGTTCCCGGCTTCCGCAGCATGAGCATGGTTGATCGCATCACGGGGTCGCCGTGGTCTGCATGACCGGGACGCACCGGAAGACAGCGCGCGATCTTCAGGCAACCTCGTTCAGCACCATCGGTGCGGGCGCCCGGACCCACAACCATTCGACAACCTACTCAGAAGGAACGTCATGACCAGCGTGAATCTCGGCAAGCAGCACCCGTCCGTCTATCGGAGCCTGACGACGCTGGACGCGGAAGTGGAGTTGGTGAAGATCCGCGTCTCCCAACTCAACGGCTGCGCCTTCTGCCTTCGCTTGCACACCCGCGACGCCCTCGCCAAGGGAGAGACGACGGATCGACTGGCCGTCGTCGCAGCGTGGTGGGAGTCGCAGTATTTCAGCGACCAGGAGCGCGCGGCTCTCGCTCTCGCCGAACAGGTCACCGCTCTCGCCGTTCCGGAACGGCGAACCTGGGATGACGGCTCCCTCACAGATGAGCAGGTGTCCGCGATCAGCTGGCTGGCAACCGTGATGAACGCCTGGAATCGGGTCGCGATCACCAGTCACTACCCGGTTGCGCCGTAAAGTTCTCGGCCCTCGGCCCTCGGCGCTGTCGCCGAGGGCCGGCTCTCGGAAGGGCCTGCGACGACCAGCTCGCCCTCTGAACGAAATCCACCGAAAGCGCTGCCGCACCCTCATCCAAGCGGATGGGAAACCATGTGTGGTTGGATCCGACGCGCTGTTGAGGTCGACCTGGGATCGATCGCCAACGAAACATGCCCTACGACGAAGCTTTTGGAGATTCGAGAGTTTCCGGTGAGCCAGTGCTGGCGAAGGAAGGAGAGAGCGTCGAAGATCGCTGTCGAGTGGAGTTGAGTGGTGACCTTGTCGCGTGCTTCGTCGCCGCTCAGCCTGCCGAGCGATGCCGCGACCGGCCGTGCATTCCTTGACGAGTTGCTCGCCCCGCTGCGCGAGCTCCGGGACGGTCTGCGACTCGACGAACATGTTCTTTCCGCGACGCCGATCGTGCGATGTAGTCGGTGAAGGCGCGGACGACGTGCCGAATCAGATCGTGTGGCTGCGTGCGGCGTCTTGTGAATGTTGACATCGACCGCTGTTGACAGCGTGTGATGTCAGTTCTAGTGTCTTCGGCATGCGCGGCATCAACGAGGAGGGCGCCCGAATGGTCAGGTCTGCAATACCGGTGGAACTTCCGGTCGACAACGTCGATCAGGCACCCGAAAGGGTCGACGTACTCATCGTCGGCGCGGGATTCGGTGGGCTGGGAACTGCGATCAGACTGAAACAAGCCGGCATCGACGACTTCGTCGTGCTCGACCGTGCGGAGGACATCGGCGGAACGTGGCGGGTCAATACCTACCCGGGAGCGCAATGCGACATCCCCTCGATCCTCTATTCATTCTCTTTTGCTCCCAACCCGAACTGGACCAGGCTCTACCCGCTGCAGCAGGAGATCCACGACTATCTGCGCGCCTGCGCTGAGAACTTCGGCATCGTCCCGCACCTGCGGATGGGTCATGACGTGCAAGACGCGACCTGGGACGACGACTCGCAGGCGTGGCACGTGACCACCAGTCATGGAAACTGGGAGGCGCGGATTCTGGTCGGGGCGATGGGCCCGTTCAGTGAACCGGCGGTACCGAACCTTCCCGGACTGGCGAGCTTCCAGGGCGCTGTCTTTCACTCCGCCGCCTGGGACCACGAGCACGATCTCGCCGGGGAAAGGGTCGCGGTGATCGGAACCGGTGCCTCTGCGGTGCAGATCATCCCCCGAATTCAGCCGAGCGTCGGTTCGATGACGGTGTTCCAGCGGACCCCGACGTGGATACTTCCGCACCCCGACCAACCGATGACCGGATGGCCACAGAGATTGTTCGCGCGGGTACCTGTTGCCCAGCGGCTGGCGCGGGCCGGTCTCGATCTGGTCCAAGAGGCGATGGTTCCGGGTTTCGTGTACAAGCCGGCGCTGCTGAAAGGGCTGGCGGCGCTCGGCCGCGCCCACCTGCGCCGCCAGGTCCGCAACGCGGAGCTGCGGACAAAACTCACGCCCACCTATGCGTTCGGTTGTAAACGACCGACGTTTTCCAACTCCTTCTATCCGGCGCTCGCGCAGCCGAATGTGGACGTGGTCACCGACGGAATTCGTGAAGTGCGATCGAACGGGATCGTCACCGAGGACGGCGCTCTCCACGAGGTCGACACGATCGTGATGGGAACGGGCTTCCGGCTGACCGACAATCCCGCGTTCGATGTGGTGCGAGGGCGCGACGGTCGTACCCTGGCCGAGGCGTGGAACGGCAATGCCCGAGCCTATCTCGGCACCACAATCAGTGGATTCCCCAACTTCTTCATGTTGCTCGGCCCCAATTCCGTCGTCTACACCTCGCAGGTTGTGACCATCGAAGCTCAGATTGCGTACATCCTCAGTTGCCTGCAGGAAATGAACGCGCAGGGGGCGGCGAGTATCGACGTCCGCCCCGAGGTTCAGCAGGCATTCGTCGACGAGGTCGACAAGAGGCTACAGACCTCGGTGTGGAACACCGGTGGGTGCACCAGCTATTACCTCAGCGGCGAGGGCCGCAACTTCACCTTCTACCCGGGGTTCAACCGCCGCTTCCGCGCGCGGACCCGGCGGGCGGACCTCGACCAATACATCCTCAGCGGGGTCGGAGCCTCGGCAAAATCGACAGTGAGGACAGCAGGATGATGTCGTTTCCCCGAATAGGCCGAAACCCTGTGGTCGATCCGGTCGGTGCGCGGCGATACACGGACGAAGCGCACGCGATCACCGCTCGTGACGTCGAGTTCTCCTGGGACGGAGTGCCGTTGCACTATGTTCCCGGCGAGCCGATGGCCACGCATGTCATCAACTTCATGCACTTGGTACTTCCCGAAGGCGAGCGCGCGATGTCCGCGACGTTGGCCGAGGCGCTGCCACTG
The DNA here is from genome assembly GCF_030056875.1 of Rhodococcus sp. IEGM 1351. Lineage (NCBI taxonomy): Bacteria > Bacillati > Actinomycetota > Actinomycetes > Mycobacteriales > Nocardiaceae > Rhodococcus > Rhodococcus sp. IEGM 1351. The sequence goes on along the minus strand of NZ_JASHKU010000028.1, from coordinate 58,246 downwards.
ATCGAGGACGAGCGGCTCCACGAGGAGGTCGTCGGGTTCGTCGGCCAGGAGGCGACTCACGCCGCGTCGCACAAGGGGGCCCGTGAACACCTCGCGGAACTGGGCATGGACATCGAACCGATGTCGAAGAAGATGGACTGGCTCGTAGACCGGATTCTGGGAGATCGAGGGCTGTCCGGCCGTGCGAAACGGGCGTGGCTGTGTGAGCGGCTGGGTTTGTTCGCCGCCATGGAGCACTACACCGCCGTGGTGGGGGAGTGGCTGCTGACGGACCCCGCACTGGAGAAGGCGGGCATGCACCCGATGATGCTCGACATGGTCCGGTGGCACGGCGCCGAGGAGGTCGAGCACCGCAACGTCGCCTTCGACGCCTACATGTACGTCGACGGCAGCTACGCCCGCCGCGTACGAACGGCACTGATCGCCAGCCTCACCCTCATCCTGCTGTTCCTGACATCGATGAACTACCTCTTCCGCACCGATCCGTCGGCGGACAAGGGGCGCTTCTGGCCACTGCAATTGATCCGTGCAACCAGGCGGGGGCTCGTGCCCAACATCAAATTCCTGATCACGGAAATCCCGCCGTACCTCCGTCCCAGCTTCCATCCCTCGCAGATCGGTGACATGGATGTGGCGATGCGCTACCTCGCACAGTCGCCTGCCGCCAACCGTTCCTACCGAGAAAGCGACTCATGACAATGACGACGTCGGACAGTTCCGCAGGCTCGGACTCCGATACGCCCGACTTCGAACCCTCCAGGGTTCTCCGGCTGGCTGCGCGGGCGACGGTCGCGTACCGAAACGTGTTCGCCGCCAGTCGCGCTGCTCCGTGGCTGTCGAGGCCGAAGCCCGTGCGTCACTGGGGCTTCGATATGAATCTGATTGTTGCGGAGGTGCGGACCGAGGCAGCTGATGTCGTCAGCATGACAGTGGTGTCGCCGGACGGACGCGACCTCCCGTCCTGGATCCCAGGCGCGCACCTCGACCTGATCCTCCCCTCGGGAAAGCAACGGCAGTACTCACTGTGCGGCGACCCCGACGATCTGTCGTCCTACCGCATCGCGGTGCGTCGGATCGACACCGGCCTGGGTGGTTCGCGGGAGGTCCACGACTCCGTGCGGACCGGGACCCCGATCACCGTGCGGGGGCCTCGCAATGCCTTCCCACTGGTTGCCGCGGAATCGTATCTCTTCGTCGCGGGCGGAATCGGAATCACTCCGATCCTGCCGATGGTGAAGAGATGCCACGACCGTGAGCTGCCATGGAGGTTGGTCTATCTCGGACGCTCCCGAGAAACCATGCCGTTCCTCGACGAACTCGCCTGGTATCCCCGTGGCCAGGTCGAGATCCGGCCGGACGACGAATTCGGTCCTCCTGATGTCGCCGGCATCGTCGCCACGGCTTCCCCTGGTGCCGCCGTCTACATGTGTGGCCCGACACCGTTGATGACCACCGCGCGTCGGCTGATGTCCGAGATCGACCCGACCGGATCGCTTCACACCGAACGCTTCTCACCACTTCCGGTGGTCGATGGCCGTGAGTTCGAGATACGACTCGCCCGCCGAGGGACGACTGTGTCGGTCGGGCCGGACGAGACCGCGCTCGCGGCGATCCGCCGGGAGGTCCCGGGTGTCGCCTACTCGTGCCGGCAGGGCTTTTGCGGCACCTGTCGCGTGCGCGTCCTGGCCGGCGAGGTCGATCACCGCGACAAGATCCTGACGCACAACGAACGGGAGAATTCGATGCTGGTCTGTCTGTCCCGCTCGGCCGGTGGATCGCTGGTGATCGACCTGTGATGCGCTGGTACCCACTCGCCGCCACCGACGACGAGTTCCTGCAGACCGCCCGATTCCGGCTCGTGCACATCGTGAACGTGTCGACGGACACCGACCACGTGTGGAGTGTGTTGACCGCACACGACGCACTGGTGTCGTGGGCGCGGCTGATCACGGCAAGCGAGTGGACGTCGTCCCGGCCCTTCGGTGTCGGTACCACCAGAACCGTGACGCTCGGTCACGGCGCCGCGGCGCTGAGGGAACGCTTCTACCGCTGGGACGAGGGCAGACGGATGACCTTTACCGCCGAGTCCGCCAGCAGACCCGGATTCCGCCGGTTCGCCGAGGACATCACCCTGGAACCGACGTCCGACGGAACCCGGCTCACCTGGACCTTTGCGATGGACACCACGCCCGGGTTCGCCCCATTCCTCGTACTGTCCCTGCCAATCCTCCGTCGGGTGACACGGGGATGGGCGCACGCGCTCGCCGACAAGACGCTCGACGAACCGAAGGGAACCCGCCGATGATCACGACCACGGCTGCGGCCGACATGTTCGATGTGATCAGTCCGGCGACCGGGCGGGTGGTAGGAACCCACCCACGCGGGTCGGCCGACGACATCGACGACGCGGTGCGCCGAGCGCGCGAGGTCGCCGGCTGGTGGGGGTCGCTGGGATTCGACGAACGGGCCCGGCGACTCGACGCGTGGCGGGGCATCATCGCCCGTCGGGCACCGGAACTCGCGGAGCTCACCCACCTCGAGATGGGTAAGCCGCGCGCAGACGCGATGCTCGAAATTGCGATGGCCTCGGAACACCTGGCGTGGGCGGCCAAGAACGCCGCCCGTGTACTGGGTCGGCGCCCGGTCCGCTCCAGCCTGCTCACCGCCAACCAATCGGCGAGCGTCGAATATCTCCCCGTCGGAGTCGTGGGGGTGATCGGACCGTGGAACTACCCGATTTTCACCCCGCTCGGTTCTTTGTCCTTCGCGCTCGCAGCCGGGAACACCGTTGTCTACAAGCCCAGCGAGTACACCCCGGGCGTCGGTGTGTGGTTGGCCCAGGCATTGTCCGAGGTCGTGCCGGAACACCCGGTTCTACAGGTGGTCACGGGTGACGGCTCCACGGGAGCCGCGCTCTGCCGATCGGGCGTGGACAAGATCGGGTTCACCGGTTCCACCGCCACTGGAAAACAGGTGATGACCGCGTGCGCGGAGACACTCACTCCGGTTCTGATGGAGTGCGGCGGAAAGGACGCCTTGATCGTCGATGCTGACGGCGACCTCGACGCGGCGGCCGACGCGGCCGTGTGGGGTGGGTTCTCCAACGCCGGTCAGACCTGTCTCGGGGTGGAGCGGGTGTACGTGCACGAAAAGGTATTCGACGCGTTCGCCGATCGGGTGGTCACTCGTGCACGCACGATCCGGGCCGGTTCCGGCGGGAACGCCCAGATCGGTCCCATCACCATGCCCACACACATCGACGTCATCCGTCGCCACATCGACGACGCGATCGGGAGGGGCGGCCGCGCCGTACTCGGAGGGCCGGACGCCATCGAGGGCAACCTCGTGCAGCCGACCATTCTGGTGGACGTGCCGGAGGACAGTGTCGCGGTCACCGAGGAGACATTCGGGCCCACCATGACCGTGACCAGGGTGCGGGATATGGACGACGCGGTCGACCGAACCAATGCGAGCCGATACGGATTGGGGCTGAGCATCTTCTCCCGCCGACGCGGCGAGGAGATCGCGACGAGAATCCGCACCGGCGCAGTGTCGGTCAATTCGTACGTCATGTACGCCGCCGTCCCCAGCCTGCCGCTGGGTGGTGTCGGTGATTCCGGATTCGGCCGGGTCCACGGCGCTGACGGGTTGAGGGAGTTCACGTTTGCCCGTGCGATGACGAGGCAGCGATTCCCGTCGATTCTTCCGCTCACCACGTTTCGGCGCACACCGCGGATCGACACTCTGGTGCGCGTTCTCGTCAGACTGCTCCACGGAAGGCATTGATGATGGCCACGTTCAGAACCCGATCGACGATCGCTCGCACCCTGAGAGACCTGGGACTCCCACTTCCCGGTCGAGGCGCCGAGTACAACGTTGCCGGAAAGGTGGTCCTGATTACCGGCGGCGGCGACGGTATCGGACTGGCATCGGCGCGAGCACTGCATGCCCGCGGCGCGACCGTCGCGCTGATCGATGTCAACCAATCCGCGCTGACGGCGGCCGAATTCGCGCTCGGACGACGGCGGGTCCTCACCCTGGTCGCCGACGTCCGCGACCGTCGCGGCATGGATGCAGCCGTACACCGGGTGATCGAGCGGTATGGGCGGCTCGATGTGGTGATCGCGAACGCCGGAGTGACCCCGCCCCCGTCCACCCTCCGCCAGATAGATCCGGCGGGCTTCGACCGCGTGATCGACATCAACCTCACAGGCGTCTTCAACACCGTCCATCCGGCGATCGACGAAGTGATTACGCGACGCGGCCACATCGTGGTGGTGTCGTCTGCGGCGGCCTTCGCACCCGGTCTCGGTGGTGCGTCCTACATGATCAGCAAGGCCGCCGTCGAACAACTCGGCCGGGCACTCCGTCTCGAACTCGCCGGCTACGGCGCCTCCGCGGGTGTCGCGTACTTCGGGATGGTCGACACACAACTGGCTCGGGCAACGCTGGACGACGACGAGATCGGCAGAAGGCTCGATGCGCGTCTTCCTCGTCCGCTGCGCCGCCGCATCAGTCCGGAGGATGCCGCGACTGTGATCGCGGATGCCATCGCTCGCCGCGCCGGACGCACCCTCGCTCCGGCGGCATGGCAACCGTGGGCACTGGGACGAGGACTGGTGAACGTGCTCGCCGACGGCTACCTGGCGGCCGATGCCGAATGCCACCAACTGATCCGCGAGCTCGAAGAACGCCCCGTCACCACATATCCGAGTGGATCCACAGCAGCCGGTCCTGAACCGAGGAGAACGCCATGACCATCGATGAAGCGCCCCACACCCTGTGCGCAGCATTTCAACGCACCGCCGCCATCGACCCGGACGCCATCGCACTGCGAACGGTCGGCGATTCACAGACGTTGACCTGGCGGCAATACTCGAGCCAGGTCCGCGAAGTGGCGGCTGGATTCGCCGCACTCGGAGTCCGCCGCGGCGACACCGTCGCCTTGATGATGGCCAATCGCGTGGACTTCTACCCCATCGACGTCGGAGCGCTACATGTCGGGGCGACGTCGTTCTCGATCTACAACACGCTTCCTCCCTCTGCCATCGCATACGTTCTCGGCAACGCCGAAGCCAAGGTCGTGGTGTGCGAGGCCCAGTACGTGGAGCGAATCAGGGAATCCGGCGCACTGCTGGAGCAGATCGTCGTCATCGATGCGGAGGCAGGAATTGCCCCGGCCGGGACGCTCACCTTGGACCAGATGAAGGCTCTCGGCTCACCGGAGTTCGACTTCGACGCCGCGTGGCGCTCGGTGCGGCCCGACGATGTTGCAACCCTGATCTACACCTCCGGCACTACCGGCAACCCGAAAGGGGTGGAGTCGACTCATGCCGCATTGCTGTTCGAGGCCGGCGCGGTGTGCTGGATCCTCCCGATCGAGTTCGGGGACCGCATCACCTCCTTCATGCCGTCGGCACACATCGCCGATCGGATGACGGCTCTGTACTTCCAGATGGTGTTCGGAACGCAAGTCACCGTGGTCGCGGACGTACGGCAGATCGCTGCCGCACTTCCCGACTGCCGGCCGACCATCTGGGGCGCGGTACCGCGGGTCTGGGAGAAGCTGAAAATCGCGGTCGAACGGGCGGTGGCGAACGAGCCGGACGACGCACGACGGCGCGCGTTGCAGTGGGGCCTCGAGGTCGGCGCGCGCCGGATCGAGTTGCTCCGGGTAGGTCTCCCCGTACCGGAAGAATTGGAACACGAGTTCGTCAAGGCAGAATCGGTGGTGTTGGCGCCGATGCGCGCCGAACTCGGATTCGACAAGCTCCGATGGGCCGTGTCAGGAGCGGCACCGATACCCGCCGACACGCTGGCATTCTTCGCGGGGCTCGGGCTGCAGATCTCCGAGATCTGGGGGATGTCGGAACTGACCTGCATCGCCAGTGCGGCCCCGGCCGATCCCGCCAAACTGGGAACGGTCGGCAAGATCGTGCCCGGCATGGACATGCGGGTCGCGAACGACGGTGAGCTTTTCGTTCGTGGTCCCCTCGTCATGAAGGGTTACCGGGGAGAGCCTGCCAAAACTGCCGACGCCGTCGACGCCGACGGATGGCTGGCCACCGGTGACGTGGTGTCCATCGACCGGGACGGATACCTCACCGTCGTCGATCGGAAGAAGGAACTGATCATCAACTCCTCGGGGAAGAATATGTCCCCAGCCACCATCGAGAACGCAATCAAGGCCACCTCCTCGCTCATCGGCGGCGTGGCCACTATCGGAGATGCGCGGCCGTACAACACGGCCCTGATCTCGCTCGACCCCGAGGCCGCGGCTAATTTCGCCGCGGCGAAGAACATCCGGGTCGATGCCGCTTCCCTGGCAGCGGACCGCGACATGATCACGATGATCGCCGCCGCGGTCGCGATGGCCAACACCGGCCTCTCTCGCGTGGAGCAGGTCAAACGCTTCCTGATCCTCCCCACCTTCTGGGAGCCGGGCGGTGACGAACTCACCCTGACGATGAAGCTGCGCCGTAAACCGATCGCCGAGAAGTATGCATCGGAGATCGAGCTGCTCTACCGCGAACTCCTCGCCCAAGGTGTGTATGAGCCCGCCGCCGACCGGACGTCGGAGGTCCCGGTCGGGACCTGACATCACTAACCCATCGTGACTTAATCGCAACAACTTTGGAGACGAACCCTTGACTTCTTCCACTGTCACCACGGAAAGCGGCGCATCCCCGTGGATGGACGACGAGCTCGACGCAGTTGCCGAACTCGCACGCAACTTCTTCGCCAAAGAGGTCACCCCCCACCAACGCCGGTTCACCGAACAGGGCTTTCCGGACAAGGAGGTCTACGGCACCCTGGGTGAGCTGGGCTTGTCGGGTATGTCGATTCCTACGGAGTTCGGTGGAGGGGGAGGAACTTTCGCCCACGATGCCGTGCTGTTTCACGAACAGGTGATGGCAGGTGACCACTCGTTGCAACTCGGTGTGCACTCGGGAATCGTTCCGCACTACCTGAACGCGTACGGAAGCCACGAGCAGAAATCGCGATGGCTTCCCAAGCTCACAAGCGGTGAATGGGTCGGTGCCATCGCCATGACCGAACCGGGAACCGGCTCAGATCTGCAAAACATCACTACCAAGGCCGTACGCGACGGGGGCGACTATGTCATCACCGGCGCCAAGACCTTCATCTCGAACGGTCGCAACTGTGACCTCGTCATCATCGCGGCCAAGACCGATGCCACGCTCGGGGCGAAGGGGGTGTCTCTCATCGTCGCCGAGGTGAACGACGACACTCCCGGATTCTCGCGCGGACAGATCTTCGACAAGCTGGGCCAGAAGGGGCAGGACACCACTGAACTGTTCTTCGACGGTCTTCGCGTCCCCGTGGACAACCTCCTCGGAGAACGCGAGGGTGCCGGATTCGTCCAGCTGATGCAGCAACTACCACAGGAAAGATTGATCTGCGGCGTCGCTGCCGTCGCCGCGATCGAACGCGCGGTAGCCCTCACCATCGAGTACACCAAATCGCGGACAATGTTTGGGAAGACACTGTTCGATCTCCAGAACACGCGCTTCGAACTTGCCGAATGCGCTTCCCTCGCAAGGGTATCGCGCACCTTTATCGACGACTGTATCGGCAAACACCTTCGCGGCGAACTCGACGTCACCACCGCCGCGATGGCGAAGTACTGGTTGACCGATCAACAGTGCGCCGTGATCGACCGCTGTCTACAACTGTTCGGAGGATACGGCTACATCCTCGAATACCCCATCGCCCAGATGTACGCCGACGCCCGCATCCAGCGCATCTACGCCGGATCCAACGAGGTCATGAAGGAATTGATCTCGAGAGCGCTGTAGCAACCAGTCCGCCCAGCATCTTCGCGTAGTGGCCGATGACACCAGTTCCTGGGTCACGGCGGCGACGGCGGTCTTTCCCACCCCGGCGGGCGACGACGGGCACGATCGTGACTGTGGGATCGCCGAGGAGTGTGAGGACTTCCGTGACGTCGGCCGCCCGCCCGACGTGACCGGTCGGTGGCGGCACAGTGTGCCGCGAACATCTGGGTCCATGGGAACCCCCCTTCGTCGAAGGTGCCGTGCGCAGCGGAGATGTGGATCGAACGGTGTGCGATACCGGATCAGCGGGACCGTTACCGCTGCCGGCGGTGGCTATTCGCGGGTGAGAGCCCTCCACGTCGAGAATGCTGCGCCGGCGAGGAGCCCACCGGTCAGCACGAAGACGGCGTCGGTCCCGGTGGAGCCTGCGATTGCGCCTGCGGTGAGCGGGATGAGGACTTGCCCGAGCCGATTGCCGGTCAGGCGAAGTGAGAGCGCCGACGCACGGTTCGAGGGAGGTACCAGTCCCGCAACCCAGGTCATAGTGAGGGGCTGTGCGAGGCCCCAGAAGAAGCCGGCAACTGCCATGAGGATGCCGACGATGATCGGTTGAGGCACAGCCGGTATCAGGGCGACTGGCAGTGCCGAGCACAGTGTGCCGGAGATCAGGAGCCACCGGCGCGGTGCCAATTGCAGAAGTCTGGTCAAGAACACACGAGAAACGATCGCGGCGATCGAGCGGGCTGTCAGGATCGCGGTGACCGTCAGTACGGAAAATCCGTACTGCTCCCCGAGGACCGGCAGGTAGGCGGTGGTCAGGTCCATCGAGGTCAGCACGATCAGGCTGCTGAAGACGGCGGGGCGCATGCCGGAGGTGGACAGCATCGCCATCGTCGACTGGCGTACGGGAGCTGCGGATTTTCGCGGTGTCGCGGTCTTGGGTGTCCGAAGGTGCGGTGACAGGCTCGCGGTGGCTGCGAGTGCCGCGAGCACCAGCATCGCGAGTAGCGCGCCGCTGGTTTCGACGTGTCCTTCGTGGCTGCGGGATGCGATGATTCCGGCCACCGGAATGCCGATGGACTGTCCCACGGAGATCCAGACGGTCAGGCCGCCGAATCTGCGGTCGTATTGATCGGGGGAGGACATGAGCGGTACGTATCCCTGGCCGGATACCAGGGTCAGGATGTGGCCGAATCCGAGCAGGATGCTGCCGGCGGCGAGCACGACCAGGTCAGTGCTGGTGATGATCACGACGACCGCGACGCCGGAAAGCGCTGCGCCGATACGCAGTACCGCGGCCGCGTGCCTGCCGTCCACGGCCCGGCCGATGGGGATCGCTGCGACCAGCGGGACGAGCGAATACAACGCGGTCAGGATCCCCACGGTCGCGCCGTTACCGCCGAGCTCGAGGGCTCGGTACGAGATCATCACGCGCACTGCCGCGTATACGGCCTGTAGGAGTGCGGTGACGAGGCAGAGGGAGACGAACCAGGACTTCACGAGTGAGTAGAAGAGATTCGGCGCCTGACGAACTCAGACATTCCCGAAGTCTTCGCGCTCGTCCGATCCGGCCGCGCGCAGTTCGGGTTGGCTCTCCCGAATCTTGTAGGCGCGCTGGATGTGCTGTGCCATGAAGTCACCAGCGGCCTGGGCGTCTTTCCGCACGATGGCCTCGAGGATCTGGTCGTGATCCTTTTCCAGTTCGTGGGCGTCGGGTGGGTGTCGCCACACAGTGGTGCTGGGTGTCAGTCTCGACCACAGCAGTTCGATGTGCTGGACGACCAGGGGAGAGGTCTGGCTGTAGATGGCGAAGTGGAAGGCCCGGTTCATCAGGGACAGGTCGGCCGCGGTTGCTGCGCCGTCGCGTTGCGCCCGGTCGAGGGCGGCGTGCTTTTCCCTGATGGTCTCGAGCCCTGCCGGTGTCATCCGTTCGACCGCCATCACGGTGGCCTCACGTTCGGCGGCGGTCCGCAGCCGGTACAGGTCGCGGGCGGTGTCCGGGGTCATCTCCCGTACGGAGGCGCCCTTGTGTGGGGAATAGCTCAGAACCCCGTCGGCCGCGAGTAGTCGCATCGCCTCCCGAACGGGTGTGGCGCTGACCCCGTACCGCTTGGCCAGTACGGTCTGCTTGATCAGTTCGCCCGGTTTGATCGCGCCGGAGGCGACGTCCTGCTTCAGTCGCTCGGCGACGTATTCCGTCCGGCTCACCGGAGGAGCGGCTCCCATGTCACTCGACGTCATGACGGCTCCTTTCGGGAGCAAACCGAGCAGCGAAACCACCACTCTATTTTCTGTACTCCATAGTGTCTATCAGCCCGAACCGGAATGCGCCCATTCAGGTGGCTTTCTATCGATAGTAGACAACACTCTATAGAGTATGTAACTTGAGTCACGCAGACACGCCGATGTGATCGGAGCCTCCACGGGGCTTCTCGGATCGCGGCCCGGAACTACTGATGGAGACCCCATGACCTCCTCTGATCGCCTGACCTGGAACATTGCCGAGTGGATCGTCGACCAGCAGCAACGCCCGCTGCCCGAAAGGATGGATCACCACGTCAGGCGGCTGCTGCTCGATCACCTTGCCGGTGTCGTTGCCAGTTCGCCGGGTGCGGTGTCCGGGGCAGTCGGCGAACACGTGCACCGCATGTACCCCGGCACCACGGCGACCGCCATCGGTCACGGCCGGAGCTCCGCGTTGGGCGCGGCCCTGATCAACGGCACCAACGGGCATGGCATCGAAACCGATGAGGGGTACACACCCGGCAGTATGCATCCCACCTCGGCGATCTTCCCGGCGGTGTTCGCGGTCGCCCAGGAGAAGGGGATCAGCGGGGATCGTGTGCTGACCGCGGCAGCCATCGGGATGGAACTGTCCTGCCGGATCGCTGCCGCCGGTCACCCGGCTACCCGGAACCGGCATTTCCACAACACCGCCATTGCGGGTGTCTTCGGGGCCGCGGCCGCAGTTGCGGTACTTCTGGAGCTCGACGTCACCGGAGTGGCGAACACCCTCGGTATCGCCGGCTCACATGCGAGCGGATTGTTCGAATTCCTCGGCCAGTCGGCGGAGATCAAACGATTCCATCCCGGCAAGGCTGCCCGTGACGGCATCACCAGCGCGGATCTCGCGCAGGCAGGGTTGACGGGCCCGACCACGATCCTCGAAGGCAAAGACGGATACTTCGCCGCCTACGCGGGAGTCGAGGGCACCGATTGGGACCCTGGGATCCTCCTGGGCGGCCTGGGGGAGGAGTGGGTGCTGCTCGGGACCTACGTCAAGCCGTACCCGTGCTGCCGTCACCTGCACGGGGCAATCGACGCCGCCCTTCACCTGGTCAAAACCCACACCATCGACCCGGCCGACATCGCATCGGTCACCGTCGGCACGTTCGCCATCGCCACCCGGCACGCAGGACGACAGCTCGACACCATCCTCCAAGCACAGTTGAGCCTTCCGTTCACCGTCGCGGTCGCGTTGCTCCGCGGCGGGGTGACCCTGACCGACTTCAGCGAAGACACTCGGTCGAACATCGCGGTACAGGCACTGATGAACAAGGTGCAGGTCGTCCTCGACGACGCCGCCGACGCGGCATACCCGAAGTCCGGCCGCCCGGCCGATGTCACCGTCGTCATGAACGACGGCACCCGATACCAGCACCGCGTCGAACAGCCCTACGGCGAACCGTCGAACCCGCTGTCCGACAGCGACCTCGAAGGCAAGGCCCGTGCTCTGGTCGAACCCGTCATCGGCGCCGACGGCACCAAGAACCTGATCGAGTCGTCGTGGAACTTCGACTCCCTCGAGTTCCTCGATTTCCTCGACTCCGCGGTCCGCAACGCCGACCCCCGATAAACGCCACGGCCCACCCACCAGCTCCACTAGGAAGGGACCTCTCATGGAGGTTGTAGTACAAGATCTCGAACTCGCCTACGGCGACTTCGTCGCGATCAAGAGACTCGATCTGACCATCCCGGACGGCGAATCAGTGGTCCTGCTCGGCCAGTCCGGGTGCGGAAAGACGAGCACCATGCGGTGCATCGCCGGACTCGAATCACCTACCGGTGGAAGGATTTCCATCGGAGACCGCACCGTATTCGACGGCGCCAGCGGAAAAGTCGTCCCGGTGTTCAAACGCAACGTCGGCATGGTCTTCCAGTCGTACGCGGTCTGGCCCCACAAGACGGTCCTCGAAAACGTCTCGTTCCCGCTGAAGATGAAGGGCATCGCCCGGGCAGACCGCCGCCGCCAAGCCCTCGAGGTCCTCGAGATCGTCGGCCTGGCGCACCTCGCCGAACGCGGAGCCAGCATGCTTTCGGGCGGACAGATGCAACGAGTCGCGCTGGCGCGCTCGATGGCAATGTCGCCCAGCGTGCTCCTGCTCGACGAACCCCTGTCCAACCTCGATGCACGTCTTCGCGACGACCTGCGCGTCGAACTGCGCCGCATCCAAACCGAACGCGGCCTGACCAGCCTGTATGTCACACACGATCAGCAGGAGGCGCTCGCGCTGGCCGATCGGATCGCGATCATGCAGGAAGGCCGCATCACCCAACTCGGCACCCCCGAGCAGATCTACGGATCTCCCGTGAGCGCATCGATCGCCGGCTTCCTCGGCGTGACCAACATCTTCCCCATTGCCTCCTCGTCAACACCTCGCTCACTGGAGCTGACCGACCACGACATCACCCTGCGAAGCACCTACCCGGTTCCCCGCACTGCTGCCAGCGTGTGCATCCGGCCCGAGGACATCACGGTGACGCTCGAACAACCGACCGACCGGGTGGGTCACGACGCCGACACCAACTACCTCAGCGGCACCGTCGAAGTTGCGGTGTTCCAGGGCGCATCCATCCGCTGCAAGGTGCGCACCGACAGCGGCCTGCCACTCGACGCCATCTGCGCACCGCCCGCCGTCGGGACCTTCGCACCCGGCGCCCGTGTGTCCATCTCCATCGACTCGGACCGGGTGAAGGTCCTCCCGAACGAGGCACCGGTCAGCGACATCCCGCAGGCGGTGGCGGCATGAGTTCGACCAGCGTGCTCGAACCTGCACCACCGATGACACCCCGGCCGCCGGCACCCACGCGGCGACGCGCCCGTCGCATCGGCCGGCGAGGAAAGGTGGCAAGCCTGCCGCTCCTCGCGGTGGTCGCCTTCCTGGTCCTGGTCCCCGCCGGGTTCGTCCTTCTCGCGGCATTCAGCAAAGAGGTACCGAGACCAGGCAGCATCGGCCTCGATTTGACCCTGCAGAACATCCGGGTTCTCACCGAAGCGGGCGTTATCGGCGCCACGCTGAACTCACTCATCATTGCGTTCTCGGCAACTCTGCTGGCCTTGGCGATCGGTGGGTTCCTGGCCTTCGTGACCGCCCGGACCAATGTCCCCTGCAAGGGATTCATCTTTCTGATCGGTCTCATGCCGCTGTTCCTGCCGTCCTACGTCGGCGCGCTGGCCTGGTCGCTGCTCGGCAGCCCCGGCGCCGGCCTGATCAACGTCGCCTTCCGCGATCTCGGTATGGGCAGCCCGGTCAACGTGTACACCATCGGCGGCGTCGTCATGGTGATGGCGATGTACTACGCGCCCTACGCGTTCCTGCTGATGCACAGCTCGATGTCCCTGATGAATCCCGACCTCGAAGACGCCTCCAGCGTCCACGGCGGATCCACCTGGCACACCATCCGATCGGTCACCACACCCCTTGCCCTGCCTGCCATTCTGGGATCGGGACTGCTGATGTTCATCCTCATCCTGGAGAACTTCCCGGTCGCGCAGGTCCTGGCCACCCCCGGACAGATCGACACCCTGCCGACGTTCATCTACCGGCTGATGAACACCTCACCCTCACGCGGCAACGAAGCCTCCGTGATTGCCATCGTGCTGGTGGCCGCGGTCGTCACCATCACCCTGGTGCAGCGGCGCATCCTGGCCAAGCGCTCCTACACGACCGTCTCGGGCAAGGGCGTCAAGGCCCGCACCCTGCCGCTGGGACGATTCAAGGCACCCGTCGTCGCTGTGGCCCTGGTGTACTTCCTGCTCGCGATCGTGTTGCCGCTGCTGGCCCTGTTCCTCTCGGCGATCCGCAGCTCCCCGTACATGCAGTCCTTCGCCAGCCTGACCGAGCCCGGCGCCCTCGACATCACCTCCTTCGCGCACGTGTTCACCTCCGAGGTGTTCACCACCGCGGCGACCAACAGCGTGATCGTCTCCCTGCTCGCCGCGCTCGGCGGCACCATCCTCGCGTTCCTGGTCGGCTACACCGTCTACCGCACCAGCTCCTACGCCCGCGGCCTCCTCGAGGCGCTGTCGATGGTGCCCCTGGCAATTCCCGCGATCGTGCTCGGCATCGGGCTGCTGTGGACCTGGCTCGTCATGCCCATCCCGGTCTACGGCACCCTGTGGGTGCTGATCATCGGCTTCGTCGCGGTGCAGATGCCCCAAGGCTTCCGCGGCATCGCCGCCGCCATCCAGGCCACCGACCGCGACCTCGAGGACAGCGCCGTGCTCCTCGGCGCCCGCCGCACCCGCGCCATCGGCTATGTCACCATCCCCCTGCTGCGCGTCGCGGTGTCCTCGACCTTCCTGATCCTGCTCATGCTGAGCATGCGCGAGCTGACCGTGCCGCTGTTCCTCTACACCACCGACACCCGCATCCTCTCGATCGCCATCTACGACCAGTTCGAGAACGGCGGCGCACTGCAGGAAGCGTCGGCGATGGCCCTGATCTACTGCGCCATCATGTTCATCCTCAGCTACCTGCCCCGCCGATTCGGCGCCAAGAACGGAGCCGGCGGTGCCTGAGCGAACCCCCTCGAACACCGAAAGGAACACCATGCGCAGCACCACACGCCCCGGTGTGCGCCGGTGGCTCACCGCGGCCGCCCTGGCCGCCGCGACCGTCCTGACCGTCACCAGCTGCGGCTCACCCGACGGCGGCAAAGACGACCAGGCGCGCGAACTCCTCCCGCCGTCCGCCGTCGACACCTCCGACGGCCTGCGCATCGACGGCGAACTCGTCGCCGACAAGCAGCTCTACGACGCCGCCAAGAACGACACCGTCATCTTGTACTCGGGTACCGGCAAGGAAGCCGAGGACCTCACCGCGGCCCGCTTCATGCAGGAAACCGGCATCAAGATCGAACTGACCCGCCTGCCCACCAACAAACTGGCCGAGCGCGCGCTCTCCGAACACGGAGCCGGCCAGCTGCCCGCCGAGATCATCCGCGTCACCGACCCCCGGGTCGCCCGCGAGTTCGAGAAGCAGAACGTGTTCGTGCCCTATCGGACCCCGTTCCACGACCTGCTGGTCCAGCAGAACACCGGTGTCCGCGACACCTTCGTGAACTGCTACTACTTCGTCAACGCGATGGGCTACAACTCCGCGATGATCGAGGACGACCAGCCGACCAAGTGGGAGGACCTGACCGATCCGCGCTATTCCGGCAAGCTCGGCGTCGTGTCGGTGACCACCGGCGGCACCTTGAACGCCCTCGCGCACTTCCAGATCGAGACCCTCGGCGAAGACTTCCTCACCGCCCAGGGCGCGCAGAACCCCCGCATCTTCGACTCCACCTCCACCGAAGTCGACGCCCTCGCCCGCGGCGAGATCGCAATCGGTTCACTGAGTTTCAACAACGCCTTCGCCGCCCAGCTCGCGGGCGCCCCGATCAAGCTGGTCATCCCGGACAAGGGTGTCTCCGGATCGGAGAACCTGATGGGAATGACCGCCAAAGGTGTGCAAAGCCCGGCCGCGAAGGTCTTCATGAACTGGACCATGTCGAAATCGGGCCAGAGCTTCGCCGCCGCACAGGGATTCGTCCCGGCCCGCACCGACATCGGGCCGGTCAAGGCCGGTGAATACCAGCTGCCGCAGGCGAACTCGCCGCAGTTTCACCTCTTCACCGAGGAGCAGTTCGCGCAGTATGCGGTCCGTGACGAAGAGATGTGGAAGAAAGCCTTCAACTACATGGGCTGACAAGACCGTCCGCACGATTTTTCCGCCGTTATCCCTACCCACTATCTCTATAGAGTATTGACTTAGGAGTGATCATGACCGCCGTACTGACCGAACGTGAGGCCCTGCTCGACTCGGTGCGTTCGTTCGCCCAGCGACATCTCGCCGACGGGGCGCTCGCACGCGCCCACGACCCGAACTACTCCTGGGACATCGCCCAGCTCCTCGGCGCCCAGGGCCTGCTCGGGCTGACCATTTCTGCCGAGGACGGCGGCCAGGGTGCCGGACTGGCCGATGCGGTCGCCGTCATCCAGGAAGTGGCGATGGTCTGCCCGAAGAGCGCAGACATTCTGCAGGCCGGCAACTTCGGTGCCATCCGCACCTTCGCCGAGTTCGGAACACCGGAGCAGAAGGCCAAGTACCTGTCCGATCTGATCGCGGGCCGGACCCTCATCGGTCTCGGGATGAGTGAGCCCGAGGCCGGGTCGGCGGCGACGGAGTTGACCACCAGCGCCACCGAGGACGGCGACGGGTACCGGATCAACGGCACCAAGATCTGGGGGACTCACAGCGTCGATGCCACCTTGTTCCTGGTCTACGTCCGATTCGGACCCGGGACCGGCAACATCGGCTCCATCCTCGTCGAACGCGGCGCGAAGGGGCTGACCCTCGGAAACCCGTCGACGTACATGAGCGGTGAGCAGTGGGCACAGCTGTACTTCGACGACTGCTGGGTGCCGAAGGGGAACGTCCTGCTCGGGCCGGGCGGATTCAAGAAGCAGATGAGCGGATTCAACGTCGAGCGCATCGGCAACGCCTCCCGCGCTCTCGCTCTCGGCCGTCTCGCGTTCAACCTCGCCCGCGACCATGTCAGCGAACGCACCCAGTTCGGCCGCACCCTCAACGAATTCCAGGGTTTGCAGTGGAAGTTCGCCGAGGTCGCGGTCGCTCTCGACTCGGCCGAGTTGCTCCTCGATCGGGCCGTGCGGAACGCCGCCGCCGGGCTGCCGTCCGCCTATGAGACCTCGGTGGCGAAGCTGGCCGCCAACGAAGCCGGTTTCAAGGCCGCCAACGAGGCCATGCAGGCCATGGGCGCACTCGGTTACAGCACCGAATCCCTGGTCGAATACTGCATGCGCCGGACCCGCGGCTGGATGATCGCCGGCGGCTCCATCGAGATCCTGAAGAACCGGATCGCCGAGGAGATCTTCGGCCGCCGCTTCAGCCAGCGTCGATGACCGGAAGGACACGCTCCATGACACAGCAGGTGTCCCCACTTTCCCTCGGCACCATCCCGGTCACCTACACCGTCGAAGACCGGGTGGGGGTTCTGACCATCGACAACCCCCCGGTCAACGCCAGCAGCGCCGCGGTACGCGCGGGCCTGATGTCCGGACTCGAGGTGGCCGAAGCCGACGACGAGGTCGACGCGATCGTCCTGATCGGGGCGAGCGCCAACTTCGTCTCCGGATCCGACCTGCGCGAGTTCAGCGGCCCGGTCCCCGAACCGCAACTGCCGTCCGTCATCGCCGCCATCGAGGCCAGTGCCAAACCGGTCGTCGCGGCGCTGTCAGGCGCCACACTCGGGGGCGGCTTCGAACTCGCGCTCGGATGCGACGGCCGGATCGCACTTGCCGGTGGGGTGGTCGGGCTCCCCGAGATCACGCTGGGCATGATCCCCGGCGCCGGCGGCACCCAGCGGCCACTGCGCCTGGTCGGGCCGGCCCGCACACTCGAACTGGTCACCTCGGGGGAGCGGCTGCCCGTGGAGCAGGCTCACCGCGAAGGACTGATCGACGAGGTGGTCACGGGCTCCCTTCGCGCACAGGCGATTCGCTTCGCCCGTGCGCTGCGAGGCAAACGCATCCTGCGGAATCTGCCCGTTCGCGGTGCCGATCCCGGTGAGGTCGAGCAGGTGGCAACCACGGCGCTCCGCAGAGCGGCCCGGCCGCAAACCGTCGCCGCCGTCGGCGCGATCCTCATGGGTGGCTCCGCGCCGGCGGACCGGGCCTTTCAACATGAGCGCGCGGAGTTCAACAGGCTGCGGAACGGCACCGAATCGTCTGCGCTGCGGCACCTGTTCTTCGCCCGCCGGGCCGCCCTGAAAGCCAACCGGCCCGCTCTGCCGCGAGAACTGAAGTCGGTCGGCGTCGTCGGCGCCGGGACGATGGGTGCGGGCATCGCCCGCGCCTTCGTCGAGGCCGGTGTCCCGGTGGTCCTCGTCGATCAGCAGCGCCAGGCGGCCGCTGCGGCGGCCGAACGGCTGCAGCGCACCTATCAGGGCATGGTCACTCGCGGTCGACTCACCGAATCCGATGCTCAGCACCATCTTTCCCTGCTGACTGCCGGGACAACGATCCGCGACCTCGAGGAAACCGACCTGGTGGTCGAGGCCGTCTACGAGGACCTGGAGGTCAAGCAAACGGTCCTGCGCCAGCTCGAGACCGTCCTGCGCCCGCACGTGCCGCTGGCGACCAACACCTCGTACCTCGACGTCAACGAGATCGCCGCTGCGGTTGCCCGACCCACCCGGGTGCTGGGGATGCACTTCTTCAGCCCCGCCCACCGGGCCGCCGTGCTCGAAATCGTTCGCGGCGAGAAGACCTCGACAGAAGCACTGGATGTGGCACTGACCGCCGCGAAGGTACTGGAGAAGATGCCGATCCTCGCCGGTGTCTGCGACGGGTTCATCGGCAACCGGATCTACAACGCCTACCGCCGACAGTGCGAACTCATGCTGGAAGAGGGCGCACTCCCACAGCAGGTCGACGCGGCTCTCACCGAATTCGGTTTCGCCATGGGACCCTTCGCGGTCTCGGACATGTCGGGTCTCGACATCGCCTGGCGGATGCGCAAGAGCAAAGCGGGTGCCCGCGACCCCCGGGAACGGTACCCGGACGTCGCGGACGCGCTGTGTGAACTGGGCCGATTCGGGCAGAAGACCGGGGACGGCTGGTATCACTACGAGCCAGGATCGCGCACCCCACACCCGGACAGCACGGTCGAGGCCCTCATCGAGCAGTCCTCGCAACGCAAGGCCATCACACGAGCGGCGTTCACCTCTCAGGGCATCGTCACTCGCGCGTTGGTTACGATGGCCAACGAGGCCGCACTCCTGCTCGCGGACACGATCGCCGACCGGCCCTCGGACATCGACCTGATGCTCACCCTCGGATACGGATTCCCCACCCACGAGGGCGGGATCACCCACTGGGTCAAGCGACAGGATCGCCGCTTCCTCGAACACGAACTCGACGCCCTGGCAGCCCGCACCGGGCACGGCTTCACCAAGGGAGAGCTCGACCTGCTGCGTTCCTGAGAACGACGAGTCGCCCGGTGAGCGGCCACCACCGTCCGAGACCGGCGCCGTCCGGGGGGATGCCCGACGATCCACACCATGTCCCCGACCTGCCCGCCGTCCAGCACCCGGTTGGGCAGCGCAGCTGCGTCGACGACGGTGAGCTCGTCGGGCACACGGTAGGCATTGGTGCCGTCGAAGATGGCCGGTGGTGTGCCGGCCAGAAACGGCCGATACGAGTCCACCGCCGTGGCCCGCGGTCGCGATGCCGTGCACGTCAACCCGAACCAGACGGGTCACGCCCAGGGCGCCGGTGCTGGGGTCACGCTGGCGGAACAGCAGCAGAAACCCGTCGTCGATGGTGTTCATCGACTCGATGTCGCCCCACCCGCTGGCACTGCTCGATACCGCATCCTGATCCGGTCGGACCAGCAACAGCTCGGCCGCATTACGGCTCGGCACCGCCACGGCGAGCAGGACCTCGCCGTGGGCGGCGCCGTCGCGGATCGGCGCATCGCTGACCTTGGCCGCGGTGCCGTCCAGGTTGCAGTGGTAGATCCCGTCCCAGCCACCGACCCAGCACCCTCCCGCATGCGCCCACACGCGCCGGGTCCGGACTGCCGGAGGGTTGTCGAAAATCTGCCCGGAAAGTGTGTACTCGGTGACGTGGCGGTGGGAGTCGAGACGGACGACCAGGGGGCAGCTCACGGTCGACCAGCCACAGGTCGGTGCCGTGTGCGACACGGCGCCGGGG
This sequence comes from Rhodococcus sp. IEGM 1351, assembly GCF_030056875.1. Taxonomy (NCBI): domain Bacteria; kingdom Bacillati; phylum Actinomycetota; class Actinomycetes; order Mycobacteriales; family Nocardiaceae; genus Rhodococcus; species Rhodococcus sp. IEGM 1351. The sequence goes on along the minus strand of NZ_JASHKU010000028.1, from coordinate 38,440 downwards.
ACCACACTGGGGCGCAGCGGTGGCGGTGGGACGTCGGTCAGGTCCAGCACGCCCACCTCGCAATTGCCGTCTCGGTGGTTCGGGTGACACCGGCGAAGAAACGCGGTGCGGTGGTGACCTCGCGGTAGTGGCGGGTCCCGGGCATCTGCTTCCACGGGGAGTGCGGGATATCGGGGTCTCGGTGGTATCGGTCGGCGGCCACCTGGACGCGGATGATCCGACCGCGGATCCGTCCGGTGGTGGCGTACGCGAGGTCACCGATCAGTCGCCCCGTGACTTCGACCTGACCGAGTACCGGACGGCGGGTGTACCAGGTGGCCGTCCAGCCGGCACCACGCAACAGCACAGCCCAATCCCACCACTGCTCACCGGTTCCGGGTTGCTGGCGTGTGGGTTTGCCCGAGTGCAGAGGTTCGCCCGAGGCGCGGAGCGTGACGATCGACGGATCGGCCGGATCGGTGGGGAACTCTTGGAACAGCAGCGGAAACTCGCCGATCACCCCGACTTCCGGTGGTGGTGTCTCGTCGTCCTCGACCGACGAATCCGTCACCAGCACCGGCAGGTGCGTTGGTGGACGCCACTTCTCGTGCTGATCGGTCACTCTGTCAGCTTGCACGAGGTACTGCTGTCCTCACCGACGTTCCGAGGATGGAGCGTCGAGATGAGCCAACGCACCGATCGTCGGCAACGAGGTGCCGGTCAAGGATCGCTCTTCGACCCGCGTGAGCGTACTGGTCCGAGTCGCCCTACCTGGGCATACCCACGCGCCGGCGGTGGCCGGAGCCCCTGTCCCAGGTTCCGCTTCCCGAGGTGACGGCGGTTGCACACCGATCTGGTCCGCCGCACCGCCGAGGTCGACCGCACCGCGGCAACCGCTCTGGCCCCCTATCCGCTGTGGTGCGTCTTCGCGACGGTTCTGTCCGCCAGCATCTGGCACCGCAATCGGAGCCGCTGATCGGGTTTTCCGCAGTTGCACAGGGCGCACAGGCTCCGCGATAGAGCCTGGAAATCAGTGATGACGCAGCTCGTCGATCAGCTCACCCTTGCGCTTGGACGAGTACCCCGACATCCCCAGCTCTTTGGCCCTCTTCTTCAGCTCGTCAACCGTCCAGTCCTCGTATGATCCGGACTTGCCTCCCTTACAGCCGACGGTAGAGCGTCCCTTCTTCGCGGACGCGTTGGCGATCCGGGCCGCTTTCTGTTTCGATGCACCGTCGTCCCGTAATTCCTCGTATTGCTTCTCGTCTTTGATCGACGACCTGGCCATGAGTCGACTCCTCCCGTGCAACGTCTGACGTCTGGCGAGTACCCGCATTCGGTGGAGATACGCCCGCGGCGAACACATCAGGGTGTCTGCAACCAGCCCGGCGCGAACGAACAGGGAGGCACCTCGGTCAGCCCCGTCTTATTCCGATGGCCCCCACCCGCCAGGTGAGACACGGACATGAGACGGAATCGGGCGGCTCCTGCCGCACTAGTCATTCCGTGTCCAGGACCGGGTCGGCAAGCGCGCCGCAACCTCGGCCGCGGACTTCCGAACGGGCGATTCGCCACGCCACGTGACGACGGGAGTACGGTCGATCTACTCTTTGTGTTCGAACCCGTGCCGCACCACCTCTATCCCGTCGGAGGTAGGTTTCCCCGACTGGCAAAGAACTGGGTTCAATCATGGCCGTTCTTGTTCCGGCTGCGTTGAGCTACAGGAGTCCTGCGATGGACATCAGCGGTTGATCATCGATGTCTGCGTTGGCGGGCCCGGCACCAAGGCCTCCGCAGTCCGCTGGACGCCGCGGCGTCTCGGCTCGTCGAGACTCTGTTGGGGATTGGCGATGGAGACTGGAAGACCCGTCGGTAATTCAGGCTACCGCGCGAGTCGCCGCATCGAGACAGGTCGGGGGTGGAAATTCCTGTTCAGCGGCATCGGGTGTGATCGCGGTCGCGTTCTCAGCGGCTCCTCAGCTACCGGCGCCGATACTGCGGCCGTGAGAGATGCAGGACAAGTCCCGGTCCATACGAACCTGGTCGGGCGGGCCCACGACGCGGTTGCCGAACTACAACAGAACGGTGCCGCGACGCTCGCCCTGGCCGTCCTGGTCGGGGGTGTGGCGATGTTCCTCGGAGCGTCGATGTGGCGGAGTTGGTCAGGTGAGCGGCGTGCGACCGGATCTGCGCTGGTCGGTCTGCAATGTGCCGGATTGGCGGCGGCGCTGATCGCGCTGGCCTACCAGGTCAGAGTGGGGGCCTGGTTGATTAGTGCAGACCCGGCGGTCCTGGGCTGGTTCGCCGAGCGCAGGTCGAACTCGGTGACCGGCCCGGCTATCGCGGTCACCGATGCCGGCGGACCGGCGGGCACCATTGTCCTCGCGGTCGTGTTCGGGGCGGTGCTGGCCCGCCGGACACGCTCACCGATCCCCGCGCTGGTCCTCATCGGGACCGTCGGCGGCGCGGCCCTGGCCTCCACCATGACGAAATACGTTGTCGGGCGGACTCGCCCACCGATCGTGACGCAGGTGCTGCTCGAGACGGACTACTCCTTCCCGTCCGGTCATGCGACCGGGGCGATGGCGTTGTTCACCACGGTCGCCGTCATGGTCGGGTACACACTGCCGCGGATCCGTCGAGCCCTGCTGCTGATTGTGGCCGCGGCGGTGACGGTCGTGGTCTCTGCAACCCGCCTGTACCTCGGCGAGCACTGGCTCACCGACGTGATCGGCGGCGTGCTCCTCGGCGGCCTCGCCGCGGTGATCGGCGGTGCGCTCTACACGGCCTGGATGGACCGCACCCGCTCCCACGGCTGGCAGTCGACGACCCCGAATGAGAACGCCGCGCACCCTGACCACACCAACAAGACGACGGCGGGACGCGCAGGATGAATGTGGCACTGGGGTTCGCGTTGCCGGACGTGGCCAGAACCTGGCGAGCTCATACCCGGCGGTCTGCGCCCATGTGCGGTGGACGCACTTTCAGCGTTCTTTCAGCTTGCATGTGTGACGATCTGGCAAAGTGACATCAACAACCGAACAGCGACAGCGGTTTCGTCCCGCGCGCCATGCACGACATTGCTTCGGCATGGCGATCCGAGCTGTGAGCGCTGAACGCGCACTGCGATCAGAGTTGGATCGCTGCGCTGACGGGAGGCTGGGAGGAAGGGGGGCGTTGGTGATCTTTCGTTTTCCGGGTGTGTATCGGCCTCAGCATGATTCGCGGCTTCTTGTGGATTCGCTCGGCGACGAGCAGGTGGACGCGGGTACGCGGATTCTGGATTTGTGTGCGGGTGCTGGGGTGGTCAGCGTGTGGGCGACTCGGTCCGGTGCGCGCAGCGTGACCGCGGTCGACGTTTCGCGTCGGGCGTTGGTCAGTACCTGGCTCAATGCGGCGGTTCGCGGGCACCGTGTGCGGGTTGTTCGCGGTGATCTGGTGTCGCGAGTACGTCACCGGCGGTTCGACTTGATCGTAGCGAACCCACCTTATGTTCCTGCCGAGCACGATGGGCTGCCGGCGAGGGGTCGTGCGCGGTGTTGGGACGCCGGGCACGAGGGGCGGGCGTTGTTGGACCGTATTTGCGGCGATGCCCCGGATCTCCTTGACGAGGGGGGCCGGTTGATTCTCGTGCAATCGACGCTGAGCGGCACGGAGAAGACGCGAGTGATGCTGGGGGAAAGCGGCTTACACGTTGAGGAAGCACGCCGTGTCCGCGTCCCGTTCGGTCCGGTGCTGCAAGCACGGCGGGATCTTCTCGTTGATCGCGGTTTGATCGGGCCACAGCAGTGCACCGAGGAGCTTGTCGTGTTCCGGGCGGTCAAATGAGCACCCAGCTGACGCATTCCAAGTCGTCCGGCCGGTTGGTGCCACTGACCGCGGCGCAGCAGGCGATCTGGCTTGCGCAGCAGCTGACCCCCGAGGTGCCCTACGTCATCGCCCAGTACGTGGATCTGAGCGGGCCCATTGAGGTGGAGAAGCTGTGCGAGGCGCACACGCGGGCGATGGACGAACTGGGCGCGGAGGTCGTGCTGGTCGACGTCGACGGACACCCGTATCAACGTGAGAGGATTCGATCGGCAGGTCAAGTCCTGGTTTTGGACTTCCGCGCCGAACGCGACCCGGCCGAGTTCGCGCGGGAGTGGATGCGACGTGACTGCACGGTCCCACTCGCGATGGGCGATGACTCGCTGGTCTTCTCGCGTGTTCTGCGGGTCGGTGACGATCGTGTGTTCTGGTATGCGCGTGCCCACCACCTCGCATTGGATGGATATGCGGCGATGCTGCTGATGCAACGGACCGCGCAGTGGTACGTCGCGGCTCTCGGCGGCGGCGAGCCGGGTCCGCACCGGGTGGTGGGGCCCGAGCAGTTGAGCCGAGCGGATCGGGACTATCGATCGTCGGGGCGGTTCGATGCCGATCGTGAGTACTGGGCCGGGCTCGCCCCTGATCTGCCACCGGTGGTCAGTCTTGCCGGGCGGAGCGCTGCGCCTCGGCCGGCTGTCCGGGTCACCGGCGACCCCATGGCGGTGTCTTCCATGCCGATGCCGGGCGGCCGGTCCGTCCTCGATCGCACCGCTGTCCTCGTGGCGGCGTTCGCCGTCTATTTGGCACGGATGACTGACGTCGACGACGTCATGGTGTCTCTTCCGGTGACGGCCCGCACCACCGGATCGTTGCGGGCGGCGGCGGGCTCGGTCTCGAATGTGGTGCCCTTGGCACTGCCGGGGATCGGCGCCACGACCGTCGAGGAAGCGATCGGAATCGCCCGGGCGGCACTGATCGCGGCGTTGCGCCACCAGCGGTATCGGCGTGAAGACATCGGTCGTGAGCGCGGCACGGCCACTGGTGAGCTCGCCTCGTTCGGCCCCGTGCTGAATTTGATGCTGTTCGAACCGGACATCAGCCTCGGTGCGGTCACCGGTCGCGTGCACGTTCTCACGACCGGTCCGACCGCGGATCTGGCGGTGAACATCTACCCGGGCTCCACGGATCTGATGCCGCGGATCGACTTCGAAGCCAACCCCGCCCTCTACGGCGAGAGGGAACTGAGCAGCCACCACCGCCGGTTTACCCATTTCCTGCAGACATTCGTGACCGTCATCGGAGACGACTGCGCCGTCGCCGACCTGGAGTTGTTTCTGCCCGGGGAACGCGAGGTCCTGACACCGGCGCGCGGCCCGGCCGATGTCGAACCGGCAACCCTCACACAGTTACTCGCCGCCGCTACCGGTGCATCCGGTGAGCGAATCGCGGTCCGCGACCGCGGACGATCCTTCTCCTACCGGGATCTCGACCGTCATTCGACCGCGTTGGCCGGCAGGCTGCTGGGCGCCGGCATCGGTCCGGAAGATCTCGTGGCGGTTGCCGTACCCCGTTCGTACGAATCGGTGGTCGCCGTGTGGGCGGTCGCCGCCGCTGGCGGAGCCTATGTCCCCGTCGACCCGACGTATCCGCGTGCACGCATCCAGTACATGCTCGACGACTGCACACCTGTTGTCGGCCTGACCTCCTCCGACACTCGGGGCCAGCTGCCGGCAATAGTGCGATGGCTCACCGTCGACCTCGATACGCTCGACGTGCCGCCACCGCGCCCGGTGCGCCCGGTGCGTCGGGAAAATGCCGCGTATGTGATCTACACGTCCGGGTCGACCGGCGCACCCAAGGGTGTTGTCGTCACCCACGACGGCCTGGCCAATCTCGCGCAGGAAATCCGCGACAACTACGCGCTCTCCGCCACCTCACGGGTCCTGCATTTCGCTTCCCCGAGCTTCGATACAGCACTGGTCGAAGTCCTCGCCGCCGCCCTGGCCGGCGCCACCTTGGTGGTGACCCCACCGGACGTCGTTGGCGGCCACGAACTGGCCGATCTCCTGCGCGACGAACACGTCACCCATGTGCTGTCGACCCCGTCGGCGCTGGCGACGGTGAATCCTGACGGCCTCGACGACGTGGAACTCGTCCTGGTCGGCGGTGAGGCGTGCCCACCGGAACTGGTGACGCGCTGGGCGCACCACCGGACGATGCGCAATGCTTACGGCCCGACCGAAACCACGTGCAGTGTCACACTCAGCTCCCCGATGGCCCCGGATCGGCCGGTGACGATCGGTGCACTGATGCGCGGCGTCGACGCGGTGGTGCTGGACCGGCGCCTGCGGCCGCTTCCCTCCGGCGCGGTCGGCGAACTGTATCTCGGCACCCCCGGGTTGGCCCGCGGTTACGCGCACCGAGGGGGGATGACCGCCGGCCGGTTCGTCGCCAATCCGTTCGGCAAACCCGGCTCGCGCCTGTTCCGCACGGGCGACCTGGTCCGATGGACACCCGAGGCGACACTCGAGTACGTTGGCCGCAGCGACGACCAGGTCAAAGTCCGCGGGTTCCGGATCGAACTCAGCGAGATCGACACCGCCCTGCGTGGCCACCCGGATGTGGAGTTCGCGACGACCGTGGTCCATAACAGGGCGGGGGATGCGCTGCTGGTGTCGTATGTGCTGTTGCGGACGTCGTCGGAGGTGACTCCGGCGATGCTGCGGGCAGCGGTAGCCCAGCAGCTGCCGGACTACATGGTGCCCGTGGTGATCACCGTCTTGGACGACGTTCCGCTGACGCCGACGAAGAAGCTCGACCGGGCTGCCCTGCCGGCCCCCGAGTTCGGCTCCGTCGTTCCCGCGGCGCGGCCGCCGCGCACACCCGATGAACACGCGGTGGCTGGCGTGCTCACCCGGGTACTGTGCACCGACGTCGTGGACGCGGAATCGTCCTTCTTCGACCTCGGTGGGGATTCGCTCTCCGCCACCCGGGTGATCGCGGCACTCAACGCCGATTTCGGCGCCCAGTTGGGGGTGCGCGATCTGTTCGAGTTCCCCACCGTCGCCGCCCTCGCCCAGCTTCTCGCCGAGGAACACCCGGAGTCCGGTGAACTCTCCTCGCTGCGCGCGTTCGCAACACAACCGCTGCCCCAAAGGGTCCCACTGGCCCCAGCGCAGCAATTCCTCGACCGCACCGCCACCCGCCCAGCCCTGTACAACCTCCCGTTCACCGTCACGATCCGCGGTGTCCTCGACATCGAGGCGCTGCGCGATGCCACCACCGACGTGCTCGACCGGCATCACCCCCTGCGCACGGTGTATCCCGATTCGGCGGACGGCCCCTGCCAGCGGTTCCTCGAGGTCACCGACGCCGTCCCCGACCTCACCCCGGTACACGTCACCGCATCCGAACTTGCGCAACACATCCGTTGGCTGCTGCACCGTGGCTTCGACGTTCGTACCGAACCGCCGTTGCGGGCCACACTGTTCGCCAGCGGGCCCGAGGAGCACCTGCTCGCGTGCGTGATCCACCACATCTCCGCGGACGGGTGGTCGCTGGCAGTCCTCGCCCGCGACCTGTTGACTGCGTATGCGTCCCGTGCTGCGGGCACCGCGCCGAGGTGGGCGCCGCTGCCGGTGCAGTACCCGCACTACAGTCTCTGGCGGCACGACCTTCTCGGCGACGACGCTGATCCCGGCAGCCTCACGGCTCGTCAGATCGAGTTCTGGAGAGCCGAACTGGCAGGGTTGCCCGGGGAACTGACGCTGCCGGCGGACCGACCCCGTCCACAACGGTGGACGTATGCGGCCGGCCGGCTGAGCTTTGCGATCGACGAACAAACGCACCGAGCACTGTTGCATGTCGCCCACGCGCGGCGGGCGACCATGTTCACCGTGCTGCATTCAGCGCTGGTACTGCTCCTCGCACGCCTGTCCTCCCAGCGCACGATCGCGATCGGCACACCGACAGCCGGCCGGACCCATCCCGACCTCGATGACGTCGTCGGCATGTTCGTCAACACTCTCGTTCTCGGCTCGACGGTCGACCCAGACACATCCCTTGCCGACCTTCTCGACCAGTCCCGCGACACCGAGCTGAATGCGTTCGCGCACGCCGACGTCCAATTCGAGCATCTCGTCGACGTGCTCGACCCGCCCCGATCACCGTCGCTGCACCCGTTCTTCCAGGTCGCGTTGTCCCTGAACAACTTCACCGCCGTCACCCTCGACTCCGACGGACTGGAGTTCGAGATCGCACCGCAACCGCTGGATATCGCCAAATGCGATCTGCACTTCCACTTCACCGACCACCACAATGCCGATGGTGACCCGGCCGGCATCGACTGTGAACTGGTGTATTCGGCCGATCTGTTCGACCGCGACACCGTCGCCGGATTCCTCCCCGTGCTGCGCGCCATCCTCGCCGAGGCCGTCGCATGAGGTTGGGCACCGCACCGACACCGGGGCGGCGGATGCGGTGTCGGTCAGACTGAACACCATGGACCGCCGCAGCCTGAACCCCGGAAACTGGAATGTGCGGGTGCGATCCACCGCGGCCGCGGTCCTCGCCGTCACGGTGTGCCTGCTCCTCGCCGGCGGGGCACTCCTGTTCGTGCTGTACCGCAATCTCGAACACTCCGCCCGAGCCGCCGCAGACTCACGGTCCCACCAGATCACCGAGCAATTGCGCACTCAGCCGCCGCAGGAACTCGACGCATCGCTACTCGCCACCGACGGCCAGATCGGGGCCGTCCAAATCCTCGACAGCGCCGGAAACGTGCTCGCCACCTCGGCCGGGATTCCGTCGTCACCGGTCCTCGCCGCCCCGCTGCCACCCGGCGAGTCCGCCTACCTCGGAAACCTCCACTTCGGGCACGAACGCGACTACTGGGTGGCCGCCCACGGCACCATGTCCCTCAACGGGCCGGTCACCGTGGTCACCGGTGCCGACCGCGAACCGGTTGAAGGTGTCCTGGCCACTGTCGCGGCGCTGCTCGCGATCGGTGCGCCGGTCGTCCTCGGCTTCGTCGCCGTCGCCACGTACCGGCTCATCGGCGCGGCCCTGCGCCCGGTGGAGAGGATCCGCGCCCGTGTGGCGGCGATATCGACCGATCAACTCGACGAGCGGGTTCCCGTGCCGGCGGCCCGGGACGAAATTGCCGATCTCGCGGTCACCATGAACAGCATGCTCGCCCGGCTCGAGGCCGGGCATCTGGCCCAGCGGCGTTTCGTCAGCGACGCCTCGCACGAACTGCGCAGCCCGCTGGCGACCATCACCGCCGCACTCGAACTCGCACAATCCCGTCCCGAATTGATCGACATGGCCCTGGTCGACGAGTCGTTGCTTCCCGAAGCCCGACGAATGCATGCGTTGGTCGAAGATCTTCTCCTGCTCGCGCGTGCCGACGAAGACTCACTGACCCACCTGCGCGTCGACGTCGATATCGACGATCTGATCCTCGCCGAACGCGCCCGCCTCCGGGGCCTTCCCGGCATAGCGGTCTCAGCCACCGTCGACCCTGTCCGGGTGGCCGGGGATCCGCAGCAGTTGGCCCGGCTGGTCCGCAATCTCGTCGACAACGCCGTCCGCCACGCACACACCCGAATCACCCTTGCCTGCCGCAGGTGCGAGGGGAACGCCGTCATCGACGTGACCGACGACGGGCCGGGCATCGCTCCGGCGGACCGGGCCCGGATCTTCGAGCGATTCGTCCGCCTCGACACTCCCCGAACCCGCGAATTCGGTGGTTCCGGACTCGGTCTCGCCATCGCCGCCGAGATCGTTGCCGCACATCACGGGTCGATCGATATCCGCGATCATGAAGATGAGGGTGCGCACTTCGTGGTCACGCTCCCGATCGGCGACGACCCCTATGTCTCCGACGGCATCGAATAGCCCACGCCGCGGACGGTGTCGATGCTCGTCGTGCCGAACGGGGCGTCGATTTTGCGTCGAAGGTAGCCGATGTAGACCTCCACGATGTTGTCGTCGCCCTCGTAATTGACATCCCAAACAGATTGCAGAATATCGTGTTTGGTGACGACCGCACCGGCGTGGCGCATCAGGTATTCGAGCACGCTGTACTCGCGGGGCGTGAGCTGGAGGCGGGTGCCTCCGCGGGTGACCCGCCGCATGGCCGGGTCCAACTCGAGCCCCGCAGCACTGAGAACCGGGGGCCGCGGCGGAGCCCCACGTCGCACCAGCGCCCGCAACCGGGCCACCAGCACCACGAACGAGAACGGTTTGACCAGATAGTCGTCGGCACCGAGGTCGAACGCATCGGCGAGGTCGTATTCGCCGTCCTTGGCCGAGAGCATCAGCACCGGCGTCCACACCTGCTGCTGCCGCATCTCCCGGACCACGTCGTACCCGTGTTTGCCGGGCAACATGATGTCGAGAACCACCACATCGAAGCCGCCACTAACCGCGGCCGCCAACCCGGCCACACCATCGTGCTCGACCTGCACGGTGCATCCGTCAGCCGTCAAGCCGCGCCGCACCGTCTCAGCCAGGCGCGTTTCGTCCTCGACCAACAACACCCGCACCGTCGCCTCCTCCAACAACATTCCGTAATCAGTGGACCCCAACGGTACGACCGGCAGCGCGGTTACCGCCCTACCGGACCCGGACCGGTCGAAGGTGCTGCACCTGCAAATTTCCGGACCAGCACCGGAAGGATGGACGCTCTCGTGCGAAGGTCGGAGTGTCGGAGGCCTCCAAGATTGCCGGTGTTGCGGTGGGCGCCTCGGAGTCGCAAGGGAGCCTGGTGCGCCTTGGTGATCGACAGTTCACCGACGGCGTAAATGCGGAGGACTCCCGTACCGTGCGCACTTCAATCGACCCTGGGGCACCACCATCACCTGGTCTTCCAGCGCCGTCGCACCGGTCTGCTCATGTCCGCACCCGGGCTACATCGACCCCCGTGTCCTGGGCGAAGTCGTCCCGGGCTGTGTCCGGTGCCATCCCGACAGTCGCCAAACCCAGCAGTACCCCCGCCAGCGCAAGCACCAGCGGCGCGGTTGCCGGGGTACCACCGACAGCGCCGGTCGATGCCAGCCACAGATGTTCCCAGCCAGGCAGCTCCGCCCATGCGTACTTGTGGTTGAGGACCCCGGTGTCGAGGTTCGCGCTCACGTGCTCATACACCCCGAACAGAGCCGCCGGAGCGGCGCACAGAGCGATGATCCGGGCCTGCACGATGGCGATCCGTGAACGGTTGAACACGACGATCAACGCCGAGCAGACAAGCACACCCAGCACAATCCACGGCACGATCTGCTCGGAACTCTTCCAGTGCCGCAACGATGCCAGCTCAACCGCGACGAATGCGGATGAAAGCACAGACAGCGCGAGCAGTGCCGCCTGAAACCGCGCGACAAGCCGTGCTGGACGTGCGCCTCCGCGGTCCGGGGCAACCACCTCATCGTCCATGCCCGCTCATCTCCTACTGTGGGGCCAGAACACTCAAAATCGCGTCCAGCGTCTGTTGATCGATTCCGTATTTGCCCAATTCCGTCGCCAGGGTGTCGGACATCGTGTCGGGACTATAGGGGCCGTACTCCGTGACCTCCTTCGCCCACTTACCCGCGTTGCTGACGCCAGCTGCCTCGAACGCCGCCTGAATCTGACTCTGGCTCGCCGTGTTCGGGTCGACCTGAGCCACTCCCGCGGCACCGCCGCCTGGGGTCATGGTGGAAGACGCAACCACCGACGTCGTCGGACTCGGCGACGACCCGGTGCCACTGTCGTTGGAGCTGCATCCTGCAAGCAGGCCGGCAGAAAGCAGAAGCGGAATGCCGAATTGGACGATCTTTTTCGCCATAGTGGTCAACCTACTTTCGGTGTCTCGGCAGCGCCCTGGCTGTCGGCTGAGAACAAGCTGGCAGAGCACGCCACGGGCCGCGACCGTCTCGCGAGGGAAATGCTCCCCGATACCCGACCGACATGACCGCCATGGTTCGCGCTGGCCGCTGAAGAAATGCTGAAAGCAGTGCCTGACGTCGACTTGCGCCACCGACCGGCGGACCCCGCCGCCGACACCACCGTGCCGTAGCTCGGTAAGCGGTCAGCCGCGACGGTAATCGTCTGCCAGCACCGACACTGACAACGTCGGGATCGACACCTAATCCGCCGAGACCGTGCACGGATTACAGATCAACATATTGACCAATCTCAGGTGGTCATCGCGTTGGGCAGTGGACTTTGGGGCTCGCGCAGAATTCACTGGTAACTGATGGATTCGATGAGCTGCGCACGCAATCCGCGAGTTGCCAGCGGATTCCGAGACTCGTCGGCCGAGAGGCAACCGACCTCAGCGCACCGTTCAACGCACCAGCCGGCGATCTTCACCGGACGGGTCAAATGGCGATCCGCCAGCTCAGACCGATGCCGGGTGAATGCCCCTTTCCGGGACGATGCCGGTCAATGTTCGGCATTCGGGACGCCTGCCAAGGGAGAACCGGCAGTCCGGAGGCCGCCTCGGTAAGCACCCGCATGAGCAGACGGGTCTTGCGGTTGACGGTGGCGTCGGCCTATTCGCTCGGCTGTCGACACGATGATCCCTTCGGGTCCGCGCACGTAGGCCATCCACCAGATGTCCTCGTACTGACCGATCCCGCCGACCAGGCCGTTGCCGTCCGCGGCGACTCGGTGGAGGCCGCCTGGAGGTCGTCCACCTCGAGCGCCACGTTGCGCATTCCTAGTTCGGTGGACATAGCCTTCAGGCGATCCGGGCTGGTGCTCGTCGTGGACGAAGTTCGACAGCTCCACACTGGCGCCGCCGTCCGGTGGCCGCAGCATGGCGATCTCGCTGCGGGAGTAGCGGATGCCGTGTCGGATCGCTGACAACCGGCGTAGCGAAAAGTTCCCGGAAGAAAAACGGGAGTTGGTGTCGGATCGGGGCGGTGGTGTTCGTAGTAGGGGTGAGGCCGCCCACAAGGGGGCGGCGCCAAGGTGAGGAACCGCGATCAACGCCCGCGAGGCGATCACCCACGTCCACCACGAGGAGTGGGCCCGGGTGGCCGCCGCCCTGACCAGGCGATTCGGTAACCTCGACATCGCCGAGGAGGCAGCAGCCGAGGCGTTCACGACCGCCGTCGAGCGGTGGCCGCCCGACGGCGTACCGCCCAACCCCGGCGCCTGGCTGACCACCACCGCCAACCACAAGGCCATCGATCGGATCCGGCGCGAGAACAAGCGCGACGACAAGCACAAGGAGGCTCAGATGGTGTACGACGATGACCCGAGTCTCCCGGCGCCATCGACGACGACTGGCTCCGGCTGATCTTCACCTGCTGTCACCCGGCGCTGGCGATGGAGGCCCCGATCGCGTCACCACTTATCCCGACCAGACAGAGGACGCCGCCGCCCGCGGCGGCACACCTCGCGCCGGCAACCGGCCGTCGGGACTGCCGCGTTCGTGTGTGCTGATCGCGATCCTGTCCCCGGTCGGATTGGTGCTGGGCATCATCGGGTTGATCCTCGGTGTCCTCGGTCTGCGGGCGGCCCGCGGGTGGGGGATCACCGGCAAGGGCGTGGCGATCGCCGGGCTGGTGCTGAGCGGGTTGGCGATCGTCATCTCGATCGCATTCGCCGCCGGCGTGGTCACCGTCCTGAACAACGACTCGGCGGTCGAGAGGATCGAGCAGCAGGTGGACAAGATGCGCGACAAACTCCCCAGCACTGTCGAGGTGCCGCAACCCTGACATCCCGGTACGGATGCCCCAGGGTGTCCTGGACCGGTTGACCCGGATGAGCGACGGTGCCGCACCGGTTTCGCGTTCGGTCGCGAATCGACGAAGGTTCGCGGTACGCATGCCCCGGTGCCTCCGCAGCTCAGGTGTTGTTGCCTGCAGCGAAGCAGGCTTCTCAATGTGAGTTGGGGGCCGGGCCGGTGGTGTGATCGCGCTGCGATCGGGCGTTTTGTGATCGACGATCGCGTCCTGCCAGTGCAGCTCGGAGCAGTCGCAGCGGCGGTGTGGTGCAGGGATCGGGTATCCCGAACCGGTCGGCGATCTGCGTCCAGGACGCACCCCGTATCAGGGCGGCCGCCGCCGCTCGGGCGAGGAGTTCCTCGCCCCACTCGCCCGGCGTCGGGAGGGCGCCGCGGGCGTTGTCGTGGTGCAGCTGGTGCGGCGGGTCCCGTCGGTGGTGGGGGACTGGCTGATCCCTCGGGTGACTGTAGCGAACCGCCGGCCGGGCAGGAAGGTGTATCGCCTTCCATACGAACAACCCGGGTGCGGCGCACAGCCGCGGAAGTGGTGGGGGCTGTGGGACATGGTTCGGCGCTCCGGGGGATCACCCCGGAGCGCCGAACCTCGTGGTGGATACGTCCTGGTCAGCCGACACCCAGATCGATCCCGAGCGCGACGCTCAGGAACTTGAGGAACGCGTCGAAAGCCAGACTGAAGTCGATTCCTGCCGAGCCCATAGCGGGTCACCTTTCCGTCGAATTTGTGTTTCTTTTCCATCCCCCGCCTGTTGGGTTTATCCGTCGGGGAACCCCGAATGTTTCACATTTTCTGGGATTCCTCGAGGAATTATTTGAACAGTCGACCAAATGATTGAATGTTCGGATCGGTGACAGGGTTATCTGTTTGAGTCGGTGCATTTCAGGGAAATTCGCAGAGGCCCCATGAAACACGTGGGTCCGTAGTCGGGGATTCTCGAATGAGGTGAATGAGCCATGACGAGGAAGATGGCAGTGCGTGCGGCTGTGGCGTCGGCGGTGATCGCCCCGGCGATGCTCTTCGTGGCCGGTGGTACCGCAACGGCGGTGCCGGCGTTGACTGCCGGTGCGGCCGGTGAGGTCACGGTCACGGTCCCGGCGGGGGAGAGTTGGACCTGCTTCGGATTCGATTCGGCGTTCAATTTCAAGACCGGTGCGTTCGGTCCCGGGATGGCCGGCAGGCTCAGCGGTTTCGCGAAGGGTAACGCCACCGTCTTCTGCTTCGGCGGTACGGCACCGTTCTTCTTCACCGGGAGCACGAGCGTGTCGTGAGCGTGCCCCAGCGGCCCGGTCTTCGTTGGCGAGCGAGCAGACTCGTTCGCCAACGACAATCGAAAATGTCAACAGCTCAGCAACATTCGGTTCCCGAGCGGCGCTGACCCACGCGTCCCCCCGCCCGCGAAGTCTACGGCGGGGGTGCGGTCCGGTGTGGTTCTCGCCGGAGCGCGAACTGGTAAAAGTACTCCAGGGCGGCGGGGTCGGTGACGGCCGGGAGCAGCAACTGCCAGGCCTGGGTCATCCGGTGTGGGAGGTCGGCGACCGCGTCGGGGTTCCTGGCGAGCACGCGGGAGCCGAATGCGGTGGTGACGACGGCCGCGGTGAGGGTGCGGGTGTCGGTGCCGGGCCGCAGGTGGCCTTCGGTGGCGGCGCGGGCCGCCAGGTCCCGGCAGTGGGCGGTCCAGGTAGCGAACAGGGCGGGCCGTGCGGGGGTTGGGTGGTCGCCGAGGTCGAGGACCAGTCGGAACGCGGCGCAGATCAACGGGTCGTCGTGGCCGTGGTCGACGAGCGCGTAGGACAGTTCGATGAGCGCTTCGAGCGCGCTGCTCTGGTGTGCCGCCCGCTCGGTGCAGCCGTCGTCGAACCGGGTCAGACCGACGTCAGTCGCCTGCCGGGCGAGGTCCGTTTGGACCGGAAGTGGAAGTAGAGGCCGCCCTTGGTGGCGTGCGAAACTCCGGTGATCTCGTGCAGGGCGGCGTGGGTGTACCCGTGCCGATCGAATTGCTCCGCCGCCCGCGCCAAGATGGTGGTGCGGGTCAGTTGGGCCCGTCGTTGCATGACGGACCTCGCTTTCGCATAGTGTCTTCTGCCCTCGCGGGAAGAATCATAAGGAAATCGGCGCGGCCCGCCTGAACTATTTCATGTCGCGGCGCATGGTGTCATCTACGAACAGCGCTGCGGACGTCACCACCCGGTTCCTCACGCAATTTCCTGCGTCGCCGTTCGGAATGGCGCCGCGACCGCGTCGAATTGGACGAGTGGTCAAAATGGAATTGGACGACTGATCAAAATAAAGAAGAAAGTTTATGGGCCGATCGGTGCAACACGATGAGCCCTACCGGCGATACACGACCGGGCGGGACCGAAAGGTGGCCCATCGCCGAGCGGGGAGACCCGCGGAACAAGGAAGTTCGAGTTGCCGGTATGAATGTGTTCTGGATGGTCGAAGTCCTGATGGTCACGTTGTGCGTGATCGCGGTGTCGCTCGCCGCGGCGGTGACCGCCGATGCGGTGTCCGGACGCTCCCGCGAACGGGGACCGGACCGGGTCGACGCTGCGGTCTCACCCACGGCGTCGCCGGTCCTCACTACCCGGGAGGTGCGCCGCGACCGGGACTGGCACCGGGTCGCGACACGGGCGTGGACGATCTGCATCCTCGCCTCCGTGGTCGCGGTCGCGGCCGTCGGGGTGCTGATCGTCGTGGGATAAAGCCCCCGGCCCACGACCGCCGGACGCTTACGCTCGATTGATGGCGAAGAAGCTGCCCGCCGATGAGCGCCGCGCCCAACTTCTGGAGGCGGCGTTGATGATCGCGGCCGAGCAGGGCGTCGACGCGCTGACCATGCGCCCACTCGCGGCCGATGCCGGGGTGTCCCCCGGAATCGTGCACTACCACTTCCACGACAAGGACACCCTCCTCACCGAACTGGGCGAGACTCAGATCTTGCAGGTCAACGAGGGGATGCGGCTGGCATTCGGGCAGTACACCGAACCCTCCGGGCTGACCGGGATCCCGGCCCTCGAGGATCTGCTGCGCGCCGGAATCCGCGGTCTGTGGCCGATCGTCGAAGCCACCCCCCACCACCAGCTGCTGGCCTACGAGCTGACCGCCCAGGCGCTGCGCCGCCGCAGCGCCGGCAACCTGGCGGCGGGGGCGATCGCCGAGCGGCAGTACTCCGCAATGGACGCCGAAACCGTCGCGTTCCTCACCCTGTGCGCGACCCGCGCCGACGTCACCTGGATCACCCCAGTCGAGCAGGTCGCCCGGTTCGCGCTCGCGTGCATGAACGGATTGGTGCTGCGTTGGCTCGTCGACCGGGACAGCGCCGCCGCCCTGATCGCCCTCGACGACCTCGTCCAGATCCTCACCAGCAAAGCTCGCTGACTGTCGCGGACGTTCTGTCCCTGCGCGCGGTTGACGCATCGGGTCACACCGCAGCGGGCATGAGAGGAAGAGCCGGGGGTGTGTGAGTGACTTCTCGCGCGGGGCCGCGCGGGGCCCGAGGGGGTGAGCGCGATCGTTCGTCCTCGGTCCACGCGCGGCGGGTGACGGCCCTCGGTCGAAAGGGGGAGTCGACAGAGGGTCTCGCCGCCCGCGGACAGCCGTCGAGCCGTGGGCAGCGTGTGGGTGGAGTACCCCGAATCGGTCGCACTATGTGTCCAACCCATGACCGGATTCTTGCTGCCTTTGCTGTTTCAGCGAAGTTTCTGCTGCCGATATCTTCGTGGCGATATTCCTTGTGGCGGAGGGGCCCTCGGTCGTCGCGGGCGATGGTATTGGTCGCCCGGGCGGGTAGACATCGACGGCGGTTTCGTGGCGCATGCCCGCCCCGCTGTTCGCCAGACAGCGGCTGACGGATTGACCGTCGCCGCCACTGTGCAGCGGTTTGCCCACTCTGCCACCGCAGATCAGAGGAGCCCGAGCCGCGCCGGCGTCCCGAGCCGCGGCGGCGTCGTCCCCGGAAGGCCGCAGCAAAGAAGGCCCCCGCGAAGAAGGCCCCGGCAAAGAAGACCCCGGCAAAAAAGACCGCAGCAAAGAAGGCAACGCCGCGGCGTAGGACAGGAGCACGCGCATGACCACGGCCGGTGGACCCAGCTCGAGCAGCCTCGCCGACGTCATCGACACAATCTTGGACAAGGGCCTGGTCATCGACGCCTACGTGCGCGTGTCGCTGGTCGGTATCGAACTGCTGACCATCGACGCCCGCGTCGTGGTCGCCAGCGTCGACACCTATTTGCGGTTCGCGGAGGCGGTGAACCGGCTCGAGATCGGTAGCGAGCCCAAGGGCCTGACGGACCTGGCTGGGGGCGGCACCGAGGGCGGCGCCGAGTCGAAAACCCAGGGCGCACTTGGGGCCGCCGGCGAGAAACTCGGCGACCTCCTCGGCGGCGGGAAGGAAGAACCTCAGCGCGAACGGGTTTCACGCAAGTCCACGGGCGAGGACAAGTGATGTCAACGTCGGAACAGAAGACCAAACGACACACCCGAGGAGCCACGCCACCAGCGGTGTCTACGTGTACGGCATCGTGCCGGCCGGTGACCGGCGTCCGAGGATCCGACCGGTCGGACCGTTTAGCGCAGGGGTTAACGCGTCGAATTGCTCAGTCCCTGGCGGTCTTTGATCGATTGAACTTCCGGAGTACCGGGTAGTCCGGTAGTCCGCACTTACTTCGAACGTCGGGCATGCCACAGGGGTGGGCTGGACGAGGCGACGGCGAGAGCGCAGAGCGGGCCGAGGAACGACCAGGTTGCCGAGCCGCCCGCACACCGTTCTTGGAGGGGCGGTAGCGGGGGACCGAGGAGCACGAGCATGACCACAGCGGGTGGGCCGAGTTCGAGCAGCCTGGCCGATGTCATCGACACAATCTTGGACAAGGGCCTGGTGATCGATGCGTACGTGCGGGTCTCGCTGGTCGGCATCGAACTGCTCACCATCGACGCTCGCATCGTGGTCGCCAGTGTCGACACCTACCTGCGGTTCGCGGAGGCGGCGAATCGGCTGGCGATCGGCAGCGAGCCGAAGGGGCTGTCCGATCTGGTGTCGGGCGGGACGGAAAAGATTGCGAAGTCGAAGACGAAGGGCGCCATCGAAGAGAAGCTCGGCGGCCTGCTGGGTGGGCAAGAGGAACAGGAACAGGAACGGGAACGGGTGTCGCGCAAGTCGACTCGAGGTGACAGGTGATGGCTACATCGGAGCAGGCGAAGAAGCAGAAGAGCGAGAACACAGAGAAGTCGGACAAGTCGGACAAGAAGCAGACGGCGGGGGTGTACGTCTACGGCATCGTCCCGGCCGACGTCGAACCTGGGGACGACGCGACCGGAGTCGCGGACGGGAAGGTGGACGTCGTCACGGACGGTGACATCGCCGCCCTGGTGAGCGCAATGTCCGTGGATCGTCCACTCGGCAAACCCGAAGACCTCCGTGCCCACGCGAACGTGCTGGACGGGACGTCCCGGGTGGCGCCGGTGCTGCCGCTGCGGTTCGGTGCGGTGCTCACCGACGCCGACGCCGTGAAGGAGGAACTGCTGGCGGCGCATGCGGACGAGTTCGCGGCGGCCCTCGAACAATTGGAGGGCAAGGCCCAGTACGTCGTGAAGGGCAGATATGTGGAGCAGGCGATCCTGCGGGAGATCCTCGACGAGAACGAGCAGGCGGCGCAGCTGCGTGACGAGATCCGAGACAAGTCGGAGGACGCCGGCCGCCAGGCGCGGATGGCGCTCGGGGAACTGGTGAACAACGCGATCGCCGGCAAGCGTGAGGAAGACACCCGCAAGACGGTCGAGGCCCTGGGCGACCTCACCGACTCCGTCAATCGCCGCGAACCCACGCACGAGGAGGAGGCCGTGCAGGTGGCGGTGCTCGCCGACGTGGACCGGCAGGAGGAACTGGAGCGGGCGGTCGGGGAACTGGCCGAGGAGTGGGACGGCCGGGTCGAGACAAAGCTGCTCGGGCCCATGGCCGCCTACGACTTCGTGGTCACCCAGAATCCGGAGGGGCAGGGCTGAGCGATTGGTCCGCCCTTGCCACCGGGACCAGCGACTCGACGCGGAACACCACCCGAGGCCAGATCCTTGCCCTGCCAGCCAACCCCGGTGCCCACGCTCAAGAAGCGACGGCGAATCGTAGACGCCGTTGCCCAGTGGTGCTCACAGGGCAACAAGCTTGAGCAACAGTTCTTGCCCGCTCAGGGCTCCCGCAAGAATCTGGGTGTTTAGGTCGCTGCACACGCCACCTCGACCGATGAAGGAACTCAGCAGCGTAAACGTTCGTGGTAGGCCCGGCGATCCGGGCTCGGAGCATTCGCGGTGCGGTCCGCAGGAGTTCCTGGCGCGGCACTGGCGACGGCCTACGCGGTAGCCGCCGGTTGATTGATTACAGAGCTGGACGATCAGAACCGGGTCTTCCTCCCATTCCAGCACGGACTTGCTGATCGCCGCCCGCACGGTAGAACCGCCACGGTGCGTGAGGGTCACGACCTTGCCCGCCGAGTGCCGCAGATCCTCCGCAGCCGGCCACGGGGGGGACACTGTCGGGACCGGATCGTGTATCGAACGCCCCGAAAGCGCATCATGCGGATAGCCCAGCATGTCCTCGAATGCCCAATTGACGTGCACGACGTGACCGTCCCGGTGGAGGCGAAGCACCGGGACCGGGAGCCGGGCCAGCAGCACCAACGCGGGAGTCCTTCGAGGAAACCCAGTGCGGTTGTAGGGTCTCGCTCCCAGTGGCATTTTCAGACGCTGTGACCTGCGTATTTATTACTTCTCTCACGGCACGGCACGGCACCGCAGTCAGTCTCAATTCCCTGGCATTTCTTCAGCAATCACAGAGCGGGCCGGCCGTGCCGATGCCCGTGCGGGCATCGGGTGCGAGAGGCAAGGATGATCTGCGATGCTGATCAGAACACTGCGGAGGACATGAAGAGGCTGGAGATGACGGAGGCCCCGAGCAACGGCTCCACATCAGGTGATGAAGCGATGACCGTTCGTGCCGCCGCGATCCGGGCCGCGGCTATCCGCGAAGTACCTAAGCACGGACGGCTGCTGAAATCGGCCAGGGATGGTCGCATCCTCAGCGCGCTTATGCTCCGGATCTTCGCTATCTCCACACCCCATGGGCACGGGGTGCTCACGACGACCGGTCGCAAGAGTGGCAAGGAGCGACGGAACTACGTTCGCGCGATCCGGTGCCACGACAAGGTGTACGTCGTGATGCTCCGCCCTCCCGCATTGGCAATCGAGAGGCCCCTAGCCGTCTCATCCTGGATGTGGAACATCCGGGGAAACCCAAACATTCGCCTTCGGCTGCGGCGTCGAACTTTTGCCGGCGTCGCGCGCGAGATCAGCGACCCGATCGAGTTGCGACAGGCCCGAGAGGCAATCTGCGAGACGGTTCACCTCGTTGACTACGGTGAGTGCAGCCTTCATCTGCGCGGGCGTCCCTCCCGGCCAAGATCAAGGACCTCCACGGCTACTGGTTCGACACCGGTATCCCACTTGTAATCGAACTCGCGGTGTAGGTAAGGGTGGCGGGTACTCCGTACGCTGTCGCCGGTACCGCGCGACGGCCATAGGACGAACCTCCGCCTGCGCATCCTGCGGACGCTAAGCCTCAATCCGTGGATCGGTGATCTCGGTGATTTTCGGGTCGATCTATTTGCTGATGCCGATGGGCGACGGCGTTCGGGCGTGGCTGATCTGCTGACCGGGTTGTCAGCTCGTCCACGTTGGGTGTTCCTGGGTCGGGGCCGGTGTGGCCGGGGTGTTGGGGTCAGGCAGCTTGTGGCGGTTCGTAGTCGATGATGTTGTCCCAGAGGGTTGTCCAGTCCGCTTGCCGGGGCCAGTGCGCGGGGAGGTGGAGCACGGGTTTGCGTGCTGGCCGGGCGAATCGGGCGGGGACGTTGACCAAGTGCCGGCGCAGCGTGGCACCCCGGGCGACGGCGTGGCGGCCGCCGGCGAGGGTGCCGGCGGCGCGCAGCAGGTTGTGCGCGATCGCCGCGCAGAGCACCCAGGCGCTGTTCGCGCCGAAACTCCCCGACGGGATGTGAGCGAGTGGTCCGTCGATCAGATCCGCGAACACCGTTTCCACGATCGCGTGTTTGCGATGCGTGGTGTCGGCGTCGACGGTCGGCAGGTCGGAATTGGTGAAGAACGGGTGGTAGCGCCATATCGGGAACAACGCATCCGGGTGGTTCGCGTCCTTGACTCGGCGCACGACCAGGCGGGCGGTGACCTTGTGCCCTCCGGAGAACGCGGTGTACGAGGTCTCGGCGACCTCGGCGTCGGAGATCAACTCCCCGGTATCGGGGTCGGTGACCGCACCGGGATAGTGCACCGGCACCCAGGCGTCGTCGTCGATGGAGGCGATGGCCCGGGTGATCCGCGGATTGCGGGTCATCACCAGCGAGAACTCGATGCCCGCGGCGACCGCGCCCCCGATGACGGCCTTGTTGCCGAACGCCGAATCACCGCGGACCATGATCTTGCCCGTCGCGCCGCAGGCGCGGGCGGTGCTGATCGCCGAGCGCAGTTGGGAGGCGGCGCCGCGGCCGGATCCGGTCCTGCCGGCGCGCAGCCGCATCTCCGCGATCACCGGGGCGCTGTTCGCGGTGGACAGGGTCGTGACCAGCGGGGACAGGCCCTTGCGGAGCAGGGCTCGGCCGGCGATTTTCGCGTGCCCGTAGGACGCTCCCTGTTTCTGGTGCCCGTACACCGGCCGCAGCAGTGAGTCGATGTCGAGGAAGGCTCGGCCGGCGATGCCGGGCTGCAGCGGGGTGCGGGCGGCGAGGGCGATCAGATGCCGGCGCAGCACCGCCCCGAGCTGCAGACTGTGCCCGAAGGTGAACTCGCGCAGAAAAATCCCCAATGTCGACGGGGCGTACACCTGGTCGAAGAGAATCGGGGTGCCGCCGGCGCGGATCGTGTCCACATCGTCGATGCTGTCCGCTCCGGTACACATCCCGGCGATGATCGAGGTCAGTTTCCCCACCGGGTTCGCGGCACCCGAGGCCACCCGCGTGGAGGCGAGGTCGACATGGCCGTCGATCAGCTCCGACAGCCCGGCCTGTTCGGCGAGTTCGAGGACCGGGACCAGCCCGGCCGCCGACACGAGATTGTATTCGTCGAACACCGCGGACCCAGCCGTGAACGTGTGCGATAATTGCACCGAAAGTGCCCTTCCGTATGTGGACGATCGTGATGTGAGAATCTTGATTGTCTCACTACGGGAGGCGCTTTCGTCATTCACACGCCGTTACGGCCTGCGTAGTCTCCACGGATCCAGGCTAAGCCGGTGCCGGTGGGTGCCCCGCAAGGGGATCGTCAACCGGGGATACACCGATCGCGTCTGCGACGTTCCGGATGATGAACCCCGGGATCGCCGAGCCAATACTCAAGTTTCGTGCAGGAATGTCCGAAGTCGTTCAAGGACCAACTCAGGTCGCTGATCGACAATCCAGTGACCGACGCCGTCGACTGTCTCGAGCTGAAAACCGGCTGCGTGCTCGGCATACCCGCGTAGCAACGTAGGAGTGATTGCCGGGTCATCCATCCCGGGGAGGAACCGCATCGGAACATCGACGGAGGTCTTCGCGAATTCGCGGGCAGGGATCATTTCTCGTGTCAGAAATGTGCGGTACCAGCGCGAGCCAGCGACCGCATGACCGGGCTCGCTCATGCGACGCACATAGAACTTGAAGTCGACGTCGTCGAGGAAGAACCCGGCGCCGACCCACCGGCCCGTCATCCTGAAGAAGCGCCCCTTCGGGTCGCTGAGAAGGCGCGGCCCGATCACCGGTAGAGAAATCGGGATCTGGTACCAGAACCGCCAGAAATGGCGAACCACCGTCAGATCGTACTTGAGCCACGGCCCGACGGTGTTCAGTCCGAAGAAGCCGGCCACCTTCTTCGGATGTCGCAGCATCAGAAACGCCGCGATCGGACCACCCCAGTCATGCGCGACCAGTCGAACCGACGGGACGCCGAGCCGGTCGAGCACGACCGCGAGATCATCTGCCATGTCATTCTTGTAGTAGCGATCATCGGGAGCCGAGCTCCAACCGGCACCGCGCAGATCTGGACACAGCACTCGGTAGCCGTCGTCGGCGAGTGGTCCGATTAGCTCATGCCATGCCCACCAGTTCTGCGGGAAACCGTGGACAAGCATGACCGGCGGCCCGTCGGTCGGTCCGGCGTCGGCGACGTGAATCGTGACACCGCCGCCCACGTCGACGAACCGGTGCTCCACGCCGGCGAGCACCGGCAGTGAGGGTGAGTTCATGACTACTCGCTCTCTGCTTGCAAGACGCTGCCTCGCCGTCGAACACCCAGTAAGCTGCGGTCTGGTTCTGACCTCACACTTACCTGTCCGTCCAGGACGCTCCTGTCGAATTGTTCGCCAATAGACAGATACGCTGCCACGTTGGCGCAACCTGCGGAGAACAATTGCGCCGATGAGGGATCCGCTTACGGGAACGAGCTGCGCCGCCGGGGGGCCTGCACAGACATGAGGGCGTCAGGAAACTGATGATTACGCATAGCCCAGTGGGCCGCAGCGAACATCGAATCGTTCACGCACAGTGTCCAGGGTCTGCCGGAGGTGCTCGCGTCCGCGGCGATGGGTGAGCATGAACCGCGCCGTTCCGATCATGCGGCGTGGCAGCGGATACCAGCGATCGAGATCGAGTCCGCAATCGAGCAACACCTTGTGCGGGACGCTGTCGACAATCAGGCTGAGATTGTGCATGGCGAGCGATCCGAGCGTATACGGAAATACCGCATTCGACTTCTTCCGTAGATCCGGCGCGTCGAGCTCATACAGCGGGATGTCCCTGAGCTTGTCCAAGAACAGTAGGTGGGTCAAGAAGTAACCCATGTATGAGGTCAGATGGAGTGTGGCAGAGCGCGGCTGCACCGAGACGACCGCACCGCTGTCGGACACGTAGGGCTCGTAGGGGTGGTCGCCGCGCAGCATGTATCCGGTGCAGTTCACTATCCAGCTGCCCGGTTGAATCGTCTTCGCGGATCCGCTGCGGAACACCAAGTCGGTCTCGTCGTTGCGGTCGACGGCATCCACGACGTGATCCATGATCACCTCGTTCAGGCCGGTGGCGATCGTCTTGTTCTCCGACTCGGATAGCAAGCCCAGCAGGTAGTTTCCTGTAGTGGGGGTCAACCAGGTGCCGTAGGTATCGCGTAACCAGGACGCGACATCTGTCTCGTTGGTCCCGTCGAATCGCCTCCCCAGTTCCATGAAAATGCCGGTGACCAATGTGCCGCTCCACCATCGTCGGCCGCCGACAGGGAATAGACGGTCGCGGTTCGAAAAGAATGTTCCTGAACCTGCGACAAGGTTCACTTCCCGACCGGGGTATTCCGTGATCAGAGTGTGAGCGGTATCCATCGCGGTCTTACCGCCACCCACGACCCACACGGGGGCGTCACTCGCCCGCATCTCGTCGCCACGCATGTCGCAGAAGTCGGGTGACACCGACACGACACGTGCACTGGAGATCCCGAGTGGGTCGTTGGGCACAACCCCAAATCCGCTGGCTTTGATCAGTCGCGTCGCCTCGACAACCATGAGTTGGCCGTCCGACGATGTGCAGGTGAGGCGCACGATCCCGTCGGACTCGTCATGCGACTCCAGAGTCCAGCCGAAATATTCGTCCACCTGCACTCGTTGCTTGACCACGGCGAGGCAGTGTTCGAAGTGGGTGAGGACTTCGTCCTTTGTTGCCAGGTAGGAGCGATCCTGGCCAAGGGTCCACTTGATGTTGCCGGCGGTGAACAGGCCATACGGTTGGTGTAGTCGCACATATGCATAGGTGTCGACCCACATGCCGCCGGACCGATCGCGGCGATCGACAAGGATGACCTTCTGCGAGGGAGACAAGTATTGACTGGCGACGAATAGAGCGTTGACTCCGGCGAGGCCAGCTCCGACGATGCAGACGTCGCAGCGCTCTACCCGAACGGGCGTGTCAGCTGACGCAGCGCTATATGTCACCGCAGCCTCCTGGAGAGATCTCTCATTACCTGCGAGCGACCAGTTGGTTCTGTATCGATCTTCCTCGCAGCCAGCACACATGTCACCCGATGGTTTGCTGCGCTAAGTTCCCCGACCTGAACAACGCGCCCTGATCGCGGCCGACACGCGATGACCGCACAAGGAACCATCACCGGGACGAGATTGGAGTCCCTGCGCAAGTCCGGCAGTGGTCGGCCCTGGTCCCGAAAGCGGATCCCTCAGAGACTTACAGACCAGGGTCTTGCCCTACCGGTCGATGTGCTGACATAGCTCACCAATGGCGGCAACCGTGTCGTCGGTAGGGGTATCGATCCAAACCGGACCATCGTCGCGCTTGCGCGGCAGCAGCATGCGTTGTCCCTGTGAGGGCCACTGCACGAAGTCGTAGCCAGCGAGGTCTGACTGAACGGTATCGGCCACCCAGACCGCGGCCTCAGCGAACGGAACATCCATCGACAAGCCGTCGCAGCGGCTGAACCCACTGATGCCGTGTACGCCCTGCCAGCCGATGGTGACGGCGTAGTCGCCGTTAACGGCAAGCTCCCACACCAATCCACCCAACCGCACGTCGCGCCCGTACCGCAGGCACCGCAGATCGCGGGCGACGGCTTCGAGTGCACGCACCCATACCTGCGGCGCCTCGACGTCGTGATCAGACCCGATCGCGGGGCCTCCGTCGAACAAGCCAAAGTGCCACACCAAACTGTCCTGATTCCACAAGTCCTGGATCGGCATAACGCCATCTTCGCGCGTCCGAGCTGCCCGCCCGTGTCATTAGCCTGATTGCACGCCAGGCCCGTCTCGACGCTGTTACCTCGGTGACGAAGCGGGGTGTCGTGCGCACCAATCCAGCTCTGCAATACCGGCCGCTGGTCGGAAAGGGATCCGTCATCGAAGACCGTCACCATTGGCGTGCCGCTCCCTTCTCATCCTTGTTCCGGGCTGTCGGCCGTCGGATGTCGAATATCGTTGGCTGTGCTCCCCGACGACTTCGCCAGCCGTCGCTCGTAGAAGGTGATTCAGATGGACAGCTTCATTCATCTGGCAGGAGACAGCTGGAACTTCTGGTCCCCATTTCCGCCCGCAGTAACTTTCTGGCTGATCGATGTAATGGGCCAGCTTTCGCGGGCGGGAATCCTCCTCGGAGGCAGCTGAGGATCGAGCGATGCGGCACCCGCAGCCGCCAGCGTCTGGACCTGGTGGACATCCCGGACGCGCAGTTCGGACCGAGCAAGATCGGTCGTATGCGCTCGGCCGTTGCTGCTGACCGAGTGAGATTTTGAGCCTCCGCAGCTCCCGCCAGCGGATGGCCAATTGGAGCACCGCTGGAGACGCGCCGCCACTCTCCACGGAGCATAACGTTTCACGTTATTAACGCAGTGCGTTATACTCGTGGAGTGATCGAGTCGTTCGCCGACAAAGAGACCGAGCGGGTCTTTCACCGACAGTTCTCGAAGAAGCTCCCGCAGGACATTCAGCGGATCGCGCGCCGGCGCCTCCTGTTGATCGAGGCTGCCACCGACGTCAACGACCTGAGGGTGCCCCCAGGCAACCGCCTGGAGAAGCTCTCCGGGGACCGGTTGGGCCAGTACAGCGTTCGGATCAATGATCAGTACCGCATCTGTTTCATCTGGCGCGCCACCGCCGCATACGACGTGGAGATCACCGACTATCACTAACCACCAGAGGGGAGCCGACGCTCCATCCGACCACAGAATCGACAAAGGAACACCGACAATGACTACAGACCTGAGCCCAATTCACCCCGGCGAGATCCTCCGCGAGGACTTCCTCGAGCCGTTCGGCATCACGCAGAACCGCCTAGCCACGATCATCGGTGTTCCGCCCCGACGGATCAACGAGATCGTGCTCGGCAAGCGGTCGATCACCGCAGACACCGCGTTGCGGCTGGCCAAGGCGTTCGGCAACAGTGCGCAGTTCTGGCTCAATATCCAGGACCGCTACGAGCTCGACCTTGCGGCCGACAAGATAGGCGACGCCCTCGCCAAGATCACGCGTCTCTCGGCATAGAGAGGCAGAAGGGGACCGTCGGTGTGATTGCCCGCCGCACCGGACGGAACGATCACCGGGATGAATCGTTCGAAGGCTGAGCCACGCCGGGCCTGGAAGGCCAATGCACCAACGGCATCGGCTCCGGGCAGCGGTCCTGGTGCCCTTGCCGATGATGTTTGACCGTGGAGTCCCAAACACTGCGCCGCCGGCGTTGTGCGTTCGAGAGATGGGAATCAGCGATGTACATCGGGTATGCACGAGTGTCCACCGATCAGCAAGACCTGACCGCACAGCAGCACGCACTGCTCGGGCTCGGGGTCTCACCGGAACGGATCTACGTCGATCACGGCTTGACCGGCACCAATCGTCAACGGCCAGGACTGCAGAACGCCCTTGCAGCGTGCCGGAACACCGACACCCTCGTGGTGACCAAGTTGGATCGCCTGGTCCGTTCGTTGCCCTGCTCGGGACATCGTCGACGAGCTCACCGCTCGGCACGCGTGTCTGCAGATCGGAGCCTCGTTGCACGATCCCACCGACCCGGTCGGTCGCCTGTTGTTCAACGTCCTGGCGATGGTCGCCGAGTTCGAGGGCGACCTGATTCGGGCACGAACTAGGGAGGGGATGCGGATCGCGAAGGCGAAGGGACACCTGAAGGGCAAGAAGCCGAAGCTCAACCCACGCCAGGAACGGCACCTGGTCGAGCTTCACGTGTCAGGCGAGTACTCGACCGCTGAACTGGCCGATCTGTTCTCGGTGGGCCGGTCGACGGTGTACCGGGCCATCGAACGCAGCGCCCACCGGGCTCAGCGTGACGCTCTCTCAGATTTCAACACCTAGCCATCCCCGCTGGAATGTCCGCCGGTCCCATACCGGCGGAGGATCCCTAACCGGAGCAGCCACAATCTGTTTCCAGTACCAGGCGCGGAGATCGTGGGATTCTACTGTTCATGTGGACTGCGGATAGCTTTCAACGCGACGTATCGGCAGGCACATGGGTGGACGAAAGCCTGAAGCGATTCGCCATAGACCATAGTGCCGGCCTCGCCGGTCAGGTGGTGCCGCCGGAATTCGATGCATACGCACGGATATTTCATCGGCGCACAGGCACCTCCGCTGGGCAACGCGAGCCCATCACCTGGCACGCCGTCGCAGCGGCGAACGAGCGTGCCGCGCATCCACTGATGGAATGGGAGTTCCTACTCCCTACACCCGCGGCCAGAAAAGGTCAGCCAGGCCTATGGGACGAAGCTCCGAGTACCGGTGAGCTCACCGGTCCGACAGCTGAAGCTCTCATCGGTGTGCTTGCGAACTTCACGACCACACCCGAGCAGTGCTGGTACGCCATATGGGAAGGAAACACTCTGCTCGATGACGTCCGCGGAGAACGCCGGCCTACTGCAAGCGGGCAATATGGGGATGTTTCTACTCACCGACTCAATCACCGCGGCTGGAAGCCGATTCCGCAATCTTCTATCGCCGAACCTCTGGTGGCCCGACGACCGCGCCTGGTGCGTGGCAACCGACGTCGACCTCATGGCCAGCTACGTTGGCGCATCCACAGAGTGTGTCCACGCGATCACCAATTGTTCCGAGCTGGAAGCACTCGAAGTGTCCGCCACGATGAGCGTCCAGTGGGACAGCGACACCATCAATCCGCGGCCGGATGAACGTTCCTGACCGCAATCTCAGGGCCACGAACATCGGCCGGTCCGAACGCTTCCACCGCAAGCCGATCCGCATGCGGGACGGGTCGGGACTTCGACGTTCGGATGATCCGTCCCGGTCGTCGTTCCTCAGCGAGAGCCAGCCAGTCCATCGATATTCAAATCACTGACCTGAACTCTGTCCGACGGATTACCGTTTCTGTGTCGGCCTTTCTGAGCCGCCCGGAAGGCCCGACACCCCGGGGTGGTCACTACCGGTACAGGACACGTGCTCGGCTCCGACCGGACGGCAGAGCGTCACGACCGCAGGCGGGATTAGGCATGAGCGACGAGCAACCGAACATCGTGTTCTTTTTCTGGGACAACTTCGGATGGGGTGAGCTCGGGTGCTATGGCGGCGGCGTGCTCCGCGGTGCGGTGACACCGCGGATCGACGACCTGGCCGGGGAAGGCCTCAAGTTACTGAATTTCAACGTCGAGGCGCAGTGCACGCCGAGCCGTTCGGCCTTGCTGACCGGGCGCCACGCGATCCGCTCGGGCACCCAGACGGTGCCCCTCACCGGCGGCCCGGACGGGATGACCCGGTGGGAGGTCACGATCGCCCGGGCGCTCTCGGACGTGGGGTACGCCACCGGGATGTGGGGCAAGTGGCATCTGGGCAGCGACCCCGAGCAGCGGAGCCCGGTCGACTTCGGGTTCGACGAGGCGGTGTGGTGCCCGCGCACGGCCGACGAGGTGCTGTGGACCATGCAGTCGTACTTCCCGGATGGCGCGGTGACCGCCGCCCCTTATGCGGGGTCGACGCGGATCCCGCTGGAACCGGAGCCGATCTACTCGCGGCGCAAGGGCGAGAAATCGGAGAGGATCGCGACCTACGACGCCGAGTTCCGGGCCGGATTCGATCGGAAGATCACCGACTGGGCCTGTGATTTCATGACCCGCTCCACGCAGGCGGGCAAGTCTTTTTATGTCTACCTGCCCTACACACAGGTCCACATCCCGCCGATCCCGGACCCGCAGTACGCGGGCACCACCCAGCGAGGGAACTGGGCCGACATTCTCACCCAGATGGATGCCTTCACCGGCACGATCCTGGACAAGCTTGACGAGCTGGGCATCCGCGAGAACACAATCGTGGTCTGGGCGTCCGACAACGGCGCGGACACCACCAACCACCTCCCGGCGATCGACCCGGATCCGGTCGGCGGTCAATGGCACGGATTCTCCGGACCCTGGCGGGGTGGGTTGTTCACCGCCCTCGAAGGCTCCAATCGGACACCGTGCCTGGTGCGCTGGCCCGGGAATGTACCCGCCGGGCGGGTCAGCAACGAGTTGGTGCACGAGGTCGATTTCTTCACCACGCTGGTGACGGCCGCCGGTGGCACGGTCCCGACGGACCGGCAGATCGACGGGATGGACATGTCCAGCTTTCTGCTGGGCGCGGACGAGGATTCGGGCCGCGACATGATCCTGTGTCTGCAGGGCAACCGGCTGCAGGCGGCGAAGTGGCGTCAATGGAAGGTTCACCTGTTCCAGCAGGACGACTTCTATTCCACCTGGGCACCGACCAACGTGCCGATCCTCTACAACCTGGAGTGGGATCCGCGCGAGGAGCATCAGGTCGACTTCCCCCACGCCTGGGTCCTGCACCCGGTCGCCGCCGGGGCCGGCGCATTCCTCAAGTCGCTCGCCGTCGAGCCGCCCATCCGGCCGGGCACGCCCGACCCGTACGTGCCGCCCGAACCCGGTGAACTGCAACCGCAGACACACCTGCAGATCGGCCCCATCATGCAGTACATCACCACGCTGGTCAGATCCCACGACGAACCTCCCGACCCGGGTCATGGGATCGAGCACCAATCCGGATGAGCGTCGGCCCGGCCGGGGGCTGCCCGCAAGTCCCACCTGAGCCTGTTGTGCCTGCCGGAGTCGTGGGGCTGTCGGTCACGCCCTCCAAACAGGGCCCGATGGACGGTGAAGAATCAATCCCACTGAGGGATCGTCCAGCGGAATCGAACAGCTCGGCCTGACATCCCTCTCCTGCCGCTCGGGACTGCGGCCCGAGAATTTAGTAGTACCGAATGGTTTACCTAACCGTTTGGTACTGCTAGATTCGGTGTTCGCGCCGTCCCGACGACGGCGCCTCTCAGGATCGAGGTAGGCGGGATGTGGCATTACCGGATATTCGAATGTCGGCACACTCGACCGGGCGGACGCGGCTATAAGGACCGATCGACCCGCCTGGCCCCCACGGGCACGGACAGCACCCCCCACTACCCCCACACTGGTCGAACGCTGATCTTCACAGACTCGCAGCGATTCGCGTCCGCGAAAGACACTCATGACTACCTCCGTGAACCATCAGGACGATATCGCCGTACTCGACCTCGGAGACGGCGAGAACCGCTTCCCTTTATCCTCGATCACTGCAGTCGAACGCCACCTCGAGGAAATCCAGGCGGGCCCCTCCCCGGCATTGGTGACGACAGCCAGAGGAAAGTTCGATACCAATGGCCTGGACATTGAATGGGTTGTAACACAACATGTTCGAATGGCGTGGCACGTCGGACGCGTTCAATCCCTGCTCACCAGAATTCTGACTTTCCCACTACCTACGGTGGCAGCTGTCAACGGCCACGCGTGCGGTGCCGGCGCGATGTTCGCCGTTGCCCATGACTCCCGGATCATGCGATCCGACCCCGGGGAATCTCTGCTTCCCAGAGGTGGATTTCAGGCTTCCGTTCATGCCTGGAATGGCGGCTCTCATCCAATCGAAACTGGACCACCGGACCGCGATCACTGCCATGACGAGTGGGCATGGGCATCGCTACGGCGGCACCGAGGCTCGTGCGCACGGATTGGTCGACCGCACCGCCCCGGCCGACGGTGTCCTCGATACCGCGCTCGAGGTTGCCACCCCTCTACTGGGGAAGGATCCCGACACCCTGGGAACGGTCAAGGCAACCACCTTCGCCTCGGCGGTCACTGCCCTCGGCCAATTGCAGGGGTGACCGGACCGCGGCACCCGGCACGGCGTCGACCGCTTTCGGCGTCCACTTTGGTCGCCTGATCACAACCGTCCCTCACCTCGCCGAAATGGAAGGTACATCCGTGAGTTTCACCAGCCCACACCCTGACGTCGTCATCCCCGAATCGAGTCTGTACGACCTTCTTTTCGGCACCTTGTCCGACGAAGAATTGCAACGGACCGCTTTCCGCGACCGGAGCTCAGGTACAACCGTCGAGTATCGCGACCTGGTTGCACGCATCGATGCGGTAGCCGGCGCACTCACCGCCCAAGGCCTGACTGTCGGCGAGGTGGTCGGGCTGCACGCCCCGAACTCACCGGAGTTCGCGGTCGCGCTTCACGGCATCCTGCGCGCAGGAGGGACTGCGACCCCCATCAATGCGCTGTACACCGCAGAGGACATCACCAAACAGCTGACCGACTCCTCGGCGTCGTTCCTCTTCACCACGTCGGCGCTCCTTCCTCAGGCGTGGTCCGCGGCTCGCGCTGCCGGAATCGGCGCACACCGAGTCCTGGTTCTCGATGGAACAGGCGACGAACACCCGTCACTACAACAAATGCTGGCACAACAGATTCCGGCACCCAAGGTCGATTTCGACCCGGCGACACATCTCGCAGTGCTGCCATACTCGTCCGGGACCACGGGCCGTCCGAAGGGCGTCCGGCTCACCCACCGCAACCTGGTCGCCAACCTCTGCCAAGTTCAGCCATGGCTCGGAATCACTCCGCAGGAACGTGTCCTGGCCGTCCTTCCGTTCTTCCACATCTACGGATTGACCGGGGTGCTGAACGCAACACTGCATCAGCGAGCCACGCTCGTCACGATGCCTAAATTCGATCTGGTCGAGTTCCTCCGTACCGTTTCGGAAGAAGAATGCAGCTACATCTACATCGCGCCGCCCGTCGCGGTGGCCATGGCCAAGAACCCCGTCGTCGATGACTACGATCTATCGAGCGTCCGAGTGATGCTGTCGGGCGCAGCCCCACTCGACGACAACCTGGCTCGAGTGATCGAGAAGCGGCTGGGATGCAAGGTCCTGCAGGGATTCGGAATGAGCGAAATGAGTCCTGCTAGCCACCTCATTCCTCTCGAGAGAGACGACATCCCCCGCAACTCAGTCGGGTTGACCATTCCCAACATGGAATGCAAGCTGATCGATCCGGCCACCGGCGAGGAGATCGCGTATCCGGCCGAGGGGGTGTCGAAGCCTGGTGAGCTGTGGTGCAAGGGCCCGAACATCATGGCCGGATATCTCGGCAACGACGAAGCAACCGCCGAGACCATTGATGCGGACGGCTACCTACACACCGGCGACATCGCGACCGTCGATTCGGAGGGCGTGGTGACGATCGTGGACCGAATGAAGGAACTGATCAAGTACAAGGGTTATCAGGTGCCACCCGCCGAACTCGAGGCGCTGCTGCTCACCCACCCGCAGATCGCCGACGCCGCCGTCATCGGAGTGTCGAACGGCGAGGGTGAAGAGGTGCCGAAGGCGTTCGTCGTCAAGCAGCAGGGCGCCGAACTGGACGAGGCCGCAGTCATCGCGTTCGTCGCCGAGCGGGTGTCCCCACACAAGAAGGTCCGCAAGGTGCAGTTCATAGACATCGTGCCCAAGTCCGCGGCGGGCAAGATTCTTCGCAAAGACCTCCGGGCTTCGGAAGCCGGCTCACTTGTGCAGTGACAATCACTTTCCCGAACTGACTTCCCGACAAGGAGTACCCATGAGCCTGCCCCCCATCCTGCAAGACCGGCTTCGCCTGCCCGTGGTCGCGTCGCCGATGTTCATCGTCTCGGGTCCCGACCTGGTGATCGCCCAGTGCACGTCGGGCATCGTCGGATCGTTCCCCTCCCTGAACGCCCGCCCGCAGCCCGAGTTGCGTGAATGGCTCACCCGCATCACCGAAGCCCTCGCCAAGCACGACGCCAACAACCCCGAGACCCCGTCCGCGCCGTACGCGGTCAACCTGATCGTCCACCAGAGCAACGACCGTCTCGACGGGGACCTCGCCACCATCGTCGAGTTCGAGGTCCCGATCGTCATCACGTCCCTCGGCGCCCGCGCCGACGTCAACGAGGCCATCCACAGCTACGGCGGCATCGTCCTCCACGACGTCATCAACAACAAGTTCGCGAAGAAGGCGGTGGAGAAGGGCGCCGACGGCCTCATCGCCGTCGCGGCCGGTGCCGGCGGACACGCGGGCACCCTGTCGCCGTTCGCGTTGATCCAGGAGATCCGCGAGTGGTTCGACGGGCCGGTCCTGCTGTCGGGCTCGATCGCCCACGGCCGCTCGGTCCTCGCCGCGCAGGCCGCAGGCGCCGACCTCGCCTACATCGGGTCCGCGTTCATCGCCACCGAAGAGGCCAACGCGGACCAGGGCTACAAGCAGATGATCGTCGACTCCACCGCGTCCGACATCGTCTACTCCAACCTGTTCACCGGCGTGCACGGCAACTACCTGCGCGGCAGCATCGAGGCCGCCGGACTCGACCCGAACAACCTCGCCGTGTCGGACCCGTCCGCCATGAACTTCGGTGTCGGCGAGGACGCGGACAAGAGCACGAAGTCGGAAGCCAAGCCCTGGCGCGACATCTGGGGTGCCGGACAGGGCATCGGCGCCGTCGACGCCGTCGTCCCGGCGGCGGAGATCGTCGAACGCCTCACCCGCGAGTACGCGGCCGCGAAAGATCAACTGCTACAGCAGGCCTAGGGTCCTCGAGTCGAGATCGACTCCAGCTCGGCCATGCCGGGCCGGAGTCGATCTCGCCCATCGGAGTCGGAGACCGCACCGATACGGCGCAGGGTCGTTTCCCTTTGCCGAACCAGGGGAAACGACGCGCGTGTCGGTCACCGGACTCTTGGACGTGCCACCAGATCGACAGTAGATTCGAAGGCCCGATCGACCCGGTCGCGGTCCCTGGTCATGATGAGATCCAGCTGCAGACCACGCACCTGCGCCAAGACGAGCGTCGACATTGTCGAGGCTTCGTCGGGCGGCCACCCTTCTTGTCCCAACCGCTCTTCGACGGGCAGGAGCCAGTCGTTGATGATCGACTGCACGAGCCGCCCTCCACGGTCGGGGTCCCTCGCTGTGCGCCCGACAAGCTCGAACAGCAATACGAACTGGCGTTGCTCGCGCGGCTCGCACAACCGGCGCCACACGATGCGAACGAAAGCCGCTGTCGAATCCGCGGCGCGCAGTTCGGCATCGGTTCTCAGTCGTTCCTGGAAATCGGCATGAATCTTCTCCAGCACCTGCAGCAGCAACTCATCCTTCGACGAGAAGTGCCGCAGCAAAGTCGCGTGCGTCACGCCGAGCGCATGCGCGATCGGACGCAAGGACACATCCCCGAAGCCGTGATCGAGAACGTACTCCGTTGCCGCCGCCAGCAACTCTGGGCGTCGGTGCTGGTAGCGGAGGGTACGACCGTCCACACGCTCTGCGTTCATCACCGAATCCTAACCTCACCGAAGAATCAAAATTATGGGTACCAAATGGTTGTGCTAACCACTTGGTACTGCTAAATTTCAGTGTACAGCAGATGAACGAATTTGCCCGACGCCCCGTTCGGCCGGAACACCTCCGCGGCGCCCGGCATCTGCGCTCCCATGTGACAGGTGGCTGCTCTCGACGGTGCCAGCACCCACCCCGAACCGCCATGTGGGAATTACTTTCCGCCAACAGTGCCGACTGTGTGGTCCCGCTTCCGCGGGAACAGATCCGGGCAAGCGACCCCTGCCGTCCCGGCAACCCCTACCTAAGGACGACCATGACCGACCAACTAATCGCCAAGCTCGCTGGACTGGGTTTGTTCACCGGGGCACCCCAGCACGACAACTTCTGTCGGCTGGCGAGTGTTCTCCCCGCTAGCGAATTGACACCATCGTCGACACCGTACGAATGGCCGGCCGGTGCCACGATTGCACTGCCGGAAACGTATGAGTTCGCGGGCACTTCGAAGTCGTTCGAAGACTTTTTCGTCGAGACCGACACTGCGGCGCTGCTGGTACTTGTCGAGGGAGTCGTCCGCCACGAGCGATACGCACTCACCGGTGGACCTGATGTTCCGTGGATCTCCATGTCAGTCGCGAAGAGTTTCATCTCGACACTGGTCGGTATTGCCGTCGCCGAGGGCCACATCACGAACATCGACGACCCCATCAGCGCCTACGTACCCGTTGACCCGGGCTCTGCGTACGACGGCGTCCCGATCAAAGCGGTCCTACAGATGTCGTCCGGTGCGCGCTGGAACGAGGATTACCACGACCCTGAGTCGGACGTGTTTCGCCTCAACGCTGCAATGGGCGGCATAGGCACCCTCGACGAGTTCGTCGCCGGCGTCGTCCGCGAGAACGAGCCAGGCACGATCTGCCGCTACAACTCCGGCGACACTCAGGTACTGGGTTCCCTGCTGGTGCGGGCGACGAACCGCTCGATCACCGATTACATGCAGGAAAAGCTGTACGAACCGCTCGGCATGACCTCACCTGGGCACTGGTTGGTCGACTCGGCCGGCATGGAGGTCGCTTTCGCGGGTCTGAACATGACTGCCCGGGACTTCGCAAAGCTCGGCGAGCTGTACCGCAACGTCGGCAGGTGGCAAGGCAAGCAGATTGTCCCGGAGGAGTGGGTACGCAATTCCGTGGTCCTGAGCGGCACGCATCTGCAGCCCGGACAGCCGATCGTCGGCACCCACCGATTTGACCTCGGCTACGGCTACCAGTGGTGGATTCCCGCCGGCAACCGTGGCGAGTTCAGCGCCATCGGCGTGTACAACCAGTTCGTGTATGTCGACCCGTCGACGAATGCCGTCATCGTCAAGTTGTCCGCCAACCGTGCCTACGGAACTACCGACAGCGAATCCACCAATCGCGAGAGTGAGACAGTCGCCTTCCTCCAATCCATCACAAGTCGCCTACGGGACTGACGATCAGGCCCGCTTTGACGTCGTCGATCCGGCGACTGAGGAGGTCATGGCAACCGTCCCTCGCCGCGAGGCCAGCATTGTTGCGGTGAACGGCGAGGGAAACAACCGACAATGGCCTCAACGCGTTGCCTGCCCGACCCCGGCCCGACGTCGACGCCAATCAGTCGACAAACCACGGAGCCGGGCCCACAACCGCTGCGGCGCAGAATGTCACAGCAACAACTCGTATCTGGATGAAGCGTGAATGCTCAGACTGCGGCCTCCGCCCCTGCTATCTCGGGACGTCAACCACGGGCGATCCAGAACGCGTTAAGAATCCTCGCGGAAGTGGCTCGCGCGGGCGAAGGAGTAACAGCCAGAGACATCACAGACACACTGGCCATACCTCCCGCGACCGTATACAGGGTGCTGACGCTTCTGGTCGACGACGGATTCGTCCGTCGTCGGCCCGATCGTCCAGGCTGCTTCGCACTGGGCCACAAGGTCGCCGCGCTAGCCAACACCGCCATCAGACCAACGGTGTGCACAGCCGCCCGCGATCTCCTCACCGAGCTACGTAACGAGATCCGCTTCGGTGTCCGCCTCTACTCGTACACCGACACAGTGGTACGCCTGATCGCCCCGGATCCGGAGTACCCGTGCCGGTCCGACGAGAACTACCTCAACCAGCACCTCCACGCCAGCGCCGTCGGCAAGCTGATCCTTGCCGAGAAGGACAGGCTCGACTCGACCTTCCAGCGCGGAGGCCCCCAACCGCTCACGGCCCGGACCGTCCACGTGCGCAGCGAACTCCGCAGGCACCTCGACCTCGTCCGCGATCAGGGCTATGCCACTCAGGTCGGCGAACTGCACAATGACTCTGCCTGCGTCTCAGTGCCAATCCGATCCGCTGCCGGCACCCTCGTCGCCGGCCTGGTTCTATCCGGACACATCAACCATTTCCACCTGATGTTTCACCACATCGACGCACTGCGAAACCAAGCAGCTCACCTGTCACTACTGCTTTCGTGACCAGTAACCACACCAACAACACCTCGCGAATACTTGTGACTGACGATCGGCCCTGAACGAAGGTGTCGACTTCTCCGGCCCGGTCGGCACTTGTCGGCTACACCCGACGGGGCGGGGGTTGGCTACCGTTTGCCAAACCACCAGCGGGACGAGATCGCCGCCGAGCGCATGTACGGCCGCCTGCAACCCTCGTGGGGTCTGTCAAGTTAACGGTGTAACTGTTTGAACTGTGACTACTTTCGTCCGGCG
>NZ_JASHKU010000027.1:94313-100141 GCF_030056875.1 Rhodococcus sp. IEGM 1351 | reverse complement strand
TTACCCGACGAGGAGTCACGCGACGACGTCGTACACCACCTCCCTGGACTTGACCTGAAGCAGTTCGCTTGATCGGAATCTGTAAGTACGCAGGTATCGAGAGGTTCGTCTTCGCTGGTGGGGACCCCAGTCTTAGACATGACATTTCTGCCCTGATCGACTTCGCCGACTCCATCGGTCTATCAGTCGAATTGCAGTCTAACTTCCAAAGGTTCAGCGAAGATTTGAAGGATCGGATCCGCGGCGGAAAGGTTTCCCTTACAGGCATTTCGCTCGATGGGAGCACTGCCGATCGGCACGACAATTTCCGATCGACACGAGGCAACTTCAATGCGGTTATCAGCGCTCTAGATTTTCATGAACGGGTAAACCGGCCGATGATCGTGAGAACTGTCGTAAGCCGCCAGAATGCCAGCTGCATATCCGATATTGGACGCCTATTGACGCCTTATAGGAGGGTGATTAGGTGGTCTTTGCTCGAATTCACGCCGATAGGAAAAGGATTCGACCATCGGAACGACTATTTGATGTCAGCTACCGAGTTCGAGGAGGTCGTCGCGAGCGCGATCGACTCATATGAAGGCTCCGCCGAAGTCGATGTATATCGCGCTTCCGCAAAGCTTGGTACATATGGTCTGGTTACTCCCTCAGGGGATCTGTACGGAGTTGTGACACCGCCGAGCGACGGTCGATACCCTATTGTCGGCTCGGTGTTGAGGACGCATCTAAGCGTATTGGCATCTTCATTGCCGTTCAGTCCAGGGCAGCACATCGCCCGGTATGGCGATTAGTTGCCCAGTACGTGAGACACGACAGGATCGCCGATCCTCGCCCATGCCCACATCGCCCGGTCAGAATTGCATTTATCCAGGCTGAGCGGGGGTATGGCGGCTCCGTTTGACCCGATGCAACTTGGAGTCCACGCCCGGGTTCTGCAGAAGGGCTTCGATGCTCACATCACCTCTGACGAGTCAGTGGGTTCGGACTGCGTCAAGTGCCGCCAACCATGGCCGTGCGACAGCATTCACATCATCTTCTTGCCGCTGAACTTTCTCGATTGATGCGAACGCAGCCGCGCCCTCCGATCACCCCGCGCCTCAGGGCATGTCAGTATGGGTCCTCCTTGAGGGATGGGCGATCCTCCCTCCGGTGAAGGATGTCCCCGATCTTGCTCAGATCGGGGCATCGCTCAATCCCCCGCGCCCGCGGCCTTCGCTCGCAAACTCGCCGGTGCTTCGGAACGGTGAGTGCTCAGCGGGAAGTCCCAGCAATTTCCACCCTTGACCTCCTGGTATTACGTGGAGAGGTCTATTCGTAGAATACGATGTGGGTATGTTGATCGGGTACGCACGCTGTTCGTCGTCCACGGACGACGAACAGGGCCAGCGCGATCAGCTGCGAGTGTTAGGCGTGGCCGATGACTCCATTCATGTAGATCACGGGCTGACAGGCACGGAGAGGCCTCGACCAGCGTTAACCGCGGCCTTGTCGGCCTTGTCAGCGCAGGACACCCTGGTCGTCACCTCGTTGGATCGACTGGCCCGTTCGGTTGCCGATCTCAGCGCGATCGCCACCGATCTCCAGGCCCGCGATGTGCTGTTGATGTTCGACGGCGCGGTCCACGACCCGCGGGAGCCTATCGGGCGAACGGTGTTCGCGATGTTGTCCACTACCTTTGCCGAGTTCGAGTCCGGCCTTATTCGTCTGCGCACGATGGAGGGCAATGCGCGCCGTAAGGCTGCAGGCGGTTTCGCCGGCCGCAAACCACTCCTCAACGCTGCACAACAGTCGGAACTCTACGACCTGCACAACGCGGGGCATTCCGTCGCAGAGCTGACGAAGCGTTTCAATCTCAGCCAGCCAGGCCTGTACAAGTACCTCGCCCGCGAGAAGGCACGACGGAACGCACCCACCTCCCCCGCCGACCACTGAGCGGCGCCACCAGCTGGCATAGGGGGCAAGTCAGCGCGGAGCGGTGTCGCGGCAGCACCGTCTTCTGGAACGAACGCATGCACGCATTAGTTCACTCAGGCATTCCGGTGTGGTCCGATGAGACTGTCGAGGTAGGTGACCTGGGCATCGAGGGCTGCGCGGATGTCGTCGATGTCGTTGCGTAGCGCGGAGGTCCGCTCGACGGCGTACTCGGCGCCGACGATGCCTTCGTAGAGCTGGTCGACGTCGGCTCCCCCGGTGGCCATCTCGGTGATGGCGCGGAGGTTGTGGAGGCTCGTTGCGATAGGTGTCAGCGCGTCTTCGTAGGCACGGAGTGCTGCACCTCGGTCGATGAGACCGGCTTCCGCCTTCGCAGCGACTACCTGGCGTCGTTCCCATTCGGCGCGTGCTCTGGCGAGGTTGTCGGTTCCGTCGTTGACCGGGGCCGTTGGGGTGTTCGCGCGAAGCCTGAATAGGTCGTGCGCCGCGGCCGTGATCATCTGTAATTCGATGGTGAATTCGAGGATGGTTCGGGGGCCGTCGAGTAGCGGGTGCGCCCACGCGGGGTGGGAAACGAGGCGTGCAACAACGTCCTCTACGACTGCAACGAGGCGAATCTCGGGCCCCTCCTCGCGCAACGGCCAGTGCAAAGCTGTATGCGCTTGTTGAAGCTCTGCACGCTGCCTGGTTGTCAGTTGCGGGTATCCGCGAGGCCGTCCGGTGAGGCTGAACCACCAGCTCGGCTGTGCAACGAGCTCGTTCGCGTCGAGGATCGCGTTCGAGAGGCCGGCTACCGCCGACTGTGTTGTTGCAGAGACGTGGTGCCAAGCGATGACGGCCGTTGTGCGAGGCGCGCGCTGCGGGAAGCGGAGTTGCTCGATCACCCAATCGCGAGCGGCGAGCATCTCGTCGGACACCTCGATCACCGCCCCTTCGCTGTGAGCAGGAAGGACGCGGGCGACATATTCGACGGGTACCTAACACTCGCGGCGGACGATAGCTGACCACCCACTCGCTGCCGGGTCGTTTCATCACGTGACGTCGTGGGGCGGTCGGAGCGAGCGACGCCAGACAGTTCTCGTTCGCCGCCCGCCCGGTCCCTCATCGTTCGTCGACTGTCTGCGCTGTTCCTAGACCGGGAGGAGTTCGCGGTTGTCCGAGAACTCCTCCGTGTCGGCAGCAGTTGCAGCAGTGAACGGGATCCGAGGCAGGGGTGGAATATCGAAGCCTTCGTCCATTGCAGCGTCCTTGAACCGGTGCCACCGCCTGCAAACGGTGGACTCGACCGGTTCGTCCGGGAGCATCCCTGCAACCTGCGCGTAGGTCAGATCCGGCCGCTCGAGGAGCAATGCCGCAACTTCCTTCTCCTGCGGACGGAGATTGCAGCTCACCAGGAAGGCCTGCAAGCCTGATTCGGTCTGCTCGTATCCGTTGCGGGTGGTTGCCGCGGCGGCGTAGAGGTCGTGCACCGGCTCCAGTTCGGATGCAGTGACGGTGGCGAACTCCTCGTGACTGGGTGCACGCAGTTCGCTGGCCTCCTCGTCAGGACCGAAGGAGTAGGCAGTGGGTGCAATCGTTGGCTGCGGTTCCAAATTCGGTGCAGCCAGTTCGTTGTAGCCGTCGAGGAGTACATCGGTCGGAGCGTGTGACTGCTCGTCAACGACTGTGCTTCGTTCCGCGCTGTCCTTCTCTCGCTGCAAGTGTTCGGAGACAACACGGAGGTAGCGTGCACGCTCGTTCACGATTGCACGCAACATGATCGTGAAAAGGTGCATCAGCGCCAAGAACAGAAGGGGCGCGATCGTCGCAATGAAGGCGGCGACCTTCGCGGGCTGCGGGTCGTATCCGACGTCCATTCCCGCAGCGGTCTGGGCAAGCCGGACATTGGCGAGCCCAAAGGCATGGTATCCATTGCCTGCAACGCTCAACAGCACGGTGGCGACGGCGAACGCTCGGCAGTAGACACGGGCCGAGTGGTACTCCTCGTCGTCGGCCAGGACGGTCAGTCCAAGTAGTGCGGCAGTGGTCGTGATGTCGAGTGCGACCGGCGCCATCCAGGCGAATTCAGGTTTGACGCCGATCTCGAGGATGAGCTGTCTTTGAGCGTCGAACGAGAGTGTGAAGACAAGGGCTGCAAGAGCCAACGTCATTGCAGTGATTGCAAGCAACGCGGCTGACTTCGAGTTGAGCCGGCGGCGTGCCGACTGCAAGCTATCGTCGATCATGATCGGGTTGTCCTTCCTAGGGGTGTGCCCGGTCGAAGGGGTCCCGTCGGTGCGCGCCGACGGGACTTCCTCATATCAGCGTTTACGGATCCTCGTGTTTACGGATGTACGGAGTTGCAGCTAGAAGCGGGTGTTGTGCAGGTCTTTCTTGATTTGCTCGCTCAGGTCGGGATCTGCAAGGAGTTTTTCCACGAGTGCAACAAGCACGTCCTGGGCCGTCACTCGGGCTACGCCGAGTTCTCTTGCTGCGGCGCGCTGCCAGTCCCCCAGCCGGTCATTCTGATCGGGCGAGAGGTCGACGTTTTTGCGGATGTCCTTCTGCCGGGGAGCGATGACAGGGACCGCACGGACGGCAGCCTTGCGGGGCTTGTCTTCATGCACCCTCGCCGCTGGGGCGGCCACTACTGGCTCTTGCTCCTCCTCCGGTTGGGGTTGCGCCGCCACTGGCCTTCGCGCGCGCTCGGCACTGGCGCGGATTCTGTCTGCTGCGGATGTCATGCGATCTCCTTCTGCGCGTCGAGGTCGAGGAGCTCGATCACCGCATCCCCGTAGGCCGAGTTGAGTGCGTTCTCGATCGTCATCCCGAAGGCCTGGGAGTAGCGCTCGAGACGGCCGACAGTTGGCTTGAGTACGTAGTCACCGTCTTCGGTGACCATTTCTCGGTACACCTCTGTCGAGGCCGCATTCGAGACAGTTCGGGTGAACAGGACTGCAAAGGCAGGGGCGTCCCCGTCCCGAAGTTCGGCGACGTCCGCAAGCAATTGTCGTACCGCGGGAAGACGGTTGTACTCGATCGGTGTCGGGGCCATCGGGCAGACGACGTGTGTTGCAAGTCGTGCAGCCGAGAGCACGATGCTTCGCTGCTCCTTCATCGGTGGCGTGTCGATGACTACAGCGTCGTACTTGCCGTTCGCGATACCCGGAAGCTGCCTGTGCAAGTTCGGGACGGCCATGCCGATGACCGGGAAAGGCCATTCGCCGAGACTCCCCCACTGCAGAAGTGACTCGTTCTCTCCGTCTGCGTCAACGCCGAGGACTTTGAGCCCCGATTCATGGAGTGCGTGGAGGATGAAGGCGGCTGACGTGGTTTTCGAGGAACCGCCTTTGAGGTTCAGTGTTGTGATGACAAGCATGTCTCCCACTTCCGCATGTCCGCTCCTGCGTATTTCCGTATTTCCGTGTGTCCGCATGGATTTGCACTGGTAGATCCCGAATCTTGCGGGTGTGCAAGCTGAGTCGCACGAGCTGCAAGGTGCGTACTAGTGGATCTACGGAGGTCAGCGTACGCGGACTTCAGCATCTACTGATGGACTGACACGCGGAAAAACGGCTTTCCGTGTTTCCGTAAACCCGTATACACGGAGTGTTGGCGTTGCATCAACGCCTCTCCGCCTCGCCCCGTCGCAGGCCAGCGCGCCTGGCCGAACGTTGGCGACCCTGCACGACGCCTTGCACGATCGCGGCCGCCGCCGGTGCAGTTCCCGTTCACCCATTCCGCTTTTACGGATCTGCGGATCTACGGACTTTCGCACCCAAAGAACCGGTCCGGGCTGACTCGACGTGATCGCGGAGCGTAGAAGTGCAGTTCCCGCCGATCGCTCCCTCAAATACTGATTCACGGACTTACGGAACTACGGAACTACGACCTCGCGTAGACGCGGGCGTGCAGCG